>CAIOBP010000113.1 GCA_903856295.1 uncultured Rhodospirillales bacterium | reverse complement strand
TCTACACCCAGCTCGCCCCAAATCGGTTCGACGGCTTCTGGAAAGACTGACCGGCTACGGCACGCGACCATCAAATTTACAGCAACCGATTGATTATAAACGAGTCTGGAAATTTCGAGGGTTTGAGCCTAGAACCCCGGTCACGCGTCGCACCGATCGTGGCGACGACGCGGCGGACAACGGCCGGGCCGGCGTCGGCGGCGCAACCGCGCGGACGTCTCACCAGCCGGAAACCGGACAGGCTGCCGCCGCCGGGAGTGCCGCCGCTCCGGCTCCCGTTGCCGGCGCGGGGGTGCGGACCCAGTCCAGCGCCGGCTTCACCGCCCAGAGATTGTCCCAGGAAAGCCTCGGTGCCGGTTTACATATTGAACCTTGGGCCTCGGCGCTTAACTCCTACCACAGCGCCGCCGCCTTGCCCGCTTCGGCCTCCCGCAGTCCGGGGGTGTTGGTCTGAACGAACCCGTCCCTTTGGCCCCCCCCCGTCCTTTTGGCCCTTTGAGGTTGCATGGTGGAACAGCTGGACATGTCGCCCGACAGCGGCCGTGACGCGGAGACCAGGGGGGGCGTTGCGGGGCCGTGCCTCGCCGGATGACGGATTCTCACCGCCGACGATTGTCCGGTCAATCAGGTGCTGCTTGAGGGCTTGCTGAGCCGTCAGGGCGCGCGGGTGACCTGTGTGGACTCCGGCGGGGCGGCGGTCGAGCGGGTCCGGCGGGATGGGGCGGACGCCTTCGATATCCTGCTCACCGATATCCAGATGCCGGACATGGACGGCTATCAGACCACGGCCCGGATTCACGAACTGGCTCCGGCCCTGCCGGTGATCGGGCTGACCGGCAACACCGAGCCGGAGGAGCGGGCGCTGTGTCTCGCCGCCGGCATGGCCGATCATGTGCCCAAGCCGTTCGATCTCGAGGTGCTGGTCGCGGCGATTCGCCACCATGCCCGGCGGTTGCCCCAGGAGCCGGCGGCGGCGGTCGATTGGTCCGGCCTGATGGCCCGCTATGGCAATCGCGAGAGCTTCGTCGCCCGCCTCATGGCCACGATCCGGAGCAGCAATGCCGGCACCCCGGCCAAGTTGAGGGCGGCGGTGGACCTTCACGACATGATGCAACTCGCGGTGCTGGCCCATACGCTCAAGGGCACCGCCGGCAATCTGATGGCGTCACCGCTGCGGGAGTTGGCCGCGCGCACCGAGCGGGCCGCCCACGTCCAGGCGCCGGATGCCCTGACTCTCGGGCGGCAACTCGCGACTGCCCTTGAGCAGACCCTGAGCGCGCTCGAGCACTGGTCCCTGGCCGACTCCGGCGGTGCTCGATGACCGATGCCAGACCCCGGATCGTAATCGCCGATGACCAGCCGGACAACCTGCTGATCCTCCAGGATTTCCTCGAGACCGACTATCGGGTTGCCGCCTTCGACGACGGCATGCCGGTGCTGGATTATTTCGCGGCCGGCGGCGAGGCGGATCTGGTCCTGATCGACGTCGTGATGCCGGGGCTGGATGGTTTCGAGGTCTGCCGCCAGCTCAAGGCCGCGCCGGCGACCTGCAATATTCCGGTGATCTTCCTCACCAGCCTGGAGCGGGAATCCGACGAGGCGTACGCCCTGTCCATCGGGGCCGACGATTTCATCCACAAGCCGTTCTCGCCGCCGGTGGTTTCGGCGCGGGTGCGCCATCACCTGAAGCTCGGACTGGTCTCCCGCCAGCTGCGCGAGCGGAACGAAGACCTGGAGCGCCTGACCAGCAGCATGGCTGGGGTCGGTCTGTGGGACCTGGACGTCGTCTCCGGCCGCATCTCCTGGAGCCTTGAAATGGCCCGGCTGTTCGGCCTGGGTGGCGGGGAGGGGATCGGGAGTCTGGAAGACTGGCTGGCCCTGATCCACCCCAGAGACACCCAGCGAGTCGAACGGGACTATCACGAGGCCCTGGCGACCGGAGACCTGTTCACCACCGAATTCCAGCTCCTGCCCACCGAATCCGGCGCGCGGGTGCTGAAGATCACCGGGGTCATCCGCCGCGATGCCGCCGGGCACGCGGTGCGGATGCTCGGCAATGCCTGGGACGTCACCGAGGACCGCGCCGCGCTCGATCAGGTGCGCGAGGCCAAGAAGCTGGCGGAAGCGGCCAACGCCGCCAAGAGCGCCTTTCTCGCCAACATGAGTCATGAGCTGCGCACGCCGCTGAATGCCATCTCGGGCTTCGCCACCCTGTTGCGCGCCGACGAGAGCGTGCCCGAGCGGCAGGAGCATCTCGAGATCATCAGTCAGGCGAGCGAGAATCTGCTGCATCTGATTCAGGATATTCTCACCTTTTCCAGGATCGAAGCCGGCAGGCTGCTGCTGGAGGGGCGGACCTTCGAGCTGCGCCGGGAGCTGGCCACGGTGGTCAAGCCGTTTCTGGGCGAGGCGCTCAAGAAGGGGCTGACCCTGAACCTGACGGTGGCGCCCGACATTCCGCGGTGGTTGGAGGGAGAAAGCGCGCTGCTGCGCCAAGTGCTGGTCAACCTGATCGGCAATGCCCTCAAGTTCACCGATAGCGGCCGGGTGGATGTTCGGGTGCAAAAGGGCAAATGCCAGGGGAACAGGACCGAACTGCTGTTCCAGATTTGCGACACCGGCATTGGGATCGCCCCGGAAGACCGTGACCGTATCTTCGAAATCTTCGAGCAGGCCGACAGTTCGACCACCCGGCGCTTTGGTGGCACCGGGCTCGGGCTGGCCATCGCCAAGCGGTTGGTGGCGGTGCTGGGCGGCGAAATCTGGCTGGAGTCGGCGCCGAACATGGGCGCGCGCTTTTTCTTCACCGCCTCGTTCGTCGTGGTGGGCAGCGATGGCGATCTCGCGGAGACGGTGGCCCAGCGCGCCCGCCTCTCAAACGTGCCGTCGCCGACCATTCTGGTGGCCGAGCGCGATCCCTTCAGTTTGAAACTGCTGGTGACCATGCTCGGGCGCTACGGTTTTGCCACGGTCTCGGCGACCGACGGCGCCTCGGCGCTCCGGATTCTGCGCGAACGCAAGATCAGTCTCATCCTGATGGATGTTCAGCCGCCGGCCACGGCCGAGAGCGATGTCGTGAGGATGATTCGGGCCGGCTGTCTGGCCGGCTGCGAGCCCGGAGTCGCGGTGGTCGGCCTGACCGTCGAGGCGACTCAGAGCGATCTGTTGCGCCTGAGCGCCGCCGGTTTCACCGAGTTCGTCAGCAAGCCGATCGATGTCATCAGGCTGCTCGAGGTCATTCAGCAAACGCTGCCCTGACACCGAGCGTCGCCTGGGCGCTAGAGCGGGTCGTGAAGGGGTGGCATCGCCCGGTAGCGTGACTCCGCTCTAAAAACAAAAGGTCAGAGCATCACGCTCTATTGCCGCCGCCCGCCACTGCGCCAGTTGAAATAGCCCTCGACCGAGTGGGCCAGAATGCCGGCCAGACGCTGGCGGTGCTGGGCCTGGGTCAGCAGGCTGGCGTCCTTGGCATTGGACAGGTAGCCCATCTCGATCAGGACCGAAGGCACGTCGGGGGCGGTCAGCACCGCGAAGGCCGCCGAGCGGTCGGGCTTGGGCAGCAGCGGCAGCACCCGTCCGGCGTCGCGCAGGACCATGGTGGCGAAGCGGTGCGAGTGATTGCGGGTGTCGCGCTGGGCCAGATCGATCAGGATGGTCGCGACCTGATCGTTCTCATGGCTGAGGTCGATGCCGCCGATGGCGTCGGCGCGGTTTTCCTTGGCGGCCAGGGTTTCGGCCTCGTGGTCGGAGCCGGTGTCCGACTGGGTGTAGATCGACAAGCCGTGAATTTCGCTCTTGGCGATGCTGTCGGCGTGCAGGGAAATGAAGAGGTCGGCGCCGGCCTGCCGTGCCCGGGCCACCCGCTCGCGCAGGGGCACGAACTCGTCCTCCTCGCGGGTCATCATCACCCGGAAGCGGCCGCTGGCCTCCAGTTGCCGCCGCACCTCGAAGGCGGTGGCCAGGGTGATATCCTTTTCGTGAATGCCGTTGATGCCGGTGGCGCCGGGGTCGACGCCGCCATGTCCGGGGTCCAGCGCCACGACCGGCTTGCCCGAAGGCGTCGTCCGGTGCGGTTTCGCCGGGACGCCGGGGGCGGCCACCAGAGGGGCCAGGGGGGCCATGGACGGCGGTGGCGGCGGGGGTGGGCGGACCGAGGCCGTGGTCACCAGCGGTACCGGCGGTGACGACGCCGCCGCGCCGGGTTGCAGGCTGGCCGGAACCCCGAGCATCCGCGCAGGCGGGGGAGGGGGCGGCGCTTGCGTCACCGGGGCTGGCGGCGGCGGCAGGAAAGCCGGCACCGGTTTGACAGCGATCGCCGGTGGCGGCGTCACGACCGGCAGGGGCGCGACGGTCACGCGCTCCCGGGGCTTCTCCGGCTGAATCGGGCCCGGAGCGCCCGGCTCGAGGTCGAGCACCAGGCGGAGCTTGTACCCCTCGGAGGGCGGCATCAGGAAAGCCGAGCCGAGCTTGGCCGGCTGCGCAAGGAGCAGCACCAGCCGCAATGTTCCCGACGGTCCCTGTTCGGTGTGGTAGCTGCGAATCACGCCGCGCCCGGGCTTGGGGCTTTCGGAGCCCGACCAACTGGTGTTCGGCAGGTCGATCACCACCCGTTCGCCGTCCTGCGCCGAGGTGCGGAAGGCGACGCGGCCGGTGATCTCCAGCACCATGCGGGTCTTGTCGGGGTGAATGCCGATCCGGGAGCCGACGACGGTGGGCCGGGCGTCCTCGCTCATCGAGACGGACTGGGCAAGCGCCACCGGCCCGGACCCGCTCCAGGGTGCGGCAGGCGACACCGTGAATCCGGCGACCAAGCCGGCCACCGCCAGCATCGACATCAAGCTGCGCTGCATTCCAGTCCGCACGGTCAGTCGCTCAATAATTCCAGCCGCCCAACACACAGGGTGCCCCTAGCGATTCCAGACCTAGCGCATGGGAATCAACATGATCAAGAGGGCCTCGCCGTCAATGCGCCATAAGCTGCCCCCCTGTGTCAAGAAAGACACCCCAGCCGGCGTCTCGGAGACGAAGATTCCGCATCCCCGGCAAAAGTCCTTGATTCGCCAGGATGGGTTGGCTAACTCTCTCCCGGCCCGACGTCCCCATCGTCTAGAGGCCTAGGACACCGCCCTTTCACGGCGGCGACACGAGTTCGAATCTCGTTGGGGACGCCAAGCTTTTCAATGACTTAAGGCCGCCTTCGAGCGGCCTTTGTCGTCTCGTACGGAAATTATACGGAAAAGCTGTCCCCGGATTGGGGTGGATGAGGGTGGATTGCACCCTGTGACCGCGACAGCTTGCCGCGCCATATTGAGAACTAGTCCTTGAATCGCACACGCTCCCCATAGCCATTGGGTTGACGGCGGGGTAAGGATTAACTTAGGCGCGCAGGCAATGATGCGGGCGTTCGCGGAGTCGACAATGCTCTCACAACTGCTTCTTAGGCCAGCCGTTATCGTATTTGCCATTTTGGCATTAGCGCCTCCTAGGACTGCTTCAAGCGCGACAATTGAGATATTGCCAGCTATTGAAGGGGTGGTGTCGCCTATAAAAATTGAGGGCAAAATCGAACAAGGCGACGCAGTGCGCTTCCTGAATACATATCGGAATGCATTTAACAGTAGCGGGAACCCTCGATCCGTCATTCTTTTGTCAAAGGGTGGAAACGTCGATGAGGCAATAAGAATTGGCCGCCTAATTCGAAAACTTCGACTTGAAACAATAGTTCCGATGAAAATCGGTAATTACCCGCCACTCATTGACAACCGGGCTAAGCCAAAGGACGATTCAAACCTTGTATGTGCAAGCGCATGCTTTCTTATATTCGCTGGTGGCGTAGGGCGCTCAGGAAACTTAATTGCACTCCACAGACCGTATCTGCCGGCTGCCGAAGCGGAGAAAATACCCGACACTGAGCGCGAGGTACTGCAAAAAAGTGTAATGGAGAAGGTCCGCAACTACCTCAATGAAATGGAGATTCCGCAGTTTTACATTGATATGGTTATGTCTCATAGCTCACAGGATTCATATTTGCTTAAATATGATGAAGAGAATAAATACGGTCTGAGCAAGGATGCGCCTTCAATTGAGGAAATATTATTATCAAAATGCTCAACACTTACACCGCAAGAATCTGCCATTGAGGGTTCTCTTGCGCGGAAGGCCGTCAAAACACCAGAAGAAGAGTACCTCCTGAAGCAGATATTAGACAAATATTCACAGTTTTCAACATGTAGGCGCATAGAGCTTGACAAACTACAGCTATTGGCGTGGGAGCGAGAGATTTCTCAAGGAAGATGGTTGACTGACAATAAAACTGGGTGCCAAGTTTGGGCTGAACCGACGCCATATAATGAGTCTGTTTCGTGGGATGGTCAGTGCAAGGAAGACCGTGCTAATGGCGCAGGGACGCTTTTAACGTATAGGGAGGGTAAGCTTGAGGTGTCATATACCGGTCACCTCATTGGAGGGAAGAAGAATGGCTTTGGGATAACAAACCATATTGCTCTGGGAATTACATTTGGCGAAGTTAGGCAGGAGGGAGAGTATCTGGACGGCGAGTTGAACGGTCATGGAAAACAGATATCGTCCTTGTTGGGTAGTTTTGAGGGCAACTTTAGGGATGGTCGCCGCGATGGGCATGGAGTCGAAATTTCTGCAGATGGGACTCGTTATGATGGCGAGTGGCGAGACGGACAAAAGAGCAGCCATGGTGTAGAACTCACCTCAGATGGTACGCGTTACGAGGGTGGGTGGCATGACGGCAAAAAACTTGGGCATGGGGTTATAATCACCCCAACAGGCCTCCGTTACGATGGTGAATGGCGAGATGACCAGCCAGACGGCCAGGGTGAAGTAAGCAACTCCGCAGGTGTTCGCTTCGAAGGTCTGTGGAAGGGTGGCAAACCGATTGCTGGCTTTATAACCAAGCCTGACGGCTCAAGATACAGGGCTTTGGGCGAAGAAGTAATGAATGCACTTACTGGTCATAAGTAATAATTTATGGGCAGTGCTGGGCAAAGTGTTATTTTGCGTCCGTATTTAGGGAAAGTCTATTCCTTCGCTTCTATCAGCTTGTGAGCCAGAACCCGCCCTGCGTCCGTGAGGCGCACTGAAGCACCGCGCCCATTATACGCGCGCCTCTCGACAAGCCCTCTGACGCGGAGGCTTTCCAAGACACGGGATGGATTAAGCATGGATTCGATTCCGACCTTATCTTTCCTGACCTTGAGAGATTTGCCTATCCGGCTGCGCGAACTACTGATTAGATCCGCCAGCATTGAAAGATACATCTCCTGCTTAAGCTGCACGGCGGCATCGCTATCCCCTGAATCAACTTTTGCACGCAGGTCTACAAGACTTTCCGTTCTTGCCTTCTCTGCAAAGGCTTTCTCTGCCTCATAATGAGGGCGCAAGTCTTTCTCCCAGACCTCATTTACAATAGCCCAGACATAAGGCCCGTCGCTGCGACTCGTGGGTTAGAACTCGCGTTGAAGTAGCTGCCTGCCCCTGACGCCGGACGCCGGCCTCCCATCATTTATCCCTTGGTGAGACCGGAGAGACCATCCCTCGGCGCCGACCTGCCGCTTGGC
>CAIOBP010000112.1 GCA_903856295.1 uncultured Rhodospirillales bacterium | reverse complement strand
TCTACACCCAGCTCGCCCCAAATCGGTTCGACGGCTTCTGGAAAGACTGACCGGCTACGGCACGCGACCATCAAATTTACAGCAACCGATTGATTATAAACGAGTCTGGAAATTTCGAGGGTTTGAGCCTAGAACCCCGGTTATTGAAGCCGACCGGATAGATGACACGAGAGACCGAGCCACCTTCACTGCCGCAGACCGGGCGCACCGAGCTGGCACAGCGTGCCGGTTCCGATGGGGTGTGGGATTGGGACGTGTCCGGCGGCGGCTTCTTCTGCTCGCCGCGTTTCCGGGTTTTGGTCGGTCTGGAGGACGGGGGAGCCGGCCCCCGCGCCGATTCCCGCGCCGATTCCCGGGTCGACGATTGGCTGTCGCGGGTCCATCCCGAGGACCTGATCTGGCTGCGCGCCTGTTTCGAGGGCCAGCAAGAGGCGCCCGGCCGGCCCTTTCTCCTTGAGCACCGGGTGCGCGGCGAGGGCGGCGGCTGGCGCTGGCTGGCGTGTCGCGGACTCGGCGTCGCCGGCATGGATGGCGGTATCGCCCGGCTGGCCGGCACGGTTTCGGACATCGGCGAGCTGAAGCATGCCGAGCAGCGGCTGCGCCTCGCCGAGGAGCGCTACACCCTCGCGGCGGCGGCGGCCTCCGACGGGCTTTACGACTGGGACCTCGCGACCGGCAAGGTCGAGTATTCCCCGCGCTGGAAGGCGATTCTCGGTTTCACCCCCCAGCAGATCGGCGATTCGCCCGAGGAGTGGCTGGACCGGGTGCATCCCGACGACCTGATCTGGCTTCAGGCCACCCTGGATGAGCAATTGCGGCCCTCCGGGGTGCCGATGCAGTCATTCCAGATCGAGTACCGCATCCGCGATGCCCGGGACGCGCTGCGCTGGATGGTTTGCCGCGGCATGACCGTGCGCGACGATGACGGCACCGCCGTGCGCATGATCGGTTCCCAGGCCGACATCACCGAACGCAAGACCGCCGAGCAGGAGTTGCGTCAGAGCGAGGAGCGCTATGCCCTGGCCGCGCGTGGCGCCAATGACGGGCTGTGGGATTGGCGGCTCGATACCGGCGAGACCTACCTCTCGCCCCGCTGCATGTCCATGCTCGGCTACGACGATGTCGCCCTGGAAAACCGGCTGAGGGATTGGTACCGGCTGGTGATGCCCGAGGACCGCGCCGGACTCAATCTGGCGCTGCGCCGGCATCTGTGCTGCGAAAGCGCGCATCTTGAGCATGAGGTGCGCCTGCGTCAGGCCGATGGCTCGGCGGCATGGTGCCTGATCCGGGCGATGGCTGTGCGCGACGGCGACGGCCGGCCGGTCCGCATCGCCGGTTCGGTCACCGACATCACCGCGCGCAAGCGGGCCGAGGTCCGCCTGCGCTACAACGCTTTTCACGACGGGCTCACCGGCCTGCCCAACCGCTCTCTGCTGATCGACCGGATCGAGCAGGCGCTGGGCCGGATCGGCGGCGGCGGCCGGCACTTCGCGGTGATGCTGATCGACCTCGACCGCTTCAAGACCGTCAACGACAGTCTCGGTTCCGACTTCGGCGATCTGGTGCTGACCACCACCGCGGCCCGGCTGCTGCGCCAATTGCGCCCGGGCGACACCGTGGCCCGGCTCAGCGCCGACGAGTTCGGCCTGCTGGTCGGCGAGATCGAGGACCCGTCGGCGGCGCTCATCGATTCGCAACGCGCCGCCGAGGCGGTGGCCCGGCCGTTCCATTTCGATAACCGCGAGATCGTGCTGAGCGCCTCGACCGGCATCGCCCTCAGCATTTCGGGATACCTGCGGGCCGAGGACATGCTGCGCGACGCCAGCCTGGCCATGGTCCGGGCCAAGAGCGGCGGCCGGGCGCGGGCCGAAGTCTTCGACACCCGCTTGCGCGACCGCGCGCTCAAGCAGGCCCAGACCGAGTCCGAATTGCGCCGCGCCCTTGAGGACCAGCAATTCCGGCTGTTCTATCAGCCGATCGTGGAGTTGGAGAGCGGCCGCATCGCCGGAGTCGAGGCGCTGATCCGCTGGGAGCATCCGGAGCGCGGATTGGTGCCGCCGCTCGACTTCATTCCGCTCGCCGAGGATTCCGGGCTGATCGTGCCGATCGGCCGTTGGGTGATGGAAACGGCGGCCGTGCAATTGATGGCGTGGCGGCGCCAGTATTCCGGCTATGACAGCCTGTTCACCAGCGTCAACGTGTCGACCCAGCAGTTGCGTGACGACGATCTCTTTGCCCTGGTCGAACAGGTGTTGCGGAAAACCGGGATGCCTCCCGCCGCGCTCAAGCTGGAGATCACCGAAAGCGTCATGATGTTCGAGCAGAACGAGGCCGAACCGGTGATGCGCGCGATCCAGGACCTGGGCGTCCATTTCTCGATCGACGATTTCGGCACCGGCTATTCTTCGCTCAGTTATCTCCACCGGGTGCCCGCCGATACGCTCAAGATCGACAAGGGCTTCGTCCAGGCGATCAGCGAGGGGCAGGAAAAGGCCGCGATCGTCGAACTGATCGCCAAGCTCGCCGAACTGCTGAACATGGCGGTGGTGGCCGAAGGCATCGAGACCGAGGTCGAGGAAAGCTTTCTGCGCCGTCTGCGCTGCAAATACGGCCAGGGCTACCGCTACGCCCGGCCCTTACCGCCGGACCGGCTGGCCGACTTGCTGGCCCTGGGCGCGCCCCTGCCGTAAAGAAGAACAGGTTTCCAAAGGCCCCCGGCCTTTGGCGGGTCCAGGGCGGCGCCCTGGGGCCTTGCCTTCGGCGATCAGGGGTTTTACCCCTGAACCCCACTGGGGCCGGCGGCCCCAGACCCCATGACATCCTGGATGCTTCGATAAAAACAGGTGCGCTGGCCGGTGTGGCAGGCGGCGCCGGTCTGGTCGATCAGCAGCAGCAGGGTGTCGCCGTCGCAGTCGATGCGCAGGTCTTTCAGGCGCTGGACGTGGCCCGAGCTTTCGCCCTTGCGCCACAGGGATTTGCGCGAGCGGGACCAGTAGCAGACCCGGCCGGTGGTGACGGTCTCTAGCAGCGACTCGCGGTTCATCCAGGCCATCATCAACACTTCGCCGGTCTCGGCCTGCTGGGCGATCGCCGGAACCAGCCCGTCGGCATTGAAGGTCACGGCTTCGAGCAGGGCGGAATAGTCGGTGGTCATGTCATCTCCGGGCGTGACGCAACCGGGCGAAGCCGGCGTCGAGATCGCGGATCAGGTCGTCGATGTCCTCAAGCCCGGCATGGAAGCGGAGCAGCGGGCCGGGGTCGCTCCAACCGGTGGCGCTGCGCACCCGGCCGGGATGAACGGGCAGGGCGAGGCTTTCGAAGCCGCCCCAGCTGTAGCCGAGGCCGAACAGTTCCAGATGGTCGAGCAGGGCGGCGACCGCGCTCTTGGCGCAGGGCTCCAGCACCACCGCGAACAGGCCGCTGGTGCCGGTGAAATCCCGGCGCCACAGGGCATGGCCGGAATCGCCGGGGCGGGCGGGATGAAGCACCCGCACCACTTCGGGCTGCCGCGACAGCCAGTCGGCGAGGGCCAACCCGGCCTCGCCATGGCGTTTCAGCCGGACGCCGAGGGTGCGCAGGCCGCGCAGGCCCAGATAGATGTCGTCGGGACCGGCGGCGGTGCCACAACGCACGGCCGCGCGCTTGACCGTCTCCCAACTCGCCTGATTGCAGACCATCAGCCCGAGCATGGCGTCGGAATGACCGACGATGTACTTGGTCGCGGCGTGAATCGAGACGTCGACGCCATGGTCGAACGGCCGGAAATAGAGCGGCGTCGCCCAGGTGTTGTCCATCAGCACCGTGGCGCCAGCGCGCTTGGCGGCGGCGGCGATCGCCGGCACGTCCTGAACCTCGAAGGTCAGAGACCCCGGGGATTCCAGGTAGACGACGCTGGTTTCGGGACGGATCAGGGCGTCGATGCCGGCGCCGATGCAAGGATCGTAATAGTCGACACTCACCCCGTAGCGGCCGAGGGTCTCGTTGGCGAAGCGCCGGGTCGGGCCATAGGCGGTGTCGGTGATCAGAACGTGATCGCCGGCCTTGGTGAAGGCCAGCAGCGCGGTGGCGATCGCCGCGAGACCGGAAGCGGCGGTCACCGCCCGGTATCCGCCCTCCAGTTCCGCGACCGCGCGTTCGAAGGCGAAGCTGGTCGGGGTGCCGATCCGGCCGTAATTGACCACCTCGAACGGATTGGCGTCGGCCGCCTCCAGCGCCGCCAGGGTGGGAAACAGCACCGTCGAGGCGTGATAGACCGGCGGATTGACGATGCCATGCTGCTCGAAGGGCGACGAGCCGGCATGGGTGAGGATGGTGTCGGGTTTGGCGTCATTCATGGCGAGGAGGTTCCGGAACGGCGCCGTCATCAGGTGAAGAAATCGGTGGGATCGATCTTTTCTTTCGGCGGACTTTTGCGTCTGATCCCGTGGGTCCGGTCGTTGACGGACTGGGAGACGATGTGAATCTGCGGCGGGTTGCGGTCTTCCCAGGCGCGCAGATCGTTCCAGGCCCTTTTGTTGCGCCGGTCGATCTCGAGTCGCATATGGAAGCCGCCATGCTGCACGGCCATCACCAGATGGCACATGTTGAACACGATCTTGCCCCAGCCACCGTGGGTGGGCTCGATTCGGGGCAGGGGCAGCAGCGAGACGTTGGAGCCCTTGGGCATCGCCGACTGCACGACAGAAATCAGCGCCGAATACGCCTCCTCCAGGTCCTTCTCCAGGGTGTCTTTCTTGGATTGGACGACTTCCCGCCGCTCCTTGAGCACCAGTTCGCTGATGCCGGAGGAAAATTTCTGCACCACCGGTGAGTTGGGGTCGACGGTGGCGAAATAGCGGGCCACGGTCTGCTTGAGGTTTTCCAGGGCCTTGAGCTTGCCGGCCTTGGCCTCTTCGGGCAGGCCATCGAGATCGGCCATGTCCTCGACCATCGAGCCGCTGGCCTCGGCCACCCTGGCCAGCCAGTCTTCCCGGTCGCCATGGTCGCCCTCGGCCAGAATCGCCGACAGCGAGCCCAGCCCGGCCAGCGCCTTGTCCTTGGCCGCCAGCAGCTTTTCGCGCGCCTCGTTGCGGGTCTTTTCATCGGTCGATGAAATCGCGCTCGGGTCCGAAAGCAGATCGTCGATCGAGGCCAGGGTTTTGGTCGAGCTTTCCAGGCTCTCCAGCAACTCGCCGGGATCGGGGACTTCGGGGGGCTCGGGCTCGGGGGCGGCGTCGGTCAGCGACAGTGCGCTGTCGGTCCGGGCGAAGACTTTGCCATCCTTGCTGCGGCCGGCGATGATCGCGGGCTGGAACTCGACCAGAACGCGTTTGCCGTCGACATTGAAGACGCACACTCCCTGCTTGAGAAAGATTTGCCGGACCAGCAGCACGGCGTGGCGCTTGCCCGGCAACTTCATCGAGGCGAGGGTGCTCGGGCCGCTGTCCGAACCGGGCAGGGCGCCATCGGGCACGACGATCCAGATGTGGCCGGGATCGGGGAAGGTTAGGGCCACCCCTCCCGACAGTTTCTCGGCGTCGGAGGCGATGCTGTCGAGGGGCGGCGACTGTGACGACATTAAGTCCTGACCAATGGTTCCAGGTCACCTGACAGAGGCGTCAGTGTCCGGTGGTGTCGG
The DNA here is from genome assembly GCA_903856295.1 of uncultured Rhodospirillales bacterium. Taxonomy (GTDB): domain Bacteria; phylum Pseudomonadota; class Alphaproteobacteria; order Azospirillales; family Azospirillaceae; genus BOG-933. Next base: position 18,770 of record CAIOBP010000112.1, on the reverse strand, counting down.
CGCTATCCTTGAGACTGGGGGAGGTCGGCGCGGGGCGACCCTCTTCCTGAAGCCACTGGCGGGCGAACACCTTGTCGGTGGTGATGCGGTCAGCCACCAGAGCCGCGGCCCGGATGTGCTTGTACTCGACGGTGCGGCTCGTCTTACCGTCGCTGACGGTCAGGACGGCGCCAGAGCGGGATACTGTGATCGCCATCTAAACGCCTTTGGCTCCAATATCGCCTGTTCGGCACGACAGGCCCTGTTGCTAGCAGACTGCCGGGTTCATCACAAGCGACATTGAAGGGGCGTTGTCATGACGCCGCCGCGAAGCTGAGCGCGTTCGACAACTGGGTGAGCAGGGCGACCGGTCCGACCGGCTTGTCGAGCACCGCCAGGGCTCCGGCCATCCGGGCTTCGAGGGCGATCCGTTCGGTCAGGCAGGCCGAGAACAGGATCGCGGGAGGCAGGCGGCCATCGGCGGACAACCGGCGGAGCAGGTCGACACCGCTCATGCCGGGAAAATACTGGTCGACCAGCAGGCAGCCCAAATCGTCGAAGGCCCGGGGGTCGGCGAGAAAGGTTTCCGCGGAGTCGTACTGCCGGGAGGGAACCCCGCTCGTTGCCAGCAGGACTCCGATGGAGTCGCGCAAGTCCGAGTCATCCTCGACGATGACGACAACCCGCGGCCTCTGATGTGACGACCCCATGTCGGTGCCCTCGTGTCGCTGGCCCAAGGCAAGGTGGTGGCAACTTGCGCTAGTCGTCGGCCTGCTGGCATTTCAGCATGGCGCCGACGAGGTCTTCGGTGGTGAACGGTTTGGTCAGGGTGACCATGGCGCCGGCGAGGCTGGCATCGGACAGCCGGAGATGTCCGTAGGACTGGGAGCCACCCGACATCGCGATGATCGGAAGCCGGTTGAACTCCTGCTTGAGCATCTGGATGGTGACCAACCCGTCCTGAACCGGCATCACCATGTCGGTGATCACCACGTCGTACCTCTGAGACCGTTGCATCTTCACCCCCTCCAAGCCGTTTTGCGCCTCGGCGGCTTCGTGTCCAAGAGTTTGCAGGAGGAGTGCGACCGTTCGTCTGACGAACGGATCGTCGTCGATCACGAGAATGCGAGCCATCGTCACCCCCCCAGGCAGTGCGCAAAACCGACCCCAGAACGACTCCGGGTGCTGTTTGCTTAGCCGATTGGTGAAGTGTGCCCGCCTTCACGGCGACGGGAAATTGGCAAATGTGTGTAGGTAAGAGTGATTACTCCGCGCCGGCGGCAGGGGGGAGTATCGCAGGGGGGAGTGTCAGTGTCCGCCCTTGGCGGCCTCGCCGCCGATCAGCCAGTTGATGTTCCGCAGCACGGTTTCCTGCCCGAACACCGCGCCCAGGCCGGCGCCGAGCAAGGCCATCGGCAGCGTCAGGTTGGCGCCGGCTTCGAGGGCGTCGACGATCGCGGTGCCGCTGAAAGCCAGGGTTCCGGCATTGACGACGCCGACGATGCCGCTCGCGACCACCAGTCCGAGCACGCCGCCCGCCAGCGTCGCCGCGTCCTTGCCCAGGGTTTGCGAGCGATGGGCGGGGGTGGGGGCGGCGGTGTGGCCCTGGGCATTCGCCGCCACCGGCAGGCCAACCATCACACTGAGCAAAACGGCGGCAAAGAGGGCGCGCATGGTGGCTCCACGACGAAACAGAGGCGATGTCACGGGCACCCTACCACCATCCGCAGCCAAAAAATACCGCGTCGGATACCGTATCGGCCGCGATTGCGGCCGGCGCGAGCCGATACGGGGAGGCCAGACGCTGGGGAGGTCAGACGCTGAAGCTCTCGCCGCAGCCGCAGCGGCCGGTTTCGTTGGGATTGCGGAAGACGAAGCCGGCCTTCATGGCATCCTCGACATAGTCCATCTCGGTGCCGGCCAGGAACATGATGGCGGTCGGATCGACCAGAATCCGGATGCCGTTCTCTTCGATCACGTCCTCGAGGGGCTTGATCTCCTCGGCATATTCCATGGTGTAGCTCAGGCCGGAACAGCCTCGGGATTTGACACCGATGCGCAGCCCCACCGCCGGGGTGTCGCGCTTTTCCATGATCTCGCGGATGCGGGCGGCGGCGGCTTCGGTAACGTTCATCACTTTCTTCTGGGCCATGGGAGTCTCCGCAAGCGAATCAGTAGAACATATCCAGTTGAACCTTGGCCTCATCGGTCATGCGGCTGGGGTCCCAGGGCGGCTCCCAGACCAGTTCAACGGTGCACTTGGTGACGAAGTCGATCGACATCACGTTGGTGTAGACCGAGTTCGGCAGTTCCTCGGCGACCGGGCAATTGGGCGAGGTCAGGGTCATCGCGATTTCGACCAGCCCGTCCTCGGTGGTCTTGATACTGTAGACCAGCCCGAGTTCATAGATATTGACCGGGATTTCCGGGTCGTAGATCAGGCGTAGCCGCTCGACCACCAGATCGAACAGGATCTGATCGCGGGTTTTTTCCGTGGCTTGTTCGGAAAGCTGGGGGGTGTCGTCCATGACGGCCTCGGTCATTCGGTGGAGGCTTTGAGACCGCCGGTCATCGCGGCGGCCAGGGTGTGCCAGGCGAGAGTCGCGCACTTGACCCGCACCGGAAACTCGCGCACGCCGGCGAGCACGGCCAAGCGGTCGAGGGCATCCTCGTCGACCGGGCCATGGGCGTGGGGGTCGGCGTCGTCCTTGGTGCACATATCGTGGAAGCACTCGAACAGCGCCCGCGCCTCGGACTCGTTTTTGCCCTTGATCACTTCGGTCATCAGCGAGGCCGAGGCGGTGGAAATCGCGCAGCCCCGGCCCTCGAAGGCAACGTCCTCGATGATGCCGGACGCGCCCATGCGCATGTAGACCGTGATGCGGTCGCCGCACAGCGGATTGTCGCCGCGCGCCTCGTGACTGGCGTCGGGCGGGTGGCGGTGGTTGCGCGGATGCTTGCCGTGATCGAGGATCACTTCCTGGTAAAGCTCGCGCAGATCGCCGAACGGGTCTTGGACCATCAGCGGAAGAACTCCTTGACTGACTGCACCGCGTCGACCAGGGCTTCGGCCTCGGCGATGGTGTTGTAAAGACCGAAGGAGGCCCGGCAGGTCGCCTCCAGCCCGAAGCGTTCCATCAGCGGCTCGGCGCAATGGCGTCCGACCCGCAGCGCCACGCCCATCTGGTCGGCGAGCATGCCGATATCGTGGGGGTGGATGCCCTCGATGACGAAAGAGACGATCGCCGCCTTGCCGGGAGCGGTGCCGATCAGGCGTACGCCCTCGATGGCGGCGAGGCGTACGGATGCGTACTCAAGCAGCGTGTGTTCGTGGGCGCCGATGTTGGCCAGCCCGAGGGTCTGGACATAATCGATGGCGGCGCCGAGGCCGATGCCCTCGATGATCGGCGGCGTGCCGGCCTCGAAGCGATAGGGCGGTTCGCGGTAGGTCGTGCCGTTGAAACTGACCGAGGCGATCATGTCGCCGCCACCCTGGTAGGGCGGCATGCTGGCCAGCAGCTCCTTGCGGCCGTAGAGCACGCCGATACCGGTCGGGCCATAGAGCTTGTGGCCGGTGAAGACGTAGAAATCGGCGTCGAGGGCTTGGACGTCGACCGGCATGTGCGGCACCGCCTGGGAGCCGTCGAGCATCACCGGAATGCCGCGCGCGTGGGCGATGCGCACGATCTCGGCGGCTGGCGGCACCGTGCCGAGCACGTTGGAGCCGTGGGTCACCGAGACCAGTTTGGTCTTCGGTCCGAGCAGCGCGGCGTAGGCGTCGAGATCGAGCACCCCGCGGTCATCGCAGGGGATGACCTTGATCGCGAAGCCATTTTCCGTCTGGAGCAGTTGCCAGGGCACGATGTTGGCATGATGCTCCAGCACCGAGACCACGATTTCGTCGCCCGGCCCGAGGAACGTCCGGCCCCAGGTCGACGCCACCAGATTGAAGGCCTCGGTGGCGTTGCGGGTGAAGACGATGTTTTCCCGCGAGGGCGCGTTGAGCAGCGTTTGCACCTTGTCGCGGACCGCCTCGTAGGCGTCGGTGGTCTGCTGGCTGAGATAGTGTACGCCTCGGTGTACGTTCGAGTACTCCAGCTCCATGCAGCGGGTCATGGCCTCGATCACCGGGCGCGGCTTCTGGGCGCTGGCGGCGTTGTCGAGATAGACCAGCGGTTTGCCCAGCCGGCCGGGCCGCTCGTGGACCAGCCGTTTCAGGATCGGAAAATCCTCGCGGACGGCATCGAGGTCGTAAGGCTCGGCGGGCAGCCCGTGATGGGCCGGCATCGGCCGGCAGCGGGGATCGCTGGCATCAGGCGACATACGGCTCACCTTCACGGTAATGGGGTCTGGGGCCCGCGGCCCCAGTGGGGTCCCAAGGGGCAAGGCTCCTTGGTCGCTGAAGGCCAGGGGCGCTGCCAAAGGTCGGCGGTCTTTGGAAACCACGACTTAGGGCCATGGGTCAGCTCCTCAACCAGTGGTCCGCCAGCGCCTCGAAGGCCTCGCGCACCGGTTCCGACGAAATTTCCGCGATCGCCTCGTTGACATAGGCGCCGATCAGCAGGGCCCGCGCGCCGTCGCGGTCGATGCCGCGCGCCCGCAGGTAGAACATCGCGTCCTCGTCGAGATCGCCCGCCGTGGCGCCGTGGCTGCACTTTACGTCGTCGGCGTGAATTTCCAGCTCGGGCTTGGCGTCGATGCGGGCGTCGTCGGAGAGCAGCAGGGCGCGGCTGAGCTGGCGGGCATCGGTCTTTTGGGCATTGGGGCGCACCAGCACCTTGCCCTGGAACACGCCCTGGGCCTTGTCGTCGATCACGCCTTTGAACAGCTGCTGGCTGGTGCAGCGCGGGCTGGCGTGGTCGATCACCGTTGTGGTGTCGCCGAGTTGTTCGCCGCGCAGCAGGTAGGCGCCGCTGAGCTTCGCCTCGGCTCCGGGTCCAGCCAGCACCAGTCGGACCTCGTTGCGCGAGAGCCGCGCGCCCAGGGTCAGCAGAAACCCCTCGTAACAGGCATCGTGCTCCAGCCGGCCGGAGAGGGTGGACAGGTGGAAGGCGGCGGCGTTCTCGCGCTGGGCCTTGTAATGGCGGAGGCGGGCGCCGGTGCCGAGGGTGATTTCCGACACGCCGTTGGAGAAGGTGGCGGCACCGTCGCCCAGGCTGAAATGATGCTCGATCAGCGTCGCCCCGGCGCGCTCCTCCAGCACCACCAGCAGGCGCGGGTGCCAGGACAGCGGCTCGTGACCGCCGGCCCCGATCATCACCAGTTCGACCGGCTTGTCCAGATACACGCCCTTGGGCACGTACAGGACCGCGCCGTCGGCAAGGTGGGCGGTGTTGAGGGCCAGCGGCCCATGGCCGGCATCGTCGGCGCGCTGGCCGAGATGGGCCTCGACCAGTGCCGGGTGGCTGGCCATGACGGCGGCGAGGCTGCCGATAATGACGCCATCGGGCCGCTCACTCGCCGCGGACAGGTCGGCGCGGAAGCCACCATTGACGAACACCAACCGGTGCGAAGGCGTGACCGAAGGCAGGGCATCGACCGCGACCAGGGCCGAGGCGGGACTGGCGGGCAGGAACAGCGTCCGTTCCAGGGCGCCGAGATTGGTGAAGCGCCAGTCTTCCTGCCGGACCTTGGGAAAGCCCAGTTCGGCGAACCGGGCGCGGCCGGCGCTGCGCAGAGTGTTGAGCCAGGTCATGTCATGCCGCCTCGTTGACGCCGAATTCGGCATAGCCGCGCGCTTCCAGTTCCAGGGCCAGTTCCTTGCCGCCCGAGCGCTGAATCTTTCCGAAAGCCAGCACGTGGACGTGATCGGGGACAATATAGGAGAGCAGGCGCTGGTAATGGGTGATCACCAGCATGGCCCGCTCGGGGCCGCGCAAAGAATTGACACCATCGGCGACGATCCGCAGCGCGTCGATATCGAGACCGCTGTCGGTTTCGTCGAGAATGGTCAGTCTTGGATCAAGCAGCGCCATTTGCAGAATGTCATTACGCTTCTTTTCGCCGCCGGAAAAGCCGACATTGACCGCGCGCTTGAGCATTTCGTCGGTCATGCCCAGCTGTTTGCACTTGGTGCGGGCCAGCTTGAGGAACTGCATGGCGTCGAGTTCGGCCTCGCCACGCTGGCGGCGCACGGCGTTGAGCGCGGTCTTGAGAAAGGTCGAGTTGGAAACCCCGGGAATTTCCACCGGATACTGGAAGGCCAGAAACACTCCGGCGGCGGCCCGTCGCTCGGGCGGCAGCGCCAGCAAATCCTCGCCCTTGTAGGTCACCGAGCCCTCGGTGACCGTGTAGCCCTCGCGCCCGGCCAGGATATAGGACAGCGTGCTCTTGCCCGAACCGTTCGGCCCCATGATGGCATGGACCTCGCCAGCCTTGATGCTGAGGTCGATGCCCTTGAGAATCGGCCGGTCGCCGACGGAAGCGTGAAGATTGGTGATGGTGAGCATCAGTAAGACTCCGGAGCAGGGGGCAGCCAGTCTTCATCGAGCACCTGGGTTTCCAGGTCCCATGGACAGTCGGCGGGCAGGCGGGAGAGCGGAAGGGTCAGGGCGGCGGCGGTGCGCTTGCGCGCTTTGCCCCAGCAATGAGTGAAAATTTCTTCGGGATAGCGCTTGAGGCTCGGGCTTTTTTCGAGGCGGGAGACGATGGCATCGCGTTGGTTGAGCACCGAGACCGTCCAGTCGGCCCGTGGCGCTTGGTCGGGCGACCAGGTGAGTTTGGCGAGGTGGAACAGCAACTCGATCAGCCGGCTTTCGATTTCGTGTCTCTCGCTGCCGCCCATGCAGTCGATCTCCTCGGCGAGGTTTTCCCAATCCAGGTCGATGTTGACGCGCTCGGCGGCGGCCTTTTTCAGTCGCGTCGCCTGATCCTGGGTCCAGGCGTAGAAATCTGATTGGTAGAGGCTGGCCATCGTCCGTCCTCCTAGCCCACGCTGCCTTCGAGGCTGATGCCGACCAGTTTTTGCGCTTCGACTGCGAATTCCATCGGCAGTTCCTTCAAGACCTCGCGGCAGAAACCGTTGACGATCAGCGACACCGCGTCTTCCGGAGTCAGGCCGCGCTGGCGGCAATAGAACAGCTGTTCCTCGCTGATCTTGGCGGTGGTCGCCTCATGCTCAATCTTGGCTGATTTGTTGCGGCTTTCGATGTAGGGCACCGTATGGGCGCCGCATTTGTCGCCGATCAGCAGGCTGTCGCACTGGGTGTGGTTGCGCGCGCCGACCGCCTTGGGCAGGATTTTGACCTGACCGCGATAGGTGCTCTGGGCGCGCCCGGCCGAGATGCCCTTGGCCACGATCGTCGAGCGGGTGTTGCGGCCGATATGGATCATCTTGGTGCCGGTATCGGCCTGCTGATAGTTGTTGGTGATGGCCACCGAGTAGAACTCACCGACCGAGTTGTCACCCTGGAGGATGCAGCTGGGATATTTCCAGGTGATCGCCGAACCGGTTTCAACCTGGGTCCAAGAAATCTTGGAGTTGACACCCCGGCAGGCGCCGCGCTTGGTGACGAAATTGTAAATGCCGCCGACACCGTTCTCGTCGCCCGGATACCAGTTCTGCACCGTTGAATATTTGATCTGGGCGTTGTCGTGGGTGACCAGTTCGACCACAGCCGCATGCAACTGGTTTTCGTCGCGCTTGGGCGCGGTGCAGCCCTCGAGATAGCTGACGTACGAGCCCTCGTCGGCGATGATCAGGGTGCGTTCGAACTGCCCGGTGTTGGCGGCATTGATCCGGAAGTAGGTCGAAAGTTCCATCGGGCAGCGCACGCCCTTGGGAATGTAAACAAATGAGCCGTCGGTGAACACCGCCGAATTCAGCGTGGCGAAGTAGTTGTCGGAGTAGGGCACGACACTGCCCAGATACTTGCGGACCAGCTCGGGATGATTGTGCACCGCTTCCGAGATCGGGCAGAAGATGATGCCCTTTTCATGAAGCTTGGCCTTGAAGGTGGTGGCGACCGAAACGCTGTCGAACACCGCGTCGACCGCGATGGTCGGTTCGACGCCGGCCAGCAACTCCTGCTCCTTGAGCGGAATGCCGAGCTTTTCATAGGTGCGCAGCAGCTCCGGGTCAACCTCGTCGAGGCTTTTCTTCAAGGGGGTGTTCTTGGGCGCCGAATAGTAATGGGCGTCCTGGTAGTCGATCGGCGGGTAATGAACCCGGGCCCATTTCGGCTCTTCCATGGTCAGCCAGTGGCGAAAGGCCTTGAGGCGCCACTCCAGCAGCCAGTCCGGTTCCTGCTTCTTGGCCGAAATGAAGCGGATGGTGTCTTCATTCAGGCCCTTGGGCGCGGTATCGGCTTCGATATCGGTAACGAAACCATACTTATACTTTTGATCGGTGAATGACTTCACTTGATCCAGAGTATCAGCGGTATCGGGGGCGGGGCTCATCGTCGGCTCTCCCTGTCCATATTCATCAGACCGCCAGCGGCCAGGTTGGTGCCGACATGTCGGCCAGTGAGACATCTTCGAGCGCGCGCTGCACCGCCCGGTTGATTTTTTCCCAGTTGCCGCGCATCGGGCACAACCGCTCGACGCCACAGGAGGCGTCGGTGTCGCCGACGCATTCGGTGACCGCGATCGGCCCTTCCAGCGCGGTGATGATCGCCGCCACGGTGATGCGCTCCGGCTCCTGACTGAGCACATAGCCGCCATTGGCGCCCCGGTGGGAGGCGACCAGACCGGCCGTTACCAGTGGTTTCAGGAGCTTGGCCACCGTTGGCGCCGGAATGCCGGTGGACTCCGCCAGCGCCGACACCGTGTGAACCGCGCTGTCCCGCCCGAGCTGGGTCAGCACCACCACGGCGTAATCGGTGAGTTTGCTGATTTTGATCATGACGCACGGTCCGGGCAGCAGGAGATACAGGACTAAATTGGTACTGATTAATCGCCTGTCATCCGAGGGATGTCAAGAGGCTGATGTGTCGGAACGTGCGGCAAGGAGAAGGCGGGGCCTTGGCGCGCCGAAGGCCGGGGTCTGGAAAAAGGGTCTGAAACCACTTGACGGGCAGGGAAAACAAGACTAGCTTTATGTTTGTAAGGAGGAGCCAACAGTAACGGCGTCTTTACGTAGCAACCAGACCCAAGTGGCTGGGGGCCTTGACGGTCGGATCATTTGCGGCAGAGCTTCCGCCCACCGCTGGCGGTTTAAAAATGCAATCGTGCCCATCCGGCTGACGGGCGACGGAGCCAAGAGTGCTTGGTTCCGTCGCCTCATTTGTGCGCTGCATCCAAGACTGTCGAAGCGTATTCTTGGCGGGAGGCGCAGGGCGCGCGCGCCACGTGGTGCAGATGACCGGGGCGATCGCCTCGGCGCGCATCACGGTGTCGGTATAAAGGGGGCGGTATAAAAGGGTGCCCCCGGTTGTCGCTTCGCCTTTCTTGCTGGCGAGGTGGCCGCCGCCGCCGAGTTTGCCCCGGACAGCGCGGCTAAAGAGGGGCGAGCGGCGCCTCGGGCCATCGGCTCGCGGGGGCAACCTCAAAAAAGACGCGGGGATACCTCAAAAGAGGGGATAGCTCAAAAGAAATGCCGCCGACTCGCCCAGGGCGCATCGGCGGCATGGTCCGTCGGCAGGAAAGTCAGGCTTTGGCGGACAGGGTCTGCCAGAAGAAGAACACGAGGACTCCACCGATGAGGATGATGTCGAGATGCGGCATGTGAGGGCTCCGGGGGCTTTGGGCGGGTAAGACCGGGGGCCGGTTACGACCGCCCGTTGAGGTAGGTTTCGCGCACTGTCAGCCGCTCGTCAAGAACCACGAAGTCGGCGGCGCAACCGGGGGCGATCCGGCCCCGGTATTGATCGATTCCGAGGGCTTTTGCCGGGTTCGTACTGGCCATGGCCAGGGCTTCCTCCAGGGGAATGCCGATCCGGATCACGCAATTCCTGACCGCGGTGGCCATGTCGAGGGCCGATCCGGCCAGTCGGCCCTCTTCGGAGAGGCAGCGGCCGCCGCTGACGGTGATGGTGTCCTCTCCGAGTCGGAACGACTCGGCGTCGGTGCCCACCGTCGGCATGGCGTCGGTGACCAGAACCAGCGTGCCGTGCGGCTTGGCCCGCCAGACCAGACGGATCGTCGCGTCGTGGAGGTGATGGCCGTCGGCGATCAGGCCGCACCAGCTGGTGCGATCGTCGAGGGCGGCGCCGACAATGCCGGGGTCGCGACTGGTCGTTGGTGGCATGGCATTGAAAAGATGGGTGAAGCCGCAGACTCCGGCCGCGAGGGCCGCCCGGGTTTGCTCGTAGCTCGCGGCGCTGTGCCCGGCCGCGACTCGGATGCCGCTGCCGGTCAGTTGGCGGATGTCTTCGAGCGCGATGGTTTCGGGCGCCAGGGTGACCAGCAGCGCGCCGCCGGGCAGCGGCGCCATCAGCGCGAAATCCGCTTCCTCGGGCGGGGCGATCCAGCGCGGGTCGTGAACGCCCCGCCGGGCCGGATTGAGGTGCGGGCCTTCGAGGTGCAGCCCGAGAATGCCCGGCATCCCGCGCTTCAGCGCCTCGGTTACCGCCGCTCGGGCGGCTCGGCGCTTGTCGCGGTGATCGCTGATCAGGGTCGGCAGCAGGCCGGTGGTGCCGAATCGGCGATGGGCGGTGGCGATCCGCTCCAGCGTTTCAAGGCTGGGGTCGTCGTTGAACAGCGCGCCGCCACCGCCATTGACCTGAAGGTCGATGAAGCCGGGCGCGAGCAGGGCCTCGCCCAGATCGATGATCCGGACGCCAATGGGAATTGAGCGGGCCGGCACCACCGCACGCACGACGCCATCTTCGACCAGCGCCGCGGCATCGCGATGCAGTGCGTCGCCGGTGAACAGGTGGGAGCTGAGAAAGGCATCCATGTGGCCGGTCGGCTCTCTGGCTGGGAACGGAAGGCGGCGGTTGGGGCGTCCAACCGAGTCGGGGTATAGGCGCGGCCTGCGCCGCCGTCCAGTTTCCCGAGCGTTTACCGTGACCGCATTTTTTGTAATTAACGAGTTGTTAGCTATTGTCGCGGGGGCGTCTACTATGGCACAAATCTGTCTCCCGTTCGCCGGCTTTGGAACGAATGTAAGCCGAGACCGCCGATCGGGGTGAAAATGGCTAAAAAAAGCCAAAAAAAAGGGCCGCTGAAGAACAGCGGCCTGAGTTTAGGGAGGAAACGCCCAAGAAGGGCGAAGCAGCAATCGCTTGCTGCGATGCAGCATATGACATAGGTCGCGGCCCTGTTGCAAGGGCTATTCGGCGTGCGACATTGAAAAACGCCCCGTATCGTCGTGACTGTGGCTCCTGGGCACTGTCCGGCATGGCAATACAAAACACCCGGCGGATCGCTCCGCCGGGTGTTGACGTTTTCATCTAGAACGGAAAAGGCGCTTGCTCGCGTCCTTACGAGCGCCGCTGCTGGCTTATACCATTTTTCGCTGATAAGACCCCATCAGCGAAACCACACTTGCCGGCGCCGGCATCCGCCGGCTTGGCTCCGCCGCGTGGGCGGCGCGGCGGCAGTCGCCGCCGATACCAAATCCCGATGAGTTGGGATCATCGGGATTTGGTACTACGAGCGCTGCTGCTGGCGCGCGGCGCGATGGGCGGGCACCGGGATCGGGCGCACGCTCGGCTCTTCCCGCCGGCTGGCCGAGATGTCGATTTCGACCCTGGCGAGCACTTTGCGCAGTTCGTGAACCGCGTCGTTCAGGGTCTGGACGCTGGTTTCCCCCGGCGCCTGCCGCCAACCCCGATACGCGACCAGACAGCCGCGGGCGGTTTCCCGCAGACGGGCCTCGATGGCGTCCACCGGCGGTGGCTGGGTGGCTTTGGCCGACCCTGACTCGGCGGCGCCAGGGCGAGTCGCGTCCGGGACCGGAGGCCGGGAGGCCGCGACGGCGGGGGAGGGCGGCGGCGGTGACGGTGCCACCACCACAGGGGGCGGCGCGGGCGGCGGCGGTGCGGCGGTCGGTGGGGTGAGGGACAGCGTCGACGTTCTCGGCTGGCTGCTGCCACGATCAGGCAGCGACAAGGTCGTGATCGTCGAAGACGCTCTCGGCGCGACCGCTGGTGGTGGCGGTGCGGTCACCGGTTGTGGTGCGGCCGTCAGCGGCGGTGGCGACGGCTCTTCGGCAAGCGGGGGCATCTCTTCGGAGGCGGCCGGGTCGGTGGCCGTCGCTTCCGCTTTGCGGACGATGTAAGAGATGGCGCTGGGCGTGCAGTCAAATTCGCGGGCTATTGCGGACAAAGTCGCTCCTGCTCGATATCGTTGCAAGATTCTTGACCACGCCGACTGGGGGATTCGTCCCCTTTGTCTTTTAGGGGATGCAGTCGAATCGGCCTCATTGCCTGAATCAGCGTTCATGATATCGCTAGGTTGCCAAGAAGTTGAGTTTGTCATGTCGAGATTGCTGATTTTCCCGAGTTCGCGCGACCACAAAAACGCCAAGCAAAGGGCGGGATTTGCGGTGAGGAATGGAGTTTTCCAGCCATGGTGCGCTGTTGACGCCATTTTTAACATGTGTCCGGAAGATTGCCAGCTATTTGTTAAGGGCTGACGCAAAAAGATGGAGAATTCGGGAGTCCGGGGCCGGGGTTGCGGATTTGAAGCGGCACATTATAAAAGCATAAACCGGGCGGATTTGCGCGCCGTGGCGGTGAAGCCGCTGGCGACGATCATGGGCTTGCACTATTCTGGGGCGAAGGCATGGCATTCACTCATCATGCGGCGGGGCGATGACCAGAGGCGGCGGTACCGCGCAGGCGGTGGAACAGGCTTGGGCCGTCCTGCTTTGGGAGCGCAGGCTCCTGGCGGCGATGTGGCTGGTTTGGGCGGGGTGGGTCTGCCTGCTGTCCATGCGCGCCTTCGATCCGGCGCTGTCCGTGGCCATGCGCGCCCTTCCCGAGGACATCCACGCCGTTTTCCGTGTCATCACCATCGCCGGGCTCGGCAAATGGTATTTGTGGCCGCTCGGGTTGGGGGCGGCCGGGCTGGTCGGGGCCGGTTATCTGGCTGGTCGCGGCGAGCGGGCCGACCGCTATCGCCAGTGGGCCTGGATTTTGATTTTCGTGTTTCTGGCCGTGCTGCTTTCGGGGCTGCTGGTCGACGTCATCAAGGTCGTGGTCGGGCGGGCGCGGCCCAAGATGCTGGATCTGGTTTCTTTTTATGGCTTTCTCCCGGTCAGTTTCCGGGCCGACTATCAGTCGTTTCCTTCGGGGCACGCCGCTACGGCGGCCTCGCTGGCGGCGGCGGTGGCCTATCTCCGGCCGGATTTGCGCTGGCTGGTCTGGGGCGGGGCGCTGCCGGTGATCGCCAGTCGGGTGATCATCAACGCTCACTTCCTCGGCGATGTCGCGGGCGGGACCGCGATCGCGGTTTTCGTCACCTGGGTGCTCAGGGACTGGTTCGCCGCCCACGAGGTGGTGTTCGCCTTCGGTGCCGACGGGCTGATTCACCGCATTCATCCGACGCCGCTTGCGGCCGGAAGGCTTGCTGGCCGCCGGTCATGAGGGCTCGGCGTCTCCGGGCGGCCACAGCCACGCCGCGCCGCGGACGCCGCTGGAGTCGCCGTGGCGCGCCGGCCGGACCGGCGTCGTGATCTGGTCGGAAAAGCACCAGTCCTTCAGCAGGGGCGGCAGGTTCTGGTAGAGCCGTTCGATGTTGGACAGGCCGCCGCCCAGCACGATCACATCCGGATCCAGCAGATTGATCACGGTGGCCAGGCCACGGGCGAGGCGGTGCTCCAACCGGGCGAGGCTGGCCTGGGCCGCGCCATCGCCGGAGTCGGCGGCGATGGCGATGGTCGCGGCGTCGAGAGAGCGGCCGGTGACGCGGGCGTGGTCCGCCGCGAGTCCGGTTCCGGAAATCCAGGTTTCCAGGCAGCCTCGGCGGCCGCAATAGCACTCCGGTCCCGGCCGTTCATGGTCGGCGGGCCAGGGCAGGGGGCTGTGGCCCCACTCGCCGGCAATGGCGTTGGCGCCGGTGAGAACGTGGCCGTTGACCACGATGCCGCCGCCGCAGCCAGTGCCGAGAATCGCCGCGAACACCACTCTGGCGCCGGCTGCGGCACCGTCGGCGGCTTCGGAGACCGCGAGGCAGTTGGCGTCGTTCTGGAGTCGCACCGGCCTTTTCAAGGCCGCCGCGAGGTCGCGATCGAAGGGCCGTCCGATCAGGCAGACCGAATTGGCGTTCTTGATCAAACCGGTGGCCGGGGAGATCGTGCCGGGAATGCCGATCCCGACGCTGGCCCGGCCGCCGCCGGCCCGCTGTTCCAGGCTTGCCACCAACTCGGTGACGGCGGCGACGGTGCCCTGATAATCGCCCTGGGGGGTGGCGACGCGGCGGCGCGCCAACTCACGGCCGGCGCCGTCGAGCGCGATGCCTTCGATTTTCGTGCCGCCGAGGTCGATGCCGATCCGGATCATGGGGGGAGCATAACCCCGGCCGGGCCGGGAGCAAAGGCCGCCAGCGCATCCTTTGTCGCGGCGTCGCCGTTTCCCTTTGCAGTGGCGGGGAAGTCCAGTATGGTGGTCACCGTTTTTATCATTCTGGGATCATGACCATGCCCCGTTTGTTGCGTCTTGTCATGGCGTCCTTGCTGGGCATCCTTTTGTACAGTGGGGAGGCCCTGGCGTTGGATCCGGAGAACATGCTTTACCTCGACCTGAAAGATGGTCGGGTGGTGATCGAGTTGCGGCCTGAATTGGCCCCGAACCATGTCGCGCGCATCAAGGACTTGGCGCGCCAGGGGTTCTATGACGGCCTGAAGTTCCACCGGGTGATCGAGGGCTTCATGGCCCAGACCGGCGATCCGGCCGGCAACGGCACCGGCGGCTCGGGCCGGAAGCTCAAGGCCGAGTTTTCGCGCGAGCCCCATGTTCGGGGCACGCTGTCGATGGCCCGCGCCCAGGACCCGAACAGCGCCGACAGCCAGTTCTTCATCTGCTTCGCGCCGGCACCGTTCCTCGACGGCCAGTATACCGTCTGGGGTCGGGTGATCTCGGGGATGGACCTTGTGGACAAGATCAAGAAGGGCTCGCAGTCGCGCAATGGCTCGGTCACCGATCCCGACAGTATCGTGAAGATGCAGGTTGCCGCCGACGCCAAGTAGACCTGCCGGTTTCCAAAGGCCGCCGGCCTTTGGTGGGGTCCAGGGGCAAAGCCCCTGGTTCCTCTTGCCTTTTAAAATCCCCTCCCAGCGCGTCACGCCCCATGCTACACTCGGGCGGATCGGGAGGTGCCGCGTGACCGCCATGGCTATCGACACATTGAAGACCGCCCAACGGCTTCAGGACTCCGGCTTCACCAGGAAGCAGGCGGCCGGGGTTGCCGAGGTGTTGGCTGAGACCATCGGTGACGCGCTTAGCGAGCATCCCGGCAGGGACGCCGTGATCAGTGCCGTCCAGGAGTCCGCCGTTGGTATCAACCGGCGGATCGAGGCGTCCGAGCGCAGATTGGGCGAGCGGGTCGATCAGCTGGACGGTAAGGTCGACGCGCTGTCCGGCCGGGTCGATCAGTTGGATGGCAAGGTCGACGCGCTGTCCGGTCGGGTCGATCAGCTGGATGGCAAGGTCGACGCTCTGTCCGGCCGGGTCGATCAGCTGGACGGTAAGGTCGAGGTGCTGACCTCGACCATGAATGAAAACCACCTCGAGTTGAACCGGAAGCTCGACGCGATCATGGGGCTGTTGCAGCGGCCCTGACCATTCCGCAAACCCGCTCGGCCTTCAAACCGAGAACCGGCGGCGTCAGGCGGGCTGTTTTGCCCTGAGATAGCGGTGGATGTCGACCTCGTCGATCTGGCTGGGCGCCAGAAACGCCTGGGCGTATTGGCGATGGGTCCCCGAGGTCAGGAAGAGTTCGAACAAGTCGGGATCGATGTGCTGGTCCTTGACCATGAACGACATGATCTTGATTGCTTCGGACAGTGTTTTCTGAGGCTTGTAAGGGCGGTCGCTGGCGGTCAGCGCCTCGAAGATGTCGGCGATGGCCATCATGCGGGCGGGAATGCTCATCTGCTCGCGTGACAGCCGGCGCGGATAGCCGGTGCCGTCCATTTTCTCGTGATGGTTGGAGGCCCACTCCGGCACCCGCTTGAGATTGCTCGGAAACGGCAGCGCCTCCAGCATGATCACGGTCTGCACGATGTGATCATTGATGTGGTAGCGGTCTTCCGGGGTCAGGGTGCCGGCCCGGATCGACAGATTGTGCACCTCGCCGAGGTTGAAGCGGTGGACCGGCGGCTTGATCTTGAAGCCCCAGCTGTTGTCGTCGGTGATCGGCTCATGAAAATGCTCGACCAGATGCTGGGGCTTGTCGGCGAGCAGGGGCTCCACCGCTGGCGCCGGGACCTTGTGAGCGACCCAGCGCTTGCGTTCTTCCTGGCTCAGGCCGAGGCCGTCGTCGAGAGTGCGCACCCAGGTGGTGCCGGCGATCTTGGCCAGCCGCTCGACCCGCTCGGGGCTCATGAACTCGCCGCCGATGTTGCATTCGGCGACGAAGGCGAACTCCTCGTCGAGTTGGGCCAACCGGGCGTCGCGCGCCGCCGCCAGGGCATCGGCGTCGCCTCCGGCCAACACCGCCTTCAGATACTCGATCTCGGTATCGCGCTTGACCACCTCGAAGCGGGTGCGGATTTCATGAATGCGGTTGTAGATGGTTTCGAGCTTGGTCGCCTTGTCGACGACATATTCGGGGGTGGTGACCTTGCCGCAATCGTGCAGCCCGGCGGCCACTTCGAGTTCGTACCATTCTTCGTCGTTGAGCGAGAAGTCGGCGAACGGTCCCTCGGTGGCCGCGTGGGCGGCCTTGGCCAGCAGGACGGTCAACTCGGGCACCCGGCGGCAATGACCGCCGGTGTAGGGCGATTTGGCGTCAACCGCGCTGGCGATCATCTCGATCAGCGCCTTGAACAGCGTTTTCTGGGCTTCGATCAGCAACTGATTGTCGAGGGCGACCGCGGCCAACCCGGCCAGGGCTTCGATCAGCGGCACGATGTCGTCGGGGAAGGCGATCACCCGGCCTTCGGGCGTGCGGGCGTTGATCAACTGGATGACGCCGATCACCTCACCCTGATGATTCTTCAGCGGAATCGTCAGAAAGGAGGTCGAGCGGTAGCCGGAGCGGGCGTCGAAGGCGCGGGTGCCGTCGAAATTGAATTCACCGACCTCGTAGGCGTCGGGAATGTTGACGGTTTTGCCGGTCAGAGCCGCGTGGGTGGACACGTTGTGATGGTTCGGCTCGCCCGTGGGGTCGTAAAGCTGGAGCGGCGCGAAGGGAATATCCGCGCCGGAGGAACCGCCCATCGCGATGTTGAGCACGTCGTTGAGCACGATTTCGAAGCGCAGAGCCTGGGCGTCTTCGGTGCGCAGGTAGATCGTGCCGCCCTCGGCCAGCGAGAGCCGCTTGGCCTCGAGCAGCAGCATCTCGATCAGCCGTTTGTGGTTCCGCTCGGTGGACAGGGCGATTCCGGCCTGGATCAACCGCTGATAGCGGTAATCCTGGTTTTCGCCGGATTCTGCCTCGTGCTCGGGATGCGCCATGGAGTTCGCGGCGGTAAAAATCGTTACGCCGTATGCTGCGGCCTGTGCAGTGAGTAGACCCGATTCGGACTTCGCCGGTCAAGGCTGGAGTGCAGAAAACATCGGTTGCGAAGGATATCCCGGACGCGCCGCCGCCGCAGCCCCGGGGGCGGGGCGGTGAAACCGAAAATATGGAAGTGTCTCAGTTTGAATTTCCGTGATGGGCCGGAAGGAGAAGGGCCGCTATCGGCAATGGAGCAGGCGAAGCGGACTTGGCTACTGACCCACAGGTTCAAATCGTGGACGCAAAGAATCATCGCACGGTCAAGAGAATAGTTTATCGTTTCGCAAGGCGTTCTCGCAACAGAATGCGGGCGTGACAGGCGGTGTCGGCACCCTGAGGGCGCCAAGCCGGCCAAAACTCTCGAAGCAGATCGGGTATCTGTTTAGCGCTCGCGCGCCGCATTGTGCGGGCCGAAAATGATGGCCGACATTTTATCGACGACATCCGGTCCAGTGAGCTGCCGCGGCGGAATTTGATCGGGGAATATCGTGGAGGGACGGAGGCCGTTGTAGGTGACTTCGCCGAACCCGGTGAGCAGCACCTCGTCTAGAAACTTCTTATCGTCACCGCCTAAGTCGTCTCGGAGAATACGCGCGCCGAGACCGGCGAAGATGTCGCACAATTGAATAGCCCGGCTGTCTTTCGAATCCATCGGCGTCGTCGATATGACGCGTAGCGGGTACCCGACCGTCGTCCCGTCACCTAGCGGCATCTCTTGCTTCGGGACATCCTTATTGGTCATCCGTTCCCAGAGATCGTGATTGCGGAAGAAGTTGGACGACGCATCGTGAACAACGTGAAAATCTTCGGTATGGCGTTGCCGCCAATGAACGACTGACGCTTGCATCGAGGTTACTTGCAACTCGTCCGATCCCCCGAAGGTCGGGAGGTCGTGGAACTCATGGAACATTTCTGCGCCCACAGCCATCTGGTCGAGAAACACCTTCACCTCTTCCTCAACGCTGTTGGCCATGATGCGGAGGTGGGTTTGAAGCAGGCGAAGATGCGCTGTTGTTGGATCACGACTAAAGGATTGCCAACTTTCGAGCAGCCTGTCGAGAAGATCGGGGTGCGCCAATTCCTTCAGGCCATAATGAATATAATTGGCTCTTCGCTGTTTCACGTGGGTAGCTTGAGTTCTAGCTTTCCGGCGACGAGGTAGATTATCGCGGCCAGGTTGCGGGTAGAGCGGTATCCCCGTGCCTTGGCCTTGGCTGCCTGGACCAAGCTGTTGATGCCCT
>CAIOBP010000111.1 GCA_903856295.1 uncultured Rhodospirillales bacterium | reverse complement strand
TGCCAAGCGGCAGGTCGGCGCCGAGGGATGGTCTCTCCGGTCTCACCAAGGGATAAATGATGGGAGGCCGGCGTCCGGCGTCAGGGGCAGGCAGCTACTTCAACGCGAGTTCTAACCCACGAGTCGCAGCGACGGGCCAGTTGAATGATATCCGGCTGCGGCTGGAGCGGGCGCTGACTGTGCCGATGATGAGAACCAGGGGCATGGCGGCGCAAATCATTGCCCATGGTGATCTTAGTCTGCCCGTCTTCAACAGGGTCGCGGAAGTGTTGTTGCGCGGGCACCCGGCCATTCGCAACATCGGGGTCAGTCGCGGCACCAAGCTTGAGATGCTGTATCCGCTGGCCGGCAATGAGGCCGTCCTTGGCGTCGATTATCGCGATATCGCGTGGCAGTGGCCGGGGGTCAGGCGGGCGATCGAGGTCCATTCGCCTGTCGTCCAGGGACCGATGGCCCTGCTTCAGGGGGGCAGCGGCTTGATCATCCGCGATCCGGTCTTCCTGTCCGACACCAGCGACGGCCGGGAGCGGCTGTTCGGGGTGGTCAGTCTCGTGCTCAACATGCAGGAGATTTACAGCGAAGCCGGCCTGACCCGCGACAATCTGCCGATCGAAGTCGCGATTCGCGGCCGGGACGGTCTGGGCGAGGCGGGGGAGTTGATTCGGGGTGACGCCTCGGTGTTTGCCAGCCACCCGGTGGAACTCGACGTCCAGTTTCCCAATGGACGGTGGCGGCTGGCGGCGATTCCCAAGGCCGGCTGGGGCGATCCCGACGGCAAGGTGTTGCTGTCGCGGCTGATGGGCGGCGCCTTCTTCTTGTTCGTCGTGGCGATCAGTTTCGGTGTCGCCCGTCACATCATCGAACGCCGGCAGTTGCTCGATCAGGTCGGCATGTCCGAGGAGCGCTTTCGGAACCTGCTCCGGATCGCCAGCGACGGTATCCATATCCTGGATGAGAGCGGCAATCTGGTGATGTGCAGCGACTCGTTTCTGCGCATGCTGGGATATTCCGAAGCCGAAGCGCGAACCCTCACTGTCGCGGATTGGGAGGCGGTGTTCTCTCGTGAGGAATTGTCGGTCAGGGTTCGCGACTTGATCCACAACCCGGCGGTGTTCGAGACCCGGCATCGCCGGCGCGACAACACCGAAATCGATGTCGAAATCAATGCGTGCGGCATCACGCTGGGGGGAAAGGCGCACCTGTACGCCTCGGCCCGCGATATTTCCGAGCGCAAGCTCCACGAGAATGAACTCAGGATCGCCAGAAGTGCCGCCGAGTCTGCGGCTCAGGCCAAATCCAATTTCCTGGCCACGATGAGCCATGAAATCCGCACGCCGGTTACCAGCGTGATGGCGGTGGCCGATCTGATGCAGCGTACGCCTTTGACCGAAGAACAGGACGGCTATCTCAAGATTTTGAAGTCGGCGACCGGCACTCTGCTCACGGTTCTTAACGATGTTCTTGATATCTCGAAGATCGAATCCGGCAAGGTCGTGATCGAGGCGGCGGAGTTCTCGTTGCACGAGGCGGTGCGCGAGGCGATCGCTCTGGGACAGACCGGGGCATCGGCCAAAGGCTTGAGCATCGGTCTGGCCATTTCGGAGGGGCTGCCCGACCGCGTGATCGGAGACTCGACGAGGGTCCGGCAAGTGCTGTTCAATCTGATCAGCAACGCCGTCAAGTTCACGGAGCAGGGCTCGATCACGGTCCGGCTGCTGGTCCGGGAGCGCAAGGGGCAGCGCGCCGTCGTGTTGTTCGAGATCGAGGACACCGGCATCGGCATCGACCGGGGGCAGATCGATCAGTTGTTCGCGGCGTTTTCCCAGGCCGACGCCACCACCACCCGGCGCTTTGGCGGAACCGGTCTGGGTCTGGCCATCTCGAAGAAACTGGTGGAATTGATGGGCGGCCGGATCGGCGTCGAAAGCGAGACCGGAGTCGGCTCGCTGTTCTGGTTCTCCCTGCCGCTCAAGGTCGCGGACCGTTACGCTCCGGCGCCGGGACCCTCACCGGTGGCGCCCGCGGGGTCGGAGCCGCCGACGCGCCCGCTGCGCATTCTGTTGGCCGAGGACAATCGCATCAACCAGATGCTGGTCCAGTCGATGCTCCAGAAATTCGGCCATAGCGTCCATGTGGTGGAAAACGGCCGGCAGGCCCTTGAGGCGGTGATCGGCGGCGAGTTCGACGTCGTGCTGATGGACATGCAGATGCCCGAGGTCGATGGCGAGGAGGCGACCCGCGCCATCCGCGCGCTGCCCGCGCCCAAGAGCGAAATTCCGGTGCTGGCGCTGACGGCCGACGTCATGGCCGAGCACCGGGCGCGCTATCTTCAGGCCGGGGTCGATGATCTGGTGGCCAAGCCGATCGACTGGCGGGTGCTGTCGGAACTGGTTCGGCTTCATACCGACGCCGGCGGCCCGGCCCGGCGCCGGCCCGACACGCCACCCGACCCGGCGTAGCTCAGCCGGACAGCCGCCCCCGGTCCAGGGTGACCAGCCGGTCGAGCCCGGCGATCCCCGAGGGGTGATGGGAGATGGTGATGAGGGTCCGGCCGGTCATGGCGGCGTCCAGGGCCGTGCGCACCGCGGCCTCGGTTTCGGCGTCGAGCGCCGAAGTCGCCTCGTCGAGAATCAGGATCGGCGCGTTTTTCAGCAGGGCGCGCGCGATGACGATCCGCTGACGTTGGCCGCCGGACAGTGTGACGCCGCGTTCGCCGACATGGGCGTCCAGTCCGGTCCGGCCCTGGCCGTCGGTGATCTCCTCGATGAACCCGAGCGCCATGGCCTGCTGCGCGGCGGCGCGGATCTCCGCGTCCGTGGCGTCGGGCCGTCCCAGCCGGAGGTTGTCGCGGATCGAGCGGTTGAGCAGCGAGCCGTCCTGGGTGATCAGGGTCACCTGCCGCCGCAGGCTTTCCAGGCTGACCCCGGCGATGTCCTGGCCGTCGATCCGGATCGCCCCGCTCTTGAGATCGTACAGGCGCAGCAGCAGGTGCGCCAGCGTGCTTTTGCCGGCGCCGGACGGCCCCCGCAGCCCGACCCGTTCGCCGGGCGCGATGGTCAGGGTGACGCCGCGCAGGATGCTGTCGGCGCCATAGTCGAACCACACGGCGTCGAAAACGATTTCACCCGCCGGGACGGTCAGCTCGGCGCCCCGCTCCGGCTCACGGGAGCGGCTGGGCGCGGCGATCGCCTTCATCCCGTCCTCGACCGCGCCGATATTCTCGAACAGCGCCGCCGCGTGCTGGGCGACCCATCCGGCGATGGTGGCGATCTGCCAGGTCAGCGGCAGGGTCATGGCCAGCGCGCCGATGGTGATCTCGCCCCGGCGCCACAGCAGGAGCGCCAGCGCCGCCGAACCGACGATCAGCGCCGCGTTGAGCAGCGCCAGCAGCACCATCAGCAGGCTGGTCAGGCGCAAATGGGCGTGGTAGCTGGCGGTGTGGGCGTCGATGGCGTCCCGGATCACCCGGTCCTCGTCGTCCGGCCGGGAGAACAGCTTGACGGTGACGATGTTGGTGTAGCAATCCACCACCGTGCCGGTCAGCTCCGAGCGCACCGCCGACATGTCGCGCGAGCGGACCCGGATGCGCGGAATGAAGGCGAGCAGCAGCAGGGCATAGCAGCCGAACCAGCCGATCACCGGCAGGGACAGCAGCGGATCGTTGGCGGCCAGCAGCGCGATGGCGCTGCCACCATAGATCAGGATGTACCAGACGGCGCTGGCCGACAGGACCACGGTTTCGCGCAGGCAGGGGCCGGTCTGCACCACCCGGTTGGCCAGCACGCCGGCCGCCTGATTTTGAAAGAAGCTCCAGCCCTGGCGCACCAGATGCCAGTGGCTTTGCCAGCGGATCAGATTGCCCAGGCCGGGGGCCAGGGTCTGGTTGGTGATCAGGTTCTGGGCCAGCAGCATCAGCGGCCGCAGGATCAGCACGACCGCCGCCATGCCGAGCAGTTCGGGTCCGGCGCCGCTCAGCGCCAGGACGGGATCGCCGCCGCTGACCAGGGTGACCACGCGGCCGATGAAGACCGGGATCAGGCTGTCGAGCAGCGCCACGGCACAGCCGGCAGCGAACAGCAGGACCACCAGCCAGCCGACCTGCCGCAGATAATAGAGGTAGAAGCGGAGCAGGCCGGAGGGCGGGGGCGCCGTGGGCGGCGGCGCCGTCGCCGCGATCAGGCGTTCAAAGACCGCGAACAGCGTCATGGGCCGATCCCCTCATGTCGGGCGTGCGCCGGTACGAGCCGCGCCTTCAGGCGTTTGAGGCCGGCGATTTCGGCCGGCTCCTCGGTTTCTTCGGGAATCCGGCACAGGCCGTGCCGTTGCGCCCAGTCATCGAGCGCCGGGGAGGTGGTCAGGACGGCGAAGGGCACCGACAGCAGCAGGCTGAGCCAGAACGGCGCGAACCACGGCAGCGCACCGGGATTGAACAGGGCAAGGCTGGCGAAAACGGCGCCGCCCAGCAGGGTTTGCGGCCACAGCCCCGCGAGGGCGCAGCGCCAGGATAGGCGGTAGCCATCGCGGGCCTGCTGATCCCAGGCCAGCGAACGGCCGCAGATCAGCCCGGCCATGAAGACGGTGGCGCCGACGGCGCCGACCGGAGTCAGCACCAGAGTGAACAGGCATTCGGTCAGCCCGCCCAGCATCAGCCGGAGCGCGCCGCCATACCGGGCCGGGGAGCAGCGGAGCGCCACGGCCAGCCCGGCGAGTTTGGGAAAGATCAGCAGGCCCAGCCACAGTCCGTAGAGGATGAGCGCGGAGCGTGCCGGAAAGGCGTCCGCCGCCGCCGGTTCTGAACAGGCCAGCACGGTGGCGGCCAGCGCGAACGCCACCAGCGCCGGCCCGGCCAGAAAGCGCTGGGCGACCACCCCCAGGTGAAAGCGGTCGATCGCCGCCAGCCCCGGCGCGCCGATGATCTTGAGATTCTTGAGGTTGCCCTGGCACCAGCGGTGATTGCGCTTCATGAAATCGGGCAGCGTCGGCGGCACGCCCTCGTAACTGCCGCTTTCCTCGGCCATGACCCGGACCTCGTATCCCGCCCGGTGCATGAACGACGCCTCGATCTGATCGTGACAGATGATATGGCCGCTGAAGGGGCCTTTGCCGGGCAGGTAGGGCATTTCACACTGGGCGATGAACGGCTTCAGGCGGATCGCCGCGTTGTGGCCCCAGAACTGGCAGCGGTCGCCCTGCCACCACACCGCCCCCGCCATCGTGCAGCGCAGGCCGTGGCGGTGACCGAACTCGAAGACGCGGGCGAAGAAACTCGGGCTGAGAATGCCGACGATCAGGCTTTGCAGGATGCCGAGCCGGGGCTGCCGGACCATCGTCCGCACCATGTCCAGGATGGTGGCGCCGGTCATCAGGCTGTCGGCGTCGAGCAGGATCAGGATGTCGTAACCGTCGCCCCAGCGCCGGCAGAAGTCCCGGAGGTTGCCCGGCTTGAAGCCGTCATTGACCGGCCGATGGCGGTAGGTCACCCGGCCGGGCTGGTTCAGCTGGTTTTGCCAGTCGGCGGCGTTTTGGCCCTCGCTGGCGATGATGGCGGGGTCGGAACTGTCGCTGAGCAGGTAATAGTCGAAGAGCGGCCCGGATGCCGTGGCGTCGAGACTGTCCTTGATGGTTCTGATGCGGGCGAACACGTCCGCCGGGTTCTCGTTGCGGATGGTCATGGCCACCGCGACCCTGCCGGTGATGTCGCCGGTCGGCGGCGTTCGCTCCTGGCCCGGAACCAGGAGCAGCGCGAGGCCGATCACCGCGTTCCACAGTCCGAGCGCGAGCCAGGTGACGTTGACGGTGAAGGCCGCCACCAGCACGGCGTCCGCGATCCCGATCCGGCCGGTGTGCGCAAGAAGTGCGATCAGCGCCGCTGTGAGACCGCCGATCGTCGAGAGGGTGAGACCGGAAAAAAACAGCCGGCGCCGGAACAGGCTGTCATTTCGGCGGTCGCGCATCATCACTCCGATCCTCTTGGCGATTCGACGACGATAGCCCATTATGCCCTCAGGCGACGCTCAGAAATAACCGCGCCATTTGACTTGTCTTTTTGGCCCTCCGCTGCGTTGCGGAAAGGGTTGCCTACGCTGGGTAGGCGCCCCTTTCCGCGCCTTGCGGAGAACCAAAAATCCGGCGCCATCTGACGCGGTTATTTTTGAGCGTCGCCTTAGGCGACGATATTCTACCAGACAGTGCATGCGGAAGCCGGGTGGGAGCGCGACCATGTCTTCACGGGCGATTGCGGAATGGCTGGACGAGATTCGGGGGTTTGAAAAGGCCGGCGAGTTCTTTCAGGCGATCGACCGGGCCGAGCGGGGGCTGAAGGAGCACCCGGATGACCGCTGGCTCAAGCATCGCGCCGTGCTCGCCTTCGCCAATGCCGGCGCCACCGGGGAAGCGCGGCGCCGCTACGAGGCTTATGGGCTGGCCGCCTGTTCCGATGAGGATATCGGCGCTCTCGACGCGCGGCTGCTCAAGGATCAGGCCTTTGCCGGGAGCGGCGCCGCGCGGCGCGCGCACCTGCTGGCCGCCGCCGAGCGCTATCACGGGCTGGCGCTTCGCGGCGGGTTTGCCAGCTATCCCGCGGTCAACGCCGCGACCCTGTTTCTGCTCGCCGGCGAGAGCGGGCGCGCCCGGGCGGTGGCCGAGCGGCTGCTGCCGCCGCTGGAGGAGGCTCTGGCGGCGGGGACCATCGATTATTGGGGGCTGGCCACCCTGATCGAAACCCTTGTCGTGCTGGGGCGGGGCGCCGAGGCGCAAGCGCTGTTGCCGCTCGCCCTGGCGCAGGCCGGCGGCAACCGCGCCGACCTCGCCTCGACTTGGCGGCAGCTGGGGCGGCTGGCCGAGGCCGGATTGGTCGACCGCGCGCTGTTCGAACCGCTGCGGCCGGCCACCATCCTGCACTACACCGGCCATATCATCGCGCCGCCCGGCCGCAGCGGACGCTTTCCCGCCACAGCCGAGGCTCGGGTCCGGGACGAGATCGGCCGGCGGCTTGAGGCCATGCGCGCCGGGGCCGGCTATGGCTCGCTGGCCGCCGGCGCCGACATCCTGTTCGCCGAAGCGCTGCTGGCGCGCGGGGCCGAATTGCACGTGGTTCTGCCCTTCGCGGAGGCGGATTTCATCGAGGCCTCGGTGCGGCCGGCCGGGGCGGGCTGGGTCGAGCGTTACGCCGCCTGCAAGGCGCGCGCGCTGTCGTGGCGACAGGCGACCTCGGACGCCCATTCCGACAACGACGTTCTGTTCGGCTATTGCAGCCGGATCGCCATGGGGCTGGCCATTCTGCAAGCCGAACATCTGGGGAGCGCGGCCGGGCAGATCGCCGTTTTCGACGGCCGGCCCGGCGGGTCCGGCCCGGCCGGCACCGCCGCCGATCTCGCCTTGTGGCGGACCACCGGGCTGGAGCAGACGATCATTGCGCTGGAGCCCGGGCCGCTCGAGTCCGGGGGCGCGGCGGCCGGGCCGGCGGCGGCGGCCCCGAGCGGCCAGCCGCTTCGCGCCATGCTGTTCGGCGACGTCAAGGGCTTCAGCCAGCTCAACGATCTTCAGATACCGGCCTTTGTCGAGCATCTGCTCGGCTGCCTCGCCGGGGCGATCAAGGCCAGCGGCGCGACCATCGAAACCGCCAACACCTGGGGCGACGGCATCTTTCTGATCCTACCGGGGACCGCCGAGGCCGCCCGCTGCGCCCTCGCCATGCAGGCGGCGCTGGAGCGCTTCGATTTTGCCAAGGCCGGGCTGCCCGACAGCTTGCGTCTGCGGATCGGCGGTCATTACGGCCCGGTGCACGATGTCATCGACCCGATCGTCAACAAGCGGGGCTACGCTGGCGTCCATGTGACCACGGCGGCCCGGATCGAGCCGGTGACCCCCGAGGGCTGCGTCTATGTCACCGAACCCTTCGCCGCCGACCTCGCCCTGAGCCACCGTCGCGATTTCAGCTGCGATTATGTCGGCCTGACGGAATCGGCGAAGAAATTCGGGGCGATGCGCATGTTTCTGCTGCGGCGGCGACCAGCATGACTTGACGACATGCTGTCGAACACTTGCCAAATCCGGGGCGGTCTGCTAGAGTCGCACAGTGTCTCATGTAAATACCTCCGGTTATAAATCCGGTTATCAGTAAGGCTGATCGTGGCGGAAACGGTTAAGGTCTTCATTTCCTCACCTTCGGATGTGAGGGCGGAGCGTTTGATCGCCGAGCGGGTGATCGAACGGCTGGACCGTGAATTCAGCTATCATTTCAATGTCAAGGCCGTGCTGTGGGAGCGCGAGCCGCTGGTGGCCACCCATCACTTCCAGGATTTTCAGAACATTCCGCCGCCGCGGACCACCGATATCGTGGTGGTGATCCTGTGGTCGCGGTTGGGGGTGCCGTTGCCGCCCGACCGCTTTTTCGGCGCGGTTTCGGGCAAGGCGCCGGTCACCGGCACCGAATGGGAGTTCGAGGACGCGCTGGCGGCGAATCGCGAGAGCGGGCAGCCGAATCTGCTGCTCTACCGCAAGCAGGCGCCGATCTCGGCCAGTCTCGACGACGAGGAACGGCTCGAACAGGCCAGAACTCAGAAGAAGCTGGTTGAACAGTTTTTACAGCATTGGTTCCACGCCGCCGACGGCACCTTTGCCGCCGCGTCAAATGTCTTTACCGACGAGACCGGTTTCGAGGAAAAGCTTGAAGACGATTTGCGCAAAATGCTGCTGCGCCGTCTTGAGAGCGCGGAGGGCTTCCGCTCCCAGCCGGCGACCATCCGCTGGCACGATGGCAGCCCGTTTCGCGGGCTGAGCGCGTTTGAACTCAAGCACGCGCCGGTCTTTTTCGGCCGCACCCGCGCCCGCAACGAATTGCGCGGCATTCTGAGCCGGCAGGCCGAGCGCGGCTGCGCCTTCGTCCTGGTGATGGGGGCCAGCGGTTCGGGCAAATCGTCGCTGGTCAAGGCCGGGCTGCTGCCGGATCTGCTGTTGCCGGGCATGGTCGGTACCGTGGCGTTGTGCCGCCATGCCCAGATGCGGCCGTCGGAGACCGGCGGCGATCCGCTGAGCGCGCTCAGCCACGCCATGATGGCCGCCTCGGCGCTGCCCGAACTGGCGACCCTGCAATACACCCCCGAGCGCTTGGCCGCCATGCTGCGGCGCGACCACGGGCAAGTGGCGTTCGCGGTCGAGCAGGGGCTGGCGCTGGCGGCGCAAGCGGCGCAGCTGACCAAAATCGCCTCGGCCGGGCTGGTGCTGGTGGTCGATCAGCTGGAGGAGCTGTTCACCCACGAGGCGGTGACCGGGGAGGAGCGTGCGGCCTTCGTCAACGCCTTGAAACTCCTGGCCTGCTCCGGGCAGGTCTGGGTTGTCGCCACCATGCGCAGCGACTTTTTCCACCGGCTGGCCGAGTTGCCCGAACTGGCGGAGCTGTCGGAAGGCGAGGGGCGCTATCTGCTGGGGCCGCCCAATCAGACGGAAATCGCCCAGATCATCCGCCAGCCGGCGCGCGAGGCTGGCTTGACCTTCGAGAGCAACAGCGCGCTCGGCAACGGCCTGGACGACGTGATTCTGTTCGCGGCGGCCAACGATCCCGAGTCGCTGCCGTTGCTGGAGTTTTTGCTCGATCAGTTGTGGCAGCGCCGCCAGGGCGGCATGCTCACCGTCAAGGCCTATGAGGAGATCGGCCGGCTTGAGGGCGCGCTCGGGCAGCGGGCGCAGGAGGACTACCAACGGTTGGCGCCCGAGGTGCAGTCGGCCTTGCCGGCGGTGCTGCGGGCGCTGGTCACCGCCGGGCAGGGGGCCGAGGGGCAGATCACCGCCCGCGCCGCGCCGCTGGCCGGCTTTCCGCCGGGCGGTCCCGAGGCTGCGCTGGTCCGGCATTTCGCCTCCGATCAGGCCCGGCTGCTGGTGATCGACGGTGGCCATGTTCGGGTCGCCCATGAGGCGCTGCTGGCGCACTGGCCGCTGGCCCGCTCCCTGATCGTCGAGGCCCGCGCCGATCTGCAAGTGCGGGCGCGGCTGGAACAGGCGGCGGCGCGCTGGCAGGAGGCGCAAGCCGGGGACCGGGCCAGCCTGCTGTTGCGCGACGGGCTGCCGCTGAGCGAGGCCGAGGACCTGTTGCAGCGCCGCCGGACTGAACTCGACGCGACCCTGGTCGCCTTCATCGTCGCTTCGGCCGAGCAGGCATCGCAGGAAAAGCTCAAGGAGTTGCGGCGAGCGCGCAAACTGTTGGTTGCGGCCAGCGCCACCGCGTTGGTGTTTTGCGGGGTTGCCATGTTCGCGGCGTTCAGCTGGTTCAACGCCCAGCGCAACCTGGAGGCCGCGACCATCGCCATCGCCGGGCTGGTCGAGGCGGCGTCGGATGTCGTCATGCCGATCGCCCAGCTCAGCAAGGTCCAGGAGTTGGTGAACCGCGCCCAGGATGCGATCAACCGCTTTTCGGCGATTGCCGGCGGCCGGGGCATCGTGATGCAGCGGGCGCGCACCATGATGGTGCTGGCCGAAATCGACGACGCCCGCGGCAAACTCGAGGCGATGCGTCAGGAGGCCGGGGAGGCCTTCGCCCTGCTCAATCCGCTGGCCGAGGCCGGCGACCTTGAGGCGCGGCAGGAGCGCGCCCGCGCCCACCGCCTGCTGGGCACGGTGCTGTACCGCGCCGGCGGCAAGGAAGAGGCGCGCCGCCATTTCGAGCAGGCGCTGGCCGAAGTGGACGAACTGCTGAAGCAGCCGGAGCAGTCGGAAAAGCTCAAGCTCTTGCAGGCCGATGTCAATGAAATGCTGGGGGAGCTGCTGCTCAACCAGTATAACGACAGCGCGCTTGCGATCGAGGCCTTTACCCGCATGTATCGGATTCGGGTCGGGTTGCGCGATGCCGGCCTTTCCAGCCCGAGAATCAGCCATGATATCGCCTGGGGCGCCAACAAGCTTGGCGATGTTCAGGTTCGTCTGGGCGATGACGCAGAGGCCTATCGCTGGTTCGACATTGCGCGCCGGGGCATCGAGGGGCTGGGCGACAGCCTCTGGGACAATGTGCTGTGGCCGCATCATCTGGTCCTGATCGAAAACAATATCGGGCTGGTGGAGACGCGGCGGCAGAATTACGGCGCAGCGATTTCGTTCTTCGAGACCGCGCAGCAGGTGCTGGGGCAGGTGATCCGGCGCGATCCCGAAAATTCTCTGCGCCGCTCGGCGTTGGGCTGGTCGTTCAACAATTGCGGCGATGCCTGGTATCGCTGGGCAATCGCGGAAAAGAGCGCCGAGAAGCTGGCCAGAGCGCGAGATTTGTTCGTCAGCGGCTTGAACAACTACCTCGCCGTCGTCAAGGCGGCTCCCGATAACAAACTCTTCGGTCTGGGAGTGCTGAATTCCCAGGCTGATCTTCATATGGTCGACGCCACTCTCGAAGAGTGGCGGCAGGACCATGCCAAGGCCGGACATGACTTCGCTCTTGCTGCCGATCTGGTGGCCAAGACCTATGATGCTCATATTTTCCAGTATGCGCGCAGCGACACCATCGGGCGCGCGGTCCAGTTGGCCGGGCAGGCCACGGCGAACCTTGCCTTGGCCGGGCTGGGGCAAGAGGCGCGCCCGCTGCTGAACACGCTGCACGCGCTGCTGCACAGTCATCGCGAGGGCATGCCGCCGGCCGTTCTCGAAGCTCTGGAGCGGCAGATCGAACAGAGTCTGGCCGTTGCTGCCGGCAAGACGCCGCCATAAGGTCTAATTTCTGACTAATCTATGAGGGTGCGGTGACGGAATTCTATGTGATCGCCACGATCTTCAATCCATCCCGCTATCAGTCACGCTACCGGCTCTACGAGGCCTTCTGCAAGCATGTCGCGGCGGCCGGCGCGACCTTGGTCACGATCGAACTGGCCTTCCAGGATCAGCCGTTCGTCGTCACCGAGAGTAAAAACCGGCACCATATCCAGTTACGCTCCGACCACCACATCTGGTACAAGGAAAATCTGGTCAATGTCGCGATCCGCCGGCTGCCGCCGGCCTGGACTCACGCGGCGTGGCTGGATGCCGATATTGCCTTCGCTCGCCCCGATTGGTTGCAACAGACCGTTCTGAAGCTTGAGCGGCACCCATTTGTTCAGATGTTTACTCACGCCCTCGATCTCGGGCCGAAGTATGAACCGCTGAAATCCTACGAGGGTTTCGCCTATAAGCGCTGGAAGACCGCGTCGGCGCTCGACGGCCAGCCGGGATATGCCTGGGCGGCCCGGCGGGAGGCCTTCGAGGCCGTGGGGGGGCTGATCGACTGGAGCATTCTGGGCTCCAACGATCATTTCATGGCCCGGGGCATGGTTGGCGCCATTGATCCGCAGGCCACGCGGATGCCGGGCTCCAACTACGCCAACAAATTACTGGCATGGCAAGACCGGGCTTGTGAAATTCTGGCCGGCGATCTCGGTTTTGTCGAGACTACCCTGCTGCATTACTGGCACGGTCGGCGCGCCGACCGTGGCTATGATAGCCGGTGGCGCATTCTGGTCGACAACGACTTCGATCCCGACGCGGATCTGCTGACCCGGCCCAGCGGCCTGCTCGAGCTGGCCGGCAACAAGCCGAAGCTCGGAGCCGACATTCGGGCCTATTTCCAGTCCCGCAACGAGGACAACACCGAGCTTTGAGGCCCCGCCCGTCCTCAGTTCTGCGCCATCAGCACCCGTCCGAGGACGATGATGATGAAGCCGACCGGGATGCCCCATTTGAGGTATTCGCGGAATTCCTTGTAGAGGTCGCCGATCGGCGGGGCGTCGGCGGGGCGGAGGCG
>CAIOBP010000110.1 GCA_903856295.1 uncultured Rhodospirillales bacterium | reverse complement strand
TGCCAAGCGGCAGGTCGGCGCCGAGGGATGGTCTCTCCGGTCTCACCAAGGGATAAATGATGGGAGGCCGGCGTCCGGCGTCAGGGGCAGGCAGCTACTTCAACGCGAGTTCTAACCCACGAGTCGCAGCGACGGGCCATTTTCTGCGGTCAAGTTTAAAACGGTCATGATTCAGCCGTCTCAAATAGCAAGAACTGGAGAATATGCCAGGGCGTCGCTGTAATATTGCTCGTTTGCTATCAAGTTTATCCTCTAATCGGAAGAACCCCCCGGCGCTGCGCGTTTGGAGATGTCACCATGACAGGGGGGGGCGCGCGATGGGTTCCGAGCACAGTTTGGCTTCGATCGCACCGGATGCCGAGAGGCTCTCAGGCGAAATCAGCTTGGGCTATTCCGATGGCGAGTTTTGGCTGATCCTGCCTGACGGGGCGATCGGTTGTGAATCCGGCGACAGTTCTCTCACGGCGATGAAGCTGCCGACGAAGCGGCACGCCGTCTTGTTGCTCCGTCAGCTCTTCCTCAAGCATGGTGCCTGCACCCTCGACGTGCTCGGACGAAAGGTTATCGTTGAGTTTCGCCCCGCCATTATCGCGGGCCGGACCAGGGATGGGCGGAGATACGCGAGACCGGATACGTCTCTGCCGCTGCCCGACGGACAAGACGAGTTCCTGCCTGCTCCCGCCGAAATCCCTGACCCGGGTGATCTGTTGTGTCTTCTTGAAAAATCGACAAAAACCCTGGAGGCCATCGACGATCTGCTCACCGATCCGTCGGTCATTGTCTCGGATGATGTGGAAAAACGTCAGGACGCCCTGAAGAAAATATCAGATGCCAAAGACAAGGCTCTGACCGGTCTTTGCAAACTTGGGGGCGTTCTTGCCCAGGGCGACGATGGCGATCACGACTCCTGGCTGGCTGCCATTGCCGAGGCCTCGGGTCAAATGGTTGAGGCCATGGCAGATATCGAAGGGTTGCCTCCGGGCATTAAGGAAAGCAAGCTCAGGCTTCTCGACGAGCTTAAGCATAAAATCTGCGGATACTTTGCCAATGTTGATCAGAACTCCGAAGAGATGAAAAAGTTTTCAACCGGCATCAGCACGGTTGTCCTGGAAGAGCGCCGCGATGTCGTGGCCTTCAAAAAATCTAAGATCGAGAACGATATCGAGACAACATACGCCTCGATCATTAATGTGATCCAGTCGGTATCGCCGAAGGGAAGTGGCATGTCCTTGCTTCCTTTGCCTGAGATCGAAGGTGTGCCCAGGTTCTGGTGTAAGATCATCCTCAACATGCACCATCTCGTTATGGCTGTTCAGTATTGTGGTTTTCATATGCGTGCGGAGGTCGCCCAAAATCGTTCAAGGCGAATTTGGCATGAACTCAGGGCCTGGGACGCCGCGCATCCTCCCCGCATCCATCTCGTTTCCAATTCCGAAGCCGTACGAAAGATCGGCCAGTGTTCGCCCCTCAGGCCGAGTGCCCTCCTCGCCGGATAAGGCCGGGCTCAGCGGGCCGGGGCGATTTCCACGATCATCTTCACGGTGGAACCATCGCCGCCGCACGCCGTTCCCATGCAGAAATAGGCGAGCGCCCAACCGGGGCAGGCGGCGG
Organism: uncultured Rhodospirillales bacterium; assembly: GCA_903856295.1. Lineage (GTDB taxonomy): Bacteria > Pseudomonadota > Alphaproteobacteria > Azospirillales > Azospirillaceae > BOG-933. Next base: position 8,809 of record CAIOBP010000110.1, on the reverse strand, counting down.
TGATCGCCGAGGCATCCTCGATGCCGGTGCGCGGCGTCGCCACTTTGGGAATGACCAGCCGCAAGCGCTCCCGGATCCGCTCCGCCGTGCCCAGGGTGCGCAAGCGCTGGAGACACAGGGCCTCGGCGGCGGCGTTCTCCGACAAGGTCTGACCGGAAATGTGGAAGGCCGACAGCAGCAACCCGGCTCCCACCAGTGCGAACACCAGCCCGGCGCCAATCCATACCGCGATTCCGAGCCGTCGGGAGGCGTTGTCCATGAGCTTAATGCCTGGCGATGAAGGTGGTGACCTGGAACATCGGCATCACGGTCAGGCCGAACAGCACGACACCGGCGATGCCGATGAAGATGACCGACACCGACTTCAGAACCGGAACCATCACGCTCAACCCATGAATGTAAAGGTCCTTGTGCTGAAGCGCGAGCGCATTCAGGGTGCGCGCAATCTCGGCCCGGTCTTCGGCGGCCATCAGCGAGGCCCGGTCGACCGGCGGCAGCATTCTCATCGCCTCGGACCACGGCCGGCCGGCCTTGACCAGCAACCGGGCGTCGGCGAGGTCGCGGCGCATCGCCCCCGGAGACATCGCGTCGCCGACCAGAGACAGCACCGCGTCCATGGCCACCCCCGAGCGGACCAGCAGCGACATCTTGTAGAGGGTTATGAAGCAATCCCGCCCCTGCACGATCTGGCGATAGAACGGCACCCGCGAAATCAGCCGGTCGCAGGTCACGGGCGCGAGCCGCCGCCCGATGGTGGCCAGCGCGATCATGGCGATGAGCACCGACGAGAACACCATCACCGCCAGCGTGGCGGTGTCGGCCAGCGCCATCATCGCCGCGGTATCGACCGCCTCGCCAGCCGACCGGAACAGCTCGGTCCCCCGGAGCATCGGATCGAGAAATTGCGATGTTCCGAGCATGATCACCATGGCGAGAAAGAAATTGAACAGCGCCGAGATCAGTGAAAACGAGGAGTGGCGCTCGATTTCGGCGATTTCCTGCTCGAAGGCGGCGGCATCGCGGAGCGCTTTCGGTGTGTTGCCGCCGGCGCAGCCGGCCCGCACCAGCGCCACCACCGGCGCCGGAAAGGCCAGCGGCAGCCGTTCGAACGCCGTGGCCAGATCGTCGCCGACCTCGATGGCGTCGACCAGCTTTCCGGACACCCGCCGCACCGCTCCCCCGAAGGTCTCGGAAAGACGGCGCAGCGCCTCCGCCACGCCGACCTTGGAGTCGATCATCGCCGCCAGCCGGATCATCAGAATGTAACGCTCGGACCGAGTGAGCGAAACCGCGAGCCAGGTGAAACCGCCGCTCTCACGCCGGATCGAGATCACCCGGCCATGGTGGGACACGGCGGCCCGCGCACCCGCTTCGTCGGCCGCGGGAACATGAAGAACCCGAATCCGTCCCCCCACGAGAATCCGCGCTTCGTACCGTGTCATGGCCCGCCATCTTCTCCTCTTGCCGTCCCCGCTCAATCCGCAGGCTCTTCGACAAACACCGTGACCGACGGCCGGAGAATGATGAACAGCGCTTCCTTGCGTCGGTCCTGGGAGCGGTTGCCGATCAGCGGAATATGGGGATCGGTCGCCGATGAACTCCCGCGGATGAACTCCGGCTCAACCCCCGAATAGGTGCCGGTGTCCAGTTGCAGCCCGCCGATGATCACGGTGTTGCCCGCCAGCACCCGCACGATGTCGTTGAGCGACTGTTCCTGGGTCACGGGCTGGGTCAGGCTGCCGACCTGGGTTCCGGCGTCGAGCTGCCGGAACTCCAGCAGGCTGTTGACCAGCACGTTGAGGTCCACCGTGACGACGCTGTTCCCGGAGTCGAAGAACGGGGTGAGCTTGATCGTCAGGCCGGTCTTGACCGAGGAGGTCTGAGCCGAGCCGAGCAGGCTGCTGGAACTGCCGCCGCTGCCGACACCGCCAATGGCGTTGACGCCGATGCCGCTGACATAGGGGATGGTCTGGCCGCTGCGCAAGGACACCTCGGTGCCGGACAGGGTGCGCAACTCGACATTCTGGCGGGTGTTGGCGGTGCCGAACCTCGAGAGAAAGTTGATCGCCCCGGTGACGCTGAGCAGGCTGTTGACGCCGAACACCTTGACACTGTTCTGTAGCGCCGCCGCCAGCGGTGCCTGAATGCTGCCGCCGGCGCTCGAGGTGACCGTGTTCGGCAGCTTGAGGGTGGTGGCATTGCCCGTGGAGCCATTTCCCGACGAACCGGACGAACTCGAGGAAGACGTGGAGGAGGAGGAAGACGACGAGGCCGCTCCCGTCGCCGCCGAGGTCAGGCTGGCCAGTTGGGCGGTGAAGGCGTTCCAGTCGAAGCCGCTGGCCGTGGTGTCGGTGAGCGCCAGATCGACCACGGCAAGCTGAATGTTGATCATCGCCATGTTGCGGTGAATCCGCTCCATGTAGGGCTCGATGACCTCGCTGTAGGTGCTCGGCGAGGCCGAGAACACGATCTGGCCGCCGCGCAGCGACGAGGAGATCTCCTTCGCGCCCAGTCCCTCAAGCTCCTTGGCGATGGTTTGGACCACCTCGCTGTTCTGGGGCACCGAAATCGCGAACCGGTCCTGATCGGTGAGGAACAGCGTGCCGTCCTGCCACCACGAGACCACGCCGATGCCACCCCTGAGCACTCCCATCAGCTCTTGCAACGTGCCTTTGAACGAGCGGAAGGGCAGCGAGCGGCTGAGAAAATCCCGGTTGGAATTGCCGGTGAAGCGCTCGGCAACCCGAACGCCGCTGTAGCCGATCATCAGAACCAGACGCTCCAGGGTGCTCTCGGTCGCGGGGAAACTGACCGAAAGGCGCCGGGAGCCGATATCGCGCGGCAGCGGCTGGCGGATCGATTTGGCCACCAGCATGCCGGCGTTCACCGGCACCCGGGTCACCGGCATCGCATCTTCGGCGCTCATCACCGAGCGCTGGTCGGTGAGAATCTTGCCGCTGTCGGGGAGCGGGCCCAGACCGGGCAGGTTGCAGCCGGTCAGCGGCAGCAGCAAAACCGCAAGCCGCCAAAAGGCCGGAAAACGCTTGTGGATCATCGGGCACATCCTCCCGGCCCTGCCGAGGATGACGGAAAGAACGCGGGATCCACCAGAAAGGGCGAGCCGGTCTGATCCTGAAAGAACGCCTTGCGGTCAAGGCAGCCGATAAACACCGAACCGGGCGGCACCGGGCTCTCGCGCGCCGCCGCCATTCCGGGCAGCGGCGGCAAAGCCGGGAACGCGCCGCCAACGCGGTCGAGCGGCGGCTGAAACGGAGCGCCGGCCGGCGCGGGGGGCGCCGCCACGGGGGCGGGGGCGGCCAGTTTCCGCAGGGCGTCGGCCAACGGCGCCGCCTTGGCGCCCGCCGCGCCCTTGCCCTCGAGGGAGCTGACCAGAGACTGCACGATCCGGCCTTCGATATCCCCGACAGCCTTGTCGACCCGTTGCTGAATCAAGGCGTCACGGTCGGCCTCGCGCTGGCTCGGCGGCACGAAGGGATTGCTCTCCTCGGCGCAAACCGGCCCGGCAACCGCGGCGAGCACGAGCGTGGCGGCAAGCGACGAACATCTGTGGCGCGATCCTGCCGTCATGGCGCATCCTTTCCCGGTCCGCCATCGGCGCCAGCGGTCCGCTTTTCGACGGCGGTCTCCACCCGTCCACTGACCGTCCTTGAATTCAAGCTTGGTGACATAGGCGGCCCCGGCGGCGGCGCTGACCACCGATGCCCACTGCCGATGGGGCAGGCGGTCGAACTCGGTGCCCCGGGGAACCGCCGCCTGGCGCAGCGAATACATATAGGAGCTTGCCCCGACGCCGAGCAGCGACAGGCCGGAGAGCAGCACGCCGATGCCGATCAGTTGGGCCGGGCTGGCGGTGGAGGCCAGCCGCTTCATGCGCTTGGTCGCGCGCACGGCGTGGAAACGGACATGGCCGACCGGCACCGTGGCCGGGATCATGACGCCATAGGGCCTGCCGCCGGTCTTTTCCGCCGGCATCACCTGGGCAAGGTGCCGCTGGATCTTGAGGCTGCGCTCCTCCGAGAGCAGGGCGCCGGTCGGGCGGCCGTTGCGCACGCTCAGCTCGAACACCCGCCGCCCCGAAGGCACCAGCACCGTGCCGGCCGGTTCGGTTTCGAGGGCGGTAATCAGCTCGGGCAGGAAGGAGCGCCCGCCGCCGCCATCGTGGATTTCGTACAGAAAGCCGGTGTAGATGCTCTCGGTCTGATACCAGACCCGCTCGGCGGTGGCCAGGGTCCGCCGGGCGAAGCCACGGGCGTAGGCCTCGGCGTCCTTGCGGTCGACGCCCTCGAGGTAGCCGAACAAAACAGTGTTGGGCGGGCCGTATCCCGACATCACGGCCCCTCCCGCGATAGCCACAGCGTCGCCGAAACGCTGTCTCCGGCGACACCGGCCGCTCCGGCGGCGGTTCCGCTCTTCGCGGCGGCATCCTCGCCGCACTTGGCCGAAACCTGATAACTGGTCGCCGAATAGTGCCTGCCCGCGCCATCAAGGGCTTCGCGCATGACCTGGTCGGCCTTGGCCGCGGTCAGGCAGAACCAGCGCCCGATGGCATCGTCGCCATAAGACCAGCTCGCGCCGCCGGGCGGTTTCGGCTCGAAGCCATAAGCGGGAAACAGCGCGCTTTTCCAGGCAGCCGCATCCGGTGCCGGCGCCCCGGTCATCTGTCGCGCCTGATAGGCCTGGGACAGGGCCTGGAAGCCGGCCGTGATCACCGCCGTGGTTTCAGCGACCGAACGGGCCGCCGGGTTGACGTAGGACAGGCCGGCGCCGACGGTCAGGACCAGCAGGCCGATGCCCGCAATCGTCGAGATCAGGTTCATGCCCGCCCCTTTCTCGACGCCAGCGCGGAGACGGTGCCGATCGCGGCGTCGGCGGCGCTGCCGAAGACCCGGCGCAGTTCGGCGGCGGTGGTCAGGCCGGAGCGGTATTTCGCCACGGCGTCGTCGAACAGGGACGGCCAGCTGCGCTGGCCCTTGGCCGCGGCCGCGACCTCGGCGCCGTCGCGGAACACGGCGCATTCCGAAGCCGCGGTGCGGGCGCCATAGCCCAGATCGTGGCAGGCGGTGCAGCCGGCGCCCAGGCACGACGGACAGATGGTGCGCAACAGCGTCTGCACCATCACCACCCGCAGCTGGTTGCGCAGGTCGAAGGGCGAAATCCCGAGATTGCGCAAGCGGTCGATGGCCCCGGTCACCGAGCCGGTATGCAGGGTCGCGAGCACGATATGGCCGGTGTCGGCGGCCCGCACCGCGATTTTGGCGGTTTCTTCGTCGCGGATTTCGCCGAGCACGATGACATCGGGGTCGGCGCGCATGAAGGCGCGCACGGTCTGGGCGAAATCCAGCTTGATCGCCGAGTTGACGTTGACCTGTCCGGTGTAGGAAACCCGGTACTCGACCGGATCCTCGATGGAATAGATCGCCTTGCCCAGCCGGTCCATCTCGCGCAGGGTGGCGTTGAGGGTGGTGGTCTTACCCGAGCCGGTCGGCCCGCAGACCAGGCACAGGCCGTTCTGGAGGTTCACCGCGTCCCGCCACGTCTCGACCCCGGACAGGCCGAGCCGGTCGAGCACCGGCGCCACCTGCTCGGCATCGAGAATCCGGATCACCACGATCTCGCCGTCGATCGAGGGCACGGTGGCCACCCGCAAATCCACCGAGCGGCCCTGCAGCTTGACCTCGAAGCGCCCGTCCTGGGGCAGGCGCCGCTCGGCGAGGTCCATACTCGCGCGGTCTTTGATCTGGGCGACGATGGTCTGGTAGAGGTCCAGGGGCACGTCGTACATCAGGCGGCGCACCCCGAGCAGACGGAACAGAACGCTGCACGACACCGGCCGGGGCACGATGTGAATGTCCGACGCGCCCTGGCCGATCGCGGTCAGCAGGAGCTGATCGATATCCTTGCGGCTGGTGAGCCCGCGCTGCTCCCGGGTGATGGTGTCGAGGAAAGGCTCGAACTGGTCGGGCACGAAACTGACGAAGCGCACCGTCTTGCCCGGACAGTAGGGCTCGACCGCCGCCCGGACCACCACCTCGTCAACCAGGGTCGAGAGCTGGAGTTCGGTCGCGGTTTCCTGGCTGACGATGATCGAATAGCGCTCCAGCAACTCCACCGGAATGGCGGTGGCGCCCGCGGCTTCCGGAATTGAATCGGCAAAATCCTCCGCGGCTTCGGCCCGGTGCAGATCGATCCGCGCCAGAAAACCGTTGCGGACCAGAATGGCGCCCACCGGCTCGCCGGTCACCCGCTGCTCGGCCAGCGCGGCGTCGAGCACCGGCTTCGAGACCAGCCCCTGATCCAGCAGATAGCCGGCCAGCCCGGTGCGGCTGGTGGTGAGGGGGCTCAGTTCCGGCATGACCACCCCGCCCGGTTGGCCGTGGTGGCGGTGGAGACCAGGGTCACCGGTTGCTGCGCGCCCGTCTGCACGCCGGTGGTGATTTGCCGCGCCGCCTGCTGCTCGAACAGGGCGCCGTGGCCGCATTTGGCTCCGGGCGCGAGCCAAACCTGGGACGCGGTGTCGCTGGCCACCCGCGAGCCGCCCAAATCCAGCACACCGCCGGCCGCCGCCCGCGCCGAGGGCTGGCCAAGCGCGGTCGCGGTCATTTCGAACCCGCCGCCCTCGAGGACCGTGCCGAACTGGGTGGCGTCGTTGAGCGCGATGTCGGCGTGATCGAGCACGGTCAGCGCGCCGCCGGAGCGGATCGCCGCCAGCGGCATGCCGCGACCGGACACCGACAGCCGGGGGCGCCGCTTGTCCGCCGTTATGGCCAGGGTGGCGCCGAGCGTGGAAACCACGGCGCTGCCGCCGCGACCGACCGTTGCCGAGACATCGGAATCCCGGAACACCGCCTGTCCGCCCTCGACCCGGATGCCGTCACCGTCGCTGGAGACCGACAGCGCGCCGCCGACCAGCAGGGTGGCGTGACTGGACCGGACCGCCGGCACTCCGGCGGAGGTGGCGATGGCGGTGCGGCCGCGCAGTTCCAGCCGGGTGCCCGGCATCGCCTCGATGCCCAGCCCGTCGAACGCGACGCCGTCGACCCGGAGATCGCCCGGCAGCTTCAACACCGCTCCGGCGCCGTCGCTGGCGATCACAACGCCGGTATCGAGCGCCGACAGCACCAGCCGTCCCCCGGCCGGGGCCTGGGTGTCATCGGAGAGCGCGGCCAAAAGGGCCGAGCCCAGCCCATGACGGCCGGGAGCGAGGCGCAGCACCATGGTATTGGGTCGGGCCGCCAGCCAGAAGCCCAGAGCGGCTTCCAGCGACATGCCGTCGCCCAGGGTGGTTCCGGTGGCGGCACCGAGCGGTGCCGGGGTGACGAAGCGCTCGACCCGCGCCGCGGCCGAAAGCGCCGCGAGATCGCTGGTGGCGCGCTGGCCGACCCCGATCACCTGACCGCCGCCGGTCAAGGCCGGTTGGCCCTGTTCGAGCACGACGTCCTCGCAGCGCGGGGGCTTGTCGGATTTTATCGCCGGCGCCAGGATCAGGGCGACGATATCCCGTCCGGCCAGCGCCGCCGGCAAGGCCGGCGCGGTGATGGCGTAGTCGCGGGCGCCCGGCGCCCCGGCATAGGGGTAGGCGGCAGTGGTCACCGCGACACCGGCGGCCAGGGGGGCCGGAGCGTAAACACAATAGCCGTAGGGCGCTCCCCACGGGGTCTTGCTTTCCGGCGCCAGCCAGGACGGCAGGATCGAGCGCCCGTCCTTGCCGACGGCCGGGGCCGGCGGATAGAGCACGCTGTCGCCCATGACCGGCCGCAAATTCGCCTGGACCAGCGCCGCAAGCTGCCACATCTGGGCCGTGTTGCGCTGAATCTCCGACACCCGCTGGCTCGACTGCAACGTCGTGTACGCGACGTAGGTGCCGGCCATGACCAGCGACATCGCCATCACAGAGGTGATGAGCAGGGAAACCATGGCCGGTTCGAGTCCTTTCCAGATCGGCGCCAAGTTCCGAATCATCTCATGAGAGAGTCGGAGGTGGCGCCAGATTCTTCACCTATTATGCTAACCGTTTCGCCCAGCTCCGTCAAATATCGACTTTTTTCGCCCCCCATTCTCCATGGCGCATCGTTGCCGGAAAGCCACGCGCAACCCGATTTGAGGGCAAATTGCCCGCTTTGGCGAGACCTTCGGCGCACTTCCCTGGACAGAAAAAACCGGTCTTGATAGCGTGAGCGCGCGGCGCCGTCCGTTCAGGACCCGGCGCGGCGGGGCAGCATCGATTTGGGGACCGCTGGCGACGCCGACAAGATCGCGGCTCGCGTCTGGTATTCCTGATCCTCTTTTTGGGCCTGAACCCCTTTTTTCTGGCGCCGGGGGGTGTCGTGTTTGGAACCCAGCTCTTCCGTTGGCTGCGCCGGTTGGCCGGCCCGCTCGGCGATCCGGTGGTGTTCTCGGCGGTTTTGCTGGCGCTGAGCGTCGGCGTCCCCTCCGCCCGGAGCGAACCGGCCATGGCGCCGGTCCCGGTGATCCCGGTGACCGTCGATTGCATCGACCGCGCCGCCCTGGACCAGCAGGTCCCCAGAGAGATTCTTTACGCCATCGGCGTTGTCGAGGGTGGGAAGGTCGGTGATATCGTATACAATAAGAACGGCAGCTACGATCTCGGAGTCTTCCAGATAAACTCGCACTGGCTCGGGATGCTGGCCAATTTGGCCCGTCGCTGCGACTCGTGGGTTAGAACTCGCGTTGAAGTAGCTGCCTGCCCCTGACGCCGGACGCCGGCCTCCCATCATTTATCCCTTGGTGAGACCGGAGAGACCATCCCTCGGCGCCGACCTGCCGCTTG
>CAIOBP010000109.1 GCA_903856295.1 uncultured Rhodospirillales bacterium | reverse complement strand
CTGCCAAGCGGCAGGTCGGCGCCGAGGGATGGTCTCTCCGGTCTCACCAAGGGATAAATGATGGGAGGCCGGCGTCCGGCGTCAGGGGCAGGCAGCTACTTCAACGCGAGTTCTAACCCACGAGTCGCAGCGACGGGCCCGCATAAAATCTCTTTATCATATCCGGTGATGTTCCTGTATTTTGTGCCACGAGAAACACATCAATATTATTTACTAACATCTGTGATATATAAAAATGCCGGAACGAATATGCCGTTCTCTTTGCTCCTGTATGGTCGGCTTCAAGGCCTGTGAGTTTTAGTAATGTGTGTAAACTTTTATTGAGGCTTCCTAACCGATCGCCGGATTTCGTAAAAAATACCGGATCACCTTTTTCTGGCGGTTTACCAATCCATTCGACCCATAATCTATATAGAAAGTCGATCGAGATTGTTGCGTGTGGATGTGGGATAAATGTTCTCGAAAGATTTTTACCACGAACCGAAATCGTTATATCTTTGTTCGATCTTGGTTCCGGTGATAATTCGTCAGTTGGTGGTGTATAATTTCGGATATCACCCCATAACAAGTTTTTGAGTTCCGTTGGCCGCATTCCTGAATATGCGGCTAAGTTTATATAACTAAACACCATGATGCGTTCATTCTTTATATAACGGCTAATTCCTTCCTCAAAGGGTCGCTTCAATGCGAGTGTATGTAAACGCTTGAACTCCTCCGCACTGAAAGATGGTCGCGGATTATCGGCAGCCTTTACCGGTTCGATCAACGGCACATGGTTGGCTGGCACATAGCCCCAACGGTAAGCCTGATTGAAGAGTTGACGCAGCAGCACGCTTTCCCGTTTTAGCCGACTCGGGCTTGCTGGAGTCCGAATCGGATTCACCGGTCGATGAACGATTCTGCCGGCTCTCGAATAGGTGATGGTGTCGATTGTGGCCCCCGGTCCCGTCGTCCAGTATGCTTTCCGCCACTCCGAATATGCCGTTATGTCCCGCAGTCCGATTCCGTCTATGGGCTTATCACCAAAAAATCCGATAAAGTATCGCCGGATAGTTTGCGGATCGGGACTAACAACATGTTTGGTGATATCACCATCGTCGTATGATTTAGAAATGTGTTCGATAAACTGCTCGGCTACCGTCTTGAACGATCGTGCCGTGATATCAAGTCCCAGTTCCGCCCTGTGCTGTGCCTCATACCAAACTTTATATGCCTTCTTTTCCGCAGTTGCTCGATCATCGGTTTCAAGGCTTTTGCGTGTTTGTTTATGGCCTTTGATGCTGAAGCGGATATACCAGTTTGCAGATCCCGGCCGCTGATAAAGTTGGTAGTCGGATGTTGCTGGTGGGGCCGTCATTTTAGGTCACTCCCGTGGGGCACAAGTCCATGGTGTGTGCTTTAGTTGTGCTAAAATGGGGCATCAAGGGAAAACTGACACAGCCCATAACTCCCGCTGGTGCTGGGTATTTTCAAGGACATCTTTTAGGACTGTGCTAACTGTGCTAACTGAAATTCGGCATGAAAAAGGGGTTAGCATTGCTGCTAACCCCTTTAGAATAATGGTGGATCCGGCCGAATTCGAATCGGCGACCTCTGCCTTCGGAGGGCAGCGCTCTATCCAGCTGAGCTACGGGTCCACGACCGGGAGGGACCATAGCTCAGGTTCAGGCTGGAGGGAACCCCTCTTCTTTGCCTAGATTCATCGATGTGGCCGGGGATGAGGCCATCGGTGGTGGTGGGGGGGGGGGAATCGGCGCTGTCAACCTTGAGATAAACATCTCCTGCCGACTTCAAGGATAATTAGCGTCGCCAGCCTGCCGGACTTGCGTCATTATTCCACCGCTCCGGCGGGGTGATGATGATGGCGGCCTTTCGCCCGTCGACATCGGAGTGCGAGCCTCGCGATTCATGTGTAATGATGGAATTGCATGTCTGACATGCGATCATGGCATCGCGCAGGAGGCGGAACGCAAGGGCAAGGGCAAGGGCAAGGTGGAACCACACGGTCATGACCAGCAACCGAACGGCGCCTGAACATCCGGGGGGCAGTGTGGCCGGCATCGGGGACTTCAGCCTGCTGGTTGGCGCGATCGCGCCACCGGGCACGGCGGCACATCAGGCATGGATGGCATCCGGGGCTGTCGGGGCGTCTCCCGCCGCTTTGCTGGCGCTGGCGCGGTCTCATGGCGTGGTCGTGCAGATGGCCCGGGCGCTGGTCGGTGGGGCGTTCTCGGACTTGCGCGAGGCGTTCCGGAAGCCCGCCAGGGATCGCGTTTTGGGCGCTCTGGGGCAGACCGCCGAACTGAGCCGGGTTGCCGGCCAGTTTGCCGGGGCGGGGATTCCGCTGATCGCCCTCAAAGGGCCGGGGCTTGCGCAGGACATTTTCGGTGATCCGACGGCGCGGGACCCGGGCGATCTCGACCTGTTGATTCGTTTCGAGGACCTGCCAGCGGCCGACAGGCTGCTGACCGGCATCGGTTACGGGCGAGACCCGGGCTGGAGCGCGGCGTTGTCGGACCGCGATCCCAACCGCATGTACGGCCGGGTTTTCAACATCGGCCACCTCGATTACCACCACCCGACCAGGGGCATTGTCGTCGAGGTGCATTGGCGATGGTTTCACGTTGAAGAAATCGTACCGTTCGACGGTTCGCTGATCTGGGAGGGGCTGCGGCACGTGAGGATCGGTAGCGTCGCGGTGCCGGTGCTGTCGCCTGCGGTCCAACTGCTCTATCTCAGCTTTCACGCCGCCAAGCATGAGTGTGAGCGCTTGAAATGGCTGAACGACTTGTCCTGGCTGCTGATGCGCCTCGACGACGCCGTGGTCGGGGAGGCCGCCGCCCATGCGCGGCGGCTGGGCATTCTCAACCTGTTCCTGGCGCCGCTCCTGTGCGCCGTGGAACTGGGGGCGACGAGGTTGCCGCCGTCGCTGGCGGCCCTGACCGACCGGCAGCCCGTCCGCCGGTTCGCCGCCCATTGTCGCGACCGGCTGGTGCGTTCCGATCCCAGTGCCCAGGCGGGATTGGGGCAGAAGTACCGGCGCTGGCGTCTTTATTGGAGACTGGCCAGCCACCTCGACCGCCCGCGGCGCTTGCGTTTGGCGGCGAGGCTGATTCGGGTGTTCTTGGCGGCATTGATGCGGCTGTGCCGAATCGCGGAGTAAGGCGACTCGGGATCGCGTTTTACCCCGGGGCCGCGTTCTGCCTATTGCAGCGAACGCACCATATCGTCGAAGGCGCGGGAGAAGCCGTTGAGGGTGAAATCGATGTCGCGCCGCCCGGCCCGGACGAAATTGAGTCGGGCGAGGATGGTCTGGCCGTTCTTGAACTGATCGAGCAGGCGCGAGCCGACGAAGTTCGGGAACATGCACATGGCGATGGTGGCGATCTGGGTTTCGGCGCGGGGCTGGCGATCGACGCGCAGGGCGCAATTTTGTACCAAGCCCTGGCTGGAGGTCAGGAACAGGTGATAATCGTTGCCGGTGGGAATCACGCTGAGCGCGAGGTACCCCGTGCTCTGGCCGTCATCGACCATCCGGTAGATCAGCAGCCGGCAGGTTTTGAGGTCGGTCATCCGGTCGATGTCGCAACTGGCGGTCCAGACGCCCTCGGGACCGAAATCGGGCGTGCTCTTGGGATCGGCGGCGGTGGCGGGAAGGCTGATGACGCCAGCCAGGAGAGCCACGAGCACGGCAACAGAAGCGGTCCAGCGCATCATCTCGGTATTATCCCCCCGGCTCAAACGTCACCCAAGGCGCCAGCGACGGCGCGCAACTCGACAATGAACCCTAAGGATTATGAGCATCGCACGCAAGGGGCAAGGAGCGGATGCGCCAATGCCGGCGCATTCACCACACGGTATCGTGCGCGCCGGAAGGGCGGGGGCGCTAAACCTGTTGACAGGGTTTCCGTCGCGTTATAAACACCGCTCTCCCGCGAGCGGGCCGAACCGGGTCGCCGCGCGCTTTCTTTTGAACGGCAGTAACGACGATGTTTGCAGTGATTCGGACCGGCGGCAAGCAATACAAGGTCGCCAGCGGTGATGTTATCCGTGTTGAGCGGTTGGTCACCGAGGCTGGGGCCTCCATCGAACTCGATGAAGTGCTGATGGTCGGCGACGGTGGTGATATTTCCGTGGGCACGCCCCTGGTGGCGAACGCCAAGGTCACCGCCGAGGTGGTGGCCCAGGCGCGCGGCCCGAAAATCATCGTTTTCAAGAAGAAGCGCCGGCAAAACTATCGGCGCAAGAACGGCCATCGCCAGGATCTGACCATCCTGCGGATCACCGGTATCAATCAGGGGTAAGGTGCCATGGCACATAAGAAGGCAGGCGGCAGTTCACGCAACGGTCGCGATACCGCCGGGCGCCGGTTGGGCGTCAAGCGGTTCGGCGGCGAGGTCGTGCCCGCCGGCAACATCATCGTGCGTCAGCGCGGCACCAAGTTCCATCCGGGCAAGAATGTCGGCATCGGTGTCGACCACACCTTGTTCGCGCTGATCAATGGCGCCGTCGACTTTCACGAAGGCAAGGGCGGCCGCACCTACGTTTCCATCGTGCCGCAGGTCCAGGCCGTCGCTGCCGATTGATCGTACCGGGGTCCAGGGGCCGCTGGCCCCTGGTGGGGTCATGGGGCCAAGCCCTATGAACCGTAGGCTCACCCACCCATGAAATTCCTCGATCAAGCCAAGGTCTATCTCCGCAGCGGCGACGGCGGGGCGGGGTGCGTCAGTTTTCGGCGCGAGAAGTTCATCGAGTTCGGCGGTCCCGATGGCGGGGACGGCGGGCGCGGTGGCGACATCGTGATCGAGGCGGTCGATGGGCTCAATACCCTGATCGACTATCGCTATCAGCAGCATTTCAAGGCCCAGCGCGGCCATCACGGCTCGGGGCGCAACCGCACCGGCGGCTGTGGCGACGACATCGTGCTGCGGGTGCCGGTGGGCACCCAAATCCTTGACGACGATCAGGAAACCGTGCTCGCCGACATGACCGGGCCGGGTCAGCGCACGGTGCTGCTCAAGGGCGGCGATGGCGGCCATGGCAACCAGCATTTCAAGAGTTCGACCAACCGGGCGCCGCGCCAGTCGGGGCCAGGGTGGCCGGGTGAGGAGCGCTGGGTTTGGTTGCGCCTGAAGCTGATCGCCGATGCCGGGTTGGTCGGGTTGCCCAATGCCGGCAAATCGACCTTTCTTTCGGTGGTGTCGCGGGCGCGGCCCAAGATCGCTGATTATCCCTTCACGACGCTGGCGCCCCACCTCGGGGTGGTGCTGCTGGGCGAGCACGAATTCGTGATGGCCGACATTCCCGGCCTGATCGAGGGCGCCCACGAGGGCCACGGACTCGGCGACCGCTTTCTCGGTCATGTCGAGCGCACCCGCGTGCTGCTCCATCTGGTGGACGGAACCCAGGAGGATGTGGTCGCGGCCTACCGGGTGGTGCGCGGCGAACTCGACGCTTATGGCCACGGTCTGGTCGAGAAGACAGAACTGATCGGCTTGAACAAGTGCGATGCCCTCAGCCCCGAGGAGATTGCCGAGAAGGCTTCGGCCTTGGCCGAGGAGGCGGGGCAACCGGTGATGACCCTTTCGGGTGCGACCCGGCAGGGGGTCGAACCGGTGCTGTTCGCGCTGATCGACCGGATTCGCACGGCCCGTGAAGACGCGGAAGGCGATGATGATTGATGGCAACAGCCCGATTCCCACGGTGCGCGACGCGAAACGACTGATCGTCAAGATCGGCTCGTCGCTGCTGGTCGACAGTCACAGCCACAAGATTCGCCGGGACTGGCTCAACGCCATGGCTGACGACGTCGCCGCCTGCAAGGCGCGCGGTCAGGAGGTGGTGATCGTGACCTCCGGCGCGGTGGCGGTCGGGCGCGAGCACCTTGGCCTGCATGGTCGGCGCTTGCGGTTGGAGGAGAAGCAGGCGGCGGCGGCCACCGGCCAGATTCAGTTGGCCCATGCCTATCAGGAGACGTTGGCCCGCCATAAGATCACGGTGGCGCAAGTGCTGCTGACCCTGGGTGACACCGAGATGCGGCGGCGCCATCTCAACGGCCGGGCGACCATCGACACGCTGTTGCGCCTGGGCGCGGTGCCGGTGATCAACGAAAACGACACTGTCGGCACCAGCGAACTCCGCTTCGGCGACAATGACCGGTTGGCGGCGCGGGTCGCCCAGATGATCAGCGCCGATACCCTGGTGCTGCTCTCGGATATCGATGGGCTGTACACCGCCGACCCGCGCAAGGACCCGGATGCCACCCTGATTCCCGAAGTGCGGGCCTTGACGCCTGAGATCGAGGCGGTGGCCGGCGAACCCGGGGCCGGATATGGCACCGGTGGCATGGTGACCAAGATCGCGGCGGCGCGGATCGCCATGGCGGCGGGCTGCCGGATGGTGATCGCCAAGGGCAAACGACTCCATGCCCTGTCGGCGCTGGATGAAACGGCGGCGGCGGGGGGGGCGCCCTGCACTTGGTTTCTGCCCTCGGCCGAGCCTTTGACCGCGCGCAAGCGCTGGATCGCCGGTCACCTCAATTTGAGCGGCACGCTGACGGTCGATGATGGCGCGTTGTCGGCGCTCGGGCGCGGCAAGAGCCTGCTGCCGGCCGGGGTGGTGGCGGTGGATGGAGATTTCTCACGCGGCGACCCGATCGCGGTGCTCGACCGCCAAGGGCGCGAGGTGGCGCGTGGCCTCTCGGCCTACGCTTCAGGAGACGCCCGCCGCATCGCCGGCCGCCGGACCGCCGAGATCGAGACGATTCTCGGCTATCGCGGCCGAGACGAAATGATCCACCGCGACGATCTGGTCTTGGCCTAGTCCCGGTTTCCAAAGGCCGCCGGCCTTTGGCGGGGTCCAGGGGCAGAGCCCCTGGTGTCTCCGACGGCCAGGGATTTTACCCCTGGACCCCACTGGGGCCTTGAGGCCCCAGACCCCTTGACGGGCTGTGAACGATGCGGATTCTGACTTGGAACATT
>CAIOBP010000108.1 GCA_903856295.1 uncultured Rhodospirillales bacterium | reverse complement strand
TTTTCAGTTCCCCCCATCCCCAAAGGAGCCGCTGATACGACAGGGATGGGGGGAACTGAAAAAAGTCAAAGGGGTCAAGGGGCCTTTCGGCCCCTTGCGCGGGGGTGCGGGGGAGCGGCGCTCCCCTGCTATCGGCCCGCCATCCGTTCACCCGATTCCCTGGATGCGGGCGTCGGAACACTGGACGCCCGTGGGGGGTGCGGCTAAGGTCGCCGCCCCTCGCACCATTCGGAAGCGTCCGTCATGACCAACATTTTGCGTTCCTCGGGCCGGGCACGGGATGCCCTGCGCGCTGTCACCCTTGAGCCGGGTTTCTCCAAATATGCGGAGGGGTCTTGTCTGGTGCGGTTCGGTGGCACGCACGTGCTGTGCACCGCCAGTGTCGACGACCGGGTGCCGTCGTTTCTGCGTGGGACCGGCCTGGGCTGGGTCACCGCCGAATACGGCATGCTGCCCCGCTCGACGCACAGCCGCAGCGACCGCGAGGCGGCGAAGGGCAAGCAGTCGGGGCGGACGCAGGAGATTCAGCGCCTGATCGGCCGTGCCTTGCGTGCCGTGGTCGACCGCAAGGCGCTGGGCGAAATCCAGATCAAGATCGATTGCGACGTGCTCCAGGCCGATGGCGGCACAAGAACCGCCGCCATCACTGGTGGTTACGTCGCCCTGCATCAGGCTTTCCGGCATCTGATGAAGATCAAGGCGATCCAGACTCTGCCGCTGACCGATTCGGTGGCTGCGGTTTCCTGTGGCATTTATGACGGCCAGACCGTGCTCGACCTCGAATACAGCGAGGATGTCGCCGCCCAAGCCGACGCCAACTTCGTTTTGACCGGCAAGGGCGGCATCGTCGAGATTCAGGGCACCGCCGAGGAACGGCCGTTTTCCGAAGCCCAGTTTTTTGAACTGCTGGCATTGGCGCGCCAGGGAGTCACCGAGCTTACCGCACTGCAAAAAAAGGCCGTAGAATCCTGAGCTAAAAGTTAAATTTTGCTAACCATCGTGGCGCCGCGGCGGAGGATTTGCTGCGGCGCCACGGCGGCCATGCCGATTTCGCAGGGAAATATTTTTGATTGGTGTTGAAATTGCCTCACACTTAATTTAACGTCCATGGTTGTTCTTGGGGAGGGTGACCATGACAATGCTAAGAAACGCTCTGTTCAGCATCATCCGTCAGGAGGAGCGGCAGCTCGAAGACCAGATCGAGGCCGAGCAGAAGCGCTCGGCTCCCGACGTGGCGCGGCTGTCGGCCTTGCGGCAGGAAGCAAGGAGCCTGCGACGGGAATTGGAGATGTGCGCCGACCGGTGACACGCGGTTCTGAGGGTGTTCAGAGGTGCGTGTTCGCGGTTGCCGCGTGCGTCGGCTTGCGCGAGACCCCCGGCGTGTGGGTTGGGGCGTGGGTGGTTGTGACCTGTTCGGTGGTGTCCGGGCGGGTGGGGTGGTTGCCGGTGACCGCGGCGGAGGCTCGCGCGGTTTCGTGCTCCTGCGGTCCGCGGCTGTGGGGCGGTTCGCGGCGTGGGGCGGCCCCGGCCTTTGGCGGGCGGGGGCTCTCGGGCCTGGGGACTTTCGGAGCCGATGAATTCTCTCGGATTTGACAAGCCCGCCGTGGCGACGCGGGTCGTGGTCGCGATGTCGGGCGGTGTGGATTCATCGGTGACGGCGGCCGTGCTCGTCGAGCAGGGCTACGAGGTCGTTGGCATCACGCTCCAACTCTACGATCACGGCATGGCGCTGGGGCGCAAGGGGGCGTGTTGCGCCGGGCAGGACATCTACGATGCCGCCCGGGTCGCCGAAACCCTGGGCATTCCCCATTACGTCCTCGATTTCGAATCCCGTTTCTCCGAGGCGGTGATCGAGGATTTCGTCGCCAGCTATTCGCGGGGCGAGACGCCGATTCCCTGTGTCCGCTGCAATCAGCGCATCAAGTTTCAGGATTTGCTGGCCACGGCCCGCGAGCTTGGCGCCGATGCCATGGCCACCGGACATTATGTTCGCCGCCTCGCCGGCGGCCGGGGCCCGGAATTGCACCGGGGCGCCGAGGCCGGGCGTGATCAGAGCTACTTTCTGTTCGCGACCACCCGGGAGCAACTGGAGTTTCTGCGCTTTCCGCTCGGCGATCTCAACAAGGCCGAGACGCGGGCGCTGGCCCGCCGTTTTGGCCTGGACGTCGCGGCCAAGCCCGACAGTCAGGACATTTGCTTCGTGCCCGAGGGCAGCTATGCCGCCCTGGTCACCGCGCGCCGGCCCGAGGCGGCCGCGCCGGGGGAGATCGTGGACATGGCGGGCCGGGTGTTGGGTCGGCACCAGGGCACCGTTCATTATACCATCGGCCAGCGCAAGGGCTTGGGGCTGGGAGCCCGGCGCGGCGAGGCCAACCAGCCGCTGTTTGTGGTCGATATCGATGCCGGCGGCCGGCGGGTGGTGGTCGGGCCGCGTCAGGCCCTGGCCCGGTCGCAGCTGCGCCTCACCGGGCTGAACTGGCTGGACGAGGCGCCACCGCCCGCCGAGGGGCTGGCCGTGTCGGTCAAGCTGCGGTCCGCACAGCCGGCGGTTGCGGCGACGCTGCGTCCGGTCGATGGCGGCGAGGCCGAGGTCGTGTTCGCTGAACCCCAGCATGGAGTCGCTCCCGGTCAGGCCTGCGTTGCCTACCGGGGCGAGCGTCTGCTGGGCGGCGGCTGGATCGCGGGCCGGGGGATTTCTTGACCGGGGCCTGCCGGTCGGGGCCGGAAATATGTCACATCCCGTATCGGAACTCTTGGTAAGGTCGCGCGGACTTGTTATGGTTCGGAGTCGCTCGAATTTGTGTGCGAAGTTCTCGTTTTCATGAGGAGAGGGTAATGGAAGAGATGCCGAGCAAGGGTAGCAATTTCGCAACCAGGTTGGCGCGATCGGGGGTGGCCTTTGTGGTCAGTGCGTCCCTCGTGCTGAGCAGCCTCACCGGTTGTACCACCCGGACCCAGCGGATCGGGCCGGACGATGGCACCGACTCGTGCCGGGCCTACGTGGTCGCCCTCGACTCCACCGGTGACTATTTCGCGGAAGACATGATCAAGGGCGCCGCGATCGGCGCCTTGGGCGGCGCGCTGATCGGCGGGCTCGCGGGCGGCAACTGGCAGAGCGCGCTGATCGGCGCCGCGGCCGGCGCCGTGGCCGGCGGTCTCGGCGGCTACTGGAAGAGCAAGATGGACCAGAGCCGGGATCAGGCGGTCCCGTCGATGATCTCCGACATGAAGGGCGACGAAGCCCAACTCGACAAGACCCAGCTGGCCTTCAAGAATTTGAGCGCTTGCCGTCGTGAGGCGGCCAAGAATATCCGCGCTCAGTATGCGGCCAAGACGATTTCTCGCGAAGAGGCCCAGACCAAGCTGCGCATGCTGGCCACCCAGGCCAGAAAAGACGTGGATATCTTGAACGGCATCACCGGCGATTCCGACAAGCGTATGGCCGAGTACCAGTATGCGGCCAACCAGATCGATTCGACCGTTCCGCCGCCGTCGGCGGGCTCCGCGGCGACCCAGTCCCGGCCCCGGCCGTCCACCTCGAGCAGGCCGGCGGCGCGCACGCCGGTTGCGGCTTCCCTCATCTCGCTCCAGGCGAAGCAGACGTCCTTGAAGCAGGACGGCGCCTCCTATGCCGCGGAAGCGACTGGCTGGGAAAAAGTGACCTGATGATGTAAAGTCGGTTGGGAGGGGTTGCCGGTTCGCCGCCCCTCCCAATCTATAATCTGTCAGCGCCGCGGCCCCTCGCCGGTGCCGCGGGGGTTTGAGGTTTGGTGGAGAGGGGTTGTCGGCATGCGTTTGGTCCAGTCTGGCCGCAGGGCTCTGGCAATCCTGGCTCCTTTGATGTTGGCCGCGCCGCTGCTGTGCGGGATGTCGGCCGGGGCGTTGGCCGCCGAGGCCGCGCCGGCGAGCGAGCCGCCTTCGGCGCCGCTCCTGCGCATCGAAACCGGGATGCACACCGCGATCATCAACCGGGTGTCGGTGGATGCGTCCGGTCGGTTGGCGGCGACCGCCTCCGACGACAAGACGGTGCGCTTGTGGTCCCTGCCCGACGGTCGTCCGGTGGCGACGTTGCGGGTGCCGATCGGCACCGGTCCCGAGGATCGCCTGTACAGCGTCGCGCTGTCCCCCGACGGCAAAACCGTGGCGGCCGGCGGTCAGAGCGGCTTGCAGTGGGAGGGCCGAGCCTCGCTCTATTTGTTCGATGTTGCGACCCGGAAAATCGTGCAGCGCATGCCCCGGATGCCGAGCGAGGTCATGCATCTGGCCTTTTCTCCCGATGGCAAGCGTCTGGCGGCGGCCTTCGGCTCCGGGGCCGGAGTGACTGTCTACGACATGGGCAGCGGCCGTGTCGTCGGAGTGGACGCCAATTACGGTCAGAAATCGGCGAACTGGGTGGCCTTCGCCCGTGACGGCCGCATGGCCACCACCGCGTTCGACGGTGCGGTCCGGCTGTATGATGCGTCGATGAAACTGATTGCTAAGCGCGATTTGCCCGGCACCAGCCGGCCGTTCTCGGTGGCTTTTTCTCCCGATGGCAGCCTGCTGGCGGTCGGGATGAACGATTCGCCCAAGGTCGAACTCCTGTCGGGCAGCGACCTGAAATCGCGCGCCACGCCCGATACCTCCGATCTCAGGGGCGGCAATCTCGCGGCGGTGACCTGGATCGAGGACGGCAGGCAACTGCTGCTGGCGGCGGGCGGCAGCGCCACCATCGACGGCGTCAGCGGGATCATCCGGGTCTGGTCCGGGGCAGGTTCCGGGCGGGCGGTGGATATTCCGGTCGCCAAGGATTCCATCACTCAGATCGAGTCGCGTGGCAACGGTGAGGCTGTGTTTGTCAGTGCCGCTCCTTCTTGGGGGCGGATCGGTGCTGGCCGCAAGCTGATGGAGGTGGTCAGCGGCATCGCTAATTTCCGCGAAATCACCGCCGGCCGCTTCGCGGTCTCCGATGACGGATTGACCCTGGAATTCGGCATTACCGCCAAGGGTCAGCGTCCGATGCGCCTGGATTTGCGCGAGCGCAGCTATGCTCCGGCGCCCAAGGCCGATCCGTCGCTCAGCCGGCCGGTCACCGAGTCCCCCCGGCTCAAGGTCACCAACTGGTCCCGCAGCACCGCGCCGATGGTCGGCAACCGCAAACTCAGGCTGGACGGCGAGGAACGGACCCACAGTCTGGCCATCGCCCCCGACGGCATGTCGTTCCTGCTCGGCGGCGATTACTGGCTGCGCTGGTTCGACAACACCGGGGCGCTGATCGAGAAGGTCGCGATTCCCGCGATGGCGACCGGGGTCGCCATCACCCGTCCGGGCACGATGGCGGTGGTCGCGCTCAGCGACGGCACCCTGCATTGGTATAATCTGAATGGCGCCGGCAAGCCGCTCGAGGAGCGCGCGACGCTGTTCGTCCATGGCGATGGCCAGCGCTGGGTTGCCTGGACCCCCGAGGGCTTCTTCGATCACGCGGAGGCGGGCGGCAAGGATCTGGTCGGCTACCACTTCAACAAGGGCAAGAGCGGGAACCCGGAGTGGATCACTTTCGCCCAGGTCTACCAGTTGCTGCACAGCTCTGATCTGGTGGTGAAGAAGATCGCCGGCGGTTACGAGGCCGAGATCGCCAAGACCTACGCGGCGATCGGCGATTTGCGCTCGCGCTTCGAGCGGAAGCCTCTGCCGAAGATCGATACTCTCGAATATTGCTGGACGCCGCCGGGAGGCGCGGAAATCTGCCGGCCGATCAGCGAGATGGCCACCCGCGGCTTCGTGCGCGACACCAGCCGGCCGGCGGGCCCTGCTCCGGCGGCCCCCACCGCCACCGCTCCGGTTTCGGCGCCCGCGGCTCCGGCGGCGGCCGGCTCGACGGCGCTGTCGGTCACGGTTCCCGACGAAGTGTCGCGGTTGAAGCTGCGCTTCCGGGTCGCCGATGGCGGCGGCGGTGTCGGCGACATCGGCGTTTATGTCAATGATCGCAACATCGATCGTCAGGACATGACCCGCGCCTTCCGCCGCGATCTGACCTCGATCGTCGCTCCGGCGGCCGCGGGGCAGGTCTTCGACCGCACGGTTGCTCTGGATCCGGGCGTCAATCGCATCGAACTCAGGGTTTACGACGGCGCCCGCTCGGCCTTCGCCAGCTCGGGCCAGATCGAGATCCGGCGCCCGGCGCCGCCGCCGGCGGCGGCGCAGAAGGCGCCGGTCCCGACCAAGCCCCGGCTGTTCGTGCTGGCGGCGGGGGTCGACAATTACATCAACCCGGCGTTCCACCTCAATTTCCCGGTCGCCGACGCCGAGGGCGTGACCTCGACTCTGAAGGGCCGGGTGGCCGATCTTTATGAGAAGGTCATGGTGCCGGTGGTCTCGGCCGACCGCAAGGTCAGTTTCGCCGAGTACAAGGGCGGTCGCGGCGCCATGGCCAACGAGGATGCCAGCCGGGAGATGATCGAAAAGGCGTTCGTCGCCTTGACTTCGGGCGACGTGCTGCGCCCGGCCGACACCGTGGTCATCTATCTGGCCGGGCACGGCACGCGCGAGGATGGCGATGCCGGCGGCGCCCGGGCCGCCGGGAAGTTCTACTTCATCACCGCGAATGTCGCCGGTCCGGACAGTGTGGAGAAGGAAGCCTTCGGCCAGGACGCCCTGTTGCAGCATCTGGTGGCGATCAACGGCAAGAAGGCGCACGTGCTGCTGGTGCTCGACACCTGCCATTCCGGCGCTTTCGCCAAGGGCACGTCCTTTGACGCCCTGGCCAACCTCAACGACGAGGCCGGCATTTCGGTGCTGGCGGCGGCGGCCTCGAATCAGGAGGCGCTCGACGGCTACAAACCCCAGGGCAGCGGCAGGGCGGAGCACGGCGTTTTCGCCTACGCGGTGATCGGCGGGTTGACCGGCGGCGCCTCGGCCGACGAAACCGGTATCGTGTATCCGAACAATCTGGCGAGGTACGTCAAGCAGACGGTGCCGGTGCTGGCCAAGGAAGTCAGCCCGAACCACTCCCAGGCGGCGAAATGGCAGTCGCTCGGCGAGCAGGAAGACTTCCCGCTGGTCAGAAAGTTTCACTGAAGACGATGGCGCGTCATAGGAGAGTTGCAATGCGGTGGATATTGGCCGGACTGGCGATGCTGGCGCTGTCGTATGAGGCGGTGGCCCCGAAAATGGCGATGGCGGCCAATCTTTATGGCTTGGTCATCGGGATCGACGACTATCAGATCATCAATCCCAAGCTCGATGGCGCGGTCAACGACGCCCGCGATGTCGCCGATGCCCTGCGCAAGGGCGGCGCGGTCGACGTTCGCCTGCTGGTCGACGCGGCGGTCACCCGCGACGCCGTGATGGCCGCTTGGAACGATCTGCTGGCGAAAGCCAAGAAGGACGACATTCTGGTGTTCCATTATGCCGGCCATGGCGGGCAGGAACCCGAGCATGTCAAAGGCTCCGAAGCCAGCGGTTACGATTCGACGCTGATGCTGACCGGTTTCTCCCTCAGCGGCAAGGGCACCTACGAGCGCATCGTCGACGACGAAATGGGGGCGATGTTCAAGCGCGCCTCCGATGCCGGGGTCAAGCTGCTGGTGGTGGTCGATGCCTGCCACTCCGGGACCATGACCCGGGGCTTCAGCAATTCCGCCCTGACCAAGCCGAAGGTGCGGGCGGTGCCCTATCTGCCGATCAAGGCCTCGGAAGACCGCCTGCCGCCGATGGATCCGGCCTGGGCGCAGATTCCGTCCGAGTTGCCCAATGTCTATTATTTCGGCGCCGTTCAGGATCACGAGGAGGCGCCGGAGGTCGAAATCGGCGGCAACATCCGCGGGGCGTTGAGTTGGTCGCTGGCCGAGGGGCTGCGCGGCGCCGCCGACGCCAACAAGGACGGCGTCATCACCATCGAGGAACTGCGCGACTACGTGCTCGACGAGGTTCGGATGAAGCTCGAGGGCCAGCAGCACCCCTCGGTGATCCCGAACAAGGCGCGCGGCGTCGTCATGCAGCGGAACAACGAGCTCGCCTTCCTGACCCCGACGGCGGCGGAAGCCGCGAAGAAGTCGTCCCAGGACGGGCTCAAGGATATCGCGAAGCTGTTGCTGGAAAACGCCAACAAGCCCGTTCCGGCCCCGGCGGCGAAGCCTGTTGCGGTGGCGGCCGTGTCTCCGGCTCCGGCGGCACCCCCGGCGCCGGCCGCGAAGCCTGATCCGGTCATCAAGACGATCCAGGAGCAGGTCAAGGCCAACGCCAGTGCCGCCGCTCCGGTCGTGGCGCCCCGCATCGCCCTGGCCATCGTCAACGCTCCCGATGTCGGCGCGCTGAAGGGCGGGCTGACCAATGTCGACGTGGTGGACGTCACCACGCGCCCCCTGCTGACCTGGGACGTGGCCCGACGGCGGGTGTCGTCGTCTCTGGGCGACATGGTTGCGGATTTCGCTACCAACCCGGCGGTCATCGCCGAGGAGACCCGGGCCTTCAAGCGCCAGGTCGTGTCGGCCGACGTGAAGCCGAAGGGCGATGCCCAGGCCGATTTGCCGAGAGTCCAGAGCGTGGCCGACAAGTGGCATCTGACCGAGCTGATCAAAAAGCTGGCCGAAGGGCGCAGTCTCGGCATGGCGCTGAACCCCGGCGACGCGGTGCATGTCGCGGGCGACAAAGTCTCCTTCGCCATCGACGGGCACAACAAGACCTTCTTCACCCTGTTCAATGTCGCGTCCGACGGCACGATCAACCTCATTTATCCGCTCAACACCGCCGAGGTGAAAGACCCGCTGGAGATTCCCCTGGGTAAGCCGTATCTGGTGCCGCTGGTCGTGGCAGCGCCTTATGGCGCCGATCATCTGGTGGCGATCGCCAGCGGCGAAGCGCTGACCGATCTGCACAAGGCGCTCCGGGAGGTTGACGACAAGCCCGCCGCCCGCACCCTCGAGGCCGCTCTGCTGAAGCAGTTGGAGGGCCGGACCTACCAGATCGGTATCCACAGCATATACACCGCCGAGAAGCGTTAAACCCGTCGGTTTCCAAAGGCCCCCGGCCTTTGGTGGGGTCCAGGGGCGACGCCCCTGGTGACCCCGGCCCGTTAATGGACAGCCCCGCCATCTCGGCCCTTTTAAACCGGGCGGGTCTTCTCATATCATTGTTCGGATTGCTCACGCGACGGAGGGCTCCGCGGGGACCATGGCCGATATCGATCGCAATAACGACGATGGCATCAACACCGGGGTGGTGGTCAAGGCGCAGCCGAAGACAAAAAAGCCCTCGATGTACAAGGTGCTGATGCTGAATGATGACTATACACCGATGGAGTTCGTCGTTCATGTGCTTGAGCGCTTCTTTAATAAAAATCGTGAAGAGGCGACCCGGATCATGTTTAACGTTCACCGCCGTGGCGTCGGTTTGTGTGGCGTCTATACTTACGAGGTCGCGGAAACCAAGGTGACGCAGGTCATGGATTTCGCGCGGCAGCACCAGCACCCGTTGCAGTGCACATTGGAGAAGGACTGACCCGGTCATGCTTTCCCGCAATCTCGAACAAACCTTGCATCGCGCTCTTGGCCACGCCAACGACCGGCGCCACGAGTATGTGACGCTGGAGCATCTGCTGCTGGCACTGCTCGATGACCCGGATGCTCTTGCGGTGCTGCGGGCGTGCGGGGTCGATATCGAGCAGTTGCGGCGGCGGTTGCTTGATCATGTCAATATCGGTCTGGCCAATCTCACCTTGCCCCGGCCGGGGGACGCGGCGCCGACCGCCGGCTTCCAGCGGGCCTTGCAGCGGGCGGCGATTCACGTTCAGTCCTCGGGGCGCGAGGAGGTCACGGGCGCCAACGTGCTGGTCGCCTTGTTCGCCGAGCGCGAGAGCCACGCGGTCTATTTCCTCCAGGAACAGGACATGACCCGGCTCGACGCGGTGAATTATATTTCCCACGGCATTGCCAAAGCGGCCGGTTACTCCCAGCCGCGCCGGGTTTCCGGTGTCGAAGAAGAGGAACCGGCGGCGGCTGAGAAGGCCGCGCGCAAGCCCGGCGAGGCGCTGGAGGCCTATTGCGTCAACCTCAACCGCAAGGCGGCGGCCGGCAAGATCGATCCGCTGATCGGCCGTGACCAGGAGGTCGAGCGCACCATTCAGATTTTGTGCCGCCGGGCCAAGAACAATCCGCTGCTGGTCGGCGACCCCGGAGTCGGCAAGACCGCGATCGCCGAGGGGCTGGCGCGGCGCATCGTTCATAGCGAGGTGCCCGAGGTGCTGGCCACCGCGGTGATCTATTCGCTCGACATGGGCACGCTGCTGGCCGGCACCCGCTACCGGGGCGATTTCGAGGAGCGGCTGAAGGCGGTGCTGACCGAGTTGGAGGGGCTGGAAGGCTCGGTGCTGTTCATCGACGAGATTCACACGGTGATCGGGGCGGGGGCGACCTCGGGCGGGGCGATGGACGCCTCGAACCTGCTCAAGCCCGCCCTGGCCTCGGGGGCGATCCGCTGCATCGGCTCGACCACCTACAAGGAATACCGCAGCCACTTCGAGAAGGACCGGGCGCTGGTCCGGCGTTTCCAGAAGATCGACATCAAGGAACCGTCGATCGAGGATGCGATCAAGATTTTGCGCGGACTCAGGCCCTATTACGAAGAATTCCACCATGTCCGCTACACCAACGACGCCATTCGTTCGGCGGTCGAACTGTCGGCGCGCTATATTGGTGATGCCAAGCTCCCCGACAAGGCGATCGACGTCATCGACGAGGTCGGCGCCGCCCAGATGCTGCTGCCCGAGGGCCGGCGCAAGAAAACCATCTCGGTCAAGGACATCGAAGGGGTGGTGGCCAAGATCGCGCGCATTCCGCCGAAATCGGTGAGCAAGGACGACCGCGAGGCATTGCAGACCCTGGAGCGCGATCTCAAGACCGTGGTGTTCGGCCAGGACAAGGCGATCGGCGTGCTGTCGAGCGCGATCAAACTCGCCCGCGCCGGGTTGCGCGAGCCGGAAAAGCCGATCGGTTCCTATCTGTTCGCCGGTCCGACCGGCGTCGGCAAGACCGAGGTGGCGCGCCAGCTGGCCAAAATCCTCTCGGTTGAACTGATCCGCTTCGACATGTCGGAGTACATGGAGCGCCACACGGTGTCGCGGCTGATCGGCGCCCCGCCCGGCTATGTCGGCTTCGACCAGGGCGGGTTGCTGACCGACGCCATCGACCAGCACCCTCACGCCGTGCTGCTGCTCGACGAGATCGAGAAGGCCCATCCCGATCTGTTCAACATCCTGTTGCAGATCATGGATCACGGCAAGCTGACCGACCACAACGGCAAGTCGGTGGATTTCCGCTCGGTGATCCTGGTCATGACCACCAATGCCGGCGCCGCCGATATGGCCAAACCGGTGATCGGCTTCGAGCGCACGGTGCGGGTCGGCGAGGACATGGAGGCCATCGAGAAGCTGTTCACGCCCGAGTTCCGCAACCGGCTCGACGCCATCATTCCCTTCGGCGCACTGCCGGCCGAGATTGTGGCCATGGTGGTGGACAAGTTCATCATCCAGCTCGAGGCGCAACTCACCGATCGCGGCGTTTCGATCGAACTCGACGCCGAGGCGCGGGCGTGGCTGGCCCGGAAGGGCTACGACCCACTGTTCGGTGCCCGCCCGCTCGGTCGGGTGATTCAGGAGCACATCAAGAAACCGCTGGCCGAAGAGCTGCTGTTCGGCCGCCTCGCGCGCGGTGGCGCCGTGCTGGTAACTATCCGGGGGGGCAAGCCGGCTTTTCACTATCCCGACTCGCCGTCCTCACCGCCACCCGGCGAAGACCGGCCGCGCACCGGTGAAAAGATGCCGGAAATGGCTGGCTGAGGGCCATCATCCTCCTTTGGTTGTCATGGTTGTGCTGTGTCTCAATCTAAGGGTTGTGCCTCCTGACCTGATCATCGACAATTCACGCAGAATGCCCATGCGTCCGGGTGCCGGTTATGGTATAGAGGACCGGTAACGCTTTTATCTTTGGTGTATTCCGTCTGCGTGACGGTTGGGACAGGGGAGGGAAATGCGGTGAGTGAGCGTCCAGTCAAACGTGCGATTGCACTCGCGGGCGGGGGCCCGGCGGTCGGGATCAGCATCGGCGCCTTGAAGGCGTTGAAGCGGGCCAATATCACCTTCGACGTTTGGAGTTGCTCCTGCGTCGGCTCCTGGCTGGGTGTGGTTTATAATCAAGCCGATCCGGGCACGGAAGTCGAGACCGCGACGCAGTTCTTCAAGGACATTTTCCGTCCCGACGAAGAGTATGAGCGCTTTCCCATTGCCAATGTCTTTGCCCCCGACTTCGTCGGTCTCGTCAACGACAGCGTCAACTTTACGCTCAATCCCAAGAACTATGCCAATCTGGTGGTGCCCGAGGCGATCAAGAAGGCCTCCGACGATCTGCTGCGCTTTGCCACCAATCCGAGCCAGTGGAGTATCGCCAACTTCAACAGCACGTTGCTCAACGACGTGCTGGCGGTCAATCCGGTCACCCGCTTTTTGACCAGCATGATTTTCCTCTCGGCCAACAACGGGTTGTCGAAGCTGTATTACCCGAATAGCTCGTTCCTGGAGTCGATCAAGTTCGATCGGCTGTATCAGCCCGGCAAGCCGCCGATCTATTTCAACGCCTATAATCTGACCAAGAAAAAGCTCCAGATGTTCACCAACAAGAAGGGGCATCCGGGCTATCTTCCGATCACTCCCGAGAGCATCTGCGCCAACTCGGCCTTGCCTTATATTGTCGCGCCGGTGACCATCGATGGCGACATGTATTGCGAAGGTGCGACCATCGACACCGTCAACTTCGAGCACCTGATGGAGAATCACCCGGATCTCGATGAGGTTTGGGTCAGCCGCATTCTCGATCGCAAGCAGGTGCGCCCGGCGGAAACCCTGTACCAGTCAATGAACAATCTGGTGATGCTGTTCGCCTCGACGACCAGTGAAGACGACGTTAAGCTGTTCAAATATAAAATGCGGGAGCAGAACAGCAAAGTGCGGGTGATCGAAATTCACGTCAGCCACCAGACCAATTATGACTGGACTTGGTCGAACCTCGAACGCAGCATGGCTCATGGCGAAGCCGCGGCCGAGGCGGCGTTGAAGCACTATCCGCCGCCGCCTCTGGAACTGGCCTGCCAGCCGACGCCCGCCGCGTGTCCGCTGTTGGCGTCGCCTCCACCGCCACCGGCGAAAAAGCCCAAACCCAAAGCTGACGAATAAAACAGTAACGGGGTCTGGGGCCTCAAGGCCCCAGCAGGGTTCCAAGGGGCGGCGCCCCTTGGTCGCCGAAGGCCCTCAGCCAGACATTTCCGCTGCCAGGAGGCGCAAATAGGGCCGCGCCTCCTGGAGCAGTTGTACGACCTCGTAGACCAAGCGTTCGGGGGTGACGGTGCCGGCGATGCGGCTGTCGGCGATCAGCAGGATTTTCTGGCCGTTTTCGACCACGAAGCGCGCGCGCGTCAGTCCCTGGGTGGCCCTGAGCACGGCGAGGACGCTGTTCCGGCGGTCGACCGACTCGACGGTGTAAGGCACGTGGCCGATCTCAGCCCAAATCTGGCACACGGAGTCTTCGCCTTCGGGGCTGACCGCAAGGCTGAACGACAACTCCTCGGCGAAGAACTTCAGGCGCGAAGGGCGGGGCGGCTTGGAAATGGCCAGCAGCCCGTCGGCGCCCTTGAAGATCGCGTTCACGCCCAGTGGCAGCGCGCTCAAGGCCACTGCCGCCAGGGACTGAATCGCCTCCAGCTTTACCGCTAACTCTGTGTCCAGTTTTTCACTCACGGCCTGTCGCCCGAGGGGATGATCGCCCCATTGATATCGAGTATTTTATGAAAAAGAAACCCTTTGCATGTTCACGGCGAGGCCGGCAGCGGGGGAGCGCCGCTCCCCCGCACCCTCTGGCAAAGGGCCGAAAGGCCCCTTGACCCCGTGATATTTTCTGTCCGCCGATTCCAACTCTGGCGGCGTTCATCATCAATCGTCAGTACTTGTGCTCGTGCTCGTGCTCGTGCTCGTGGTCATGGTCACCATGCTCGTGCTCATGATCGTGGTGCTTGGCTTCGTGAGCGGCCTTGGCGTCTCCGGCAGCCTGGACCTCGATCTCGACGGTAACGGCGCCGGCCTTCTCGAAGGTCAGGGTCAGCGGGATCGTCTTGCCCTTGACCAGTGGTTCTTTGAGGCCGAGCAGCATCACATGCAGGCCGCCGGGCGCGAGCTTGAGCGTGGCGCCGGGCGCCAGTTCCACGGCGGGAACCTGGCGCATCTTCATCACACCGCCATCATCGATGTGCGTGTGCAATTCAACCCGCTCGGCGGCTGGGGAGGCGGCGGAAACCAGCCGGTCAGCCTCCTTGCCGGTGTTGTTCAGCTCCATGAAGGCGCCGCCGTTCGGTACCGACGCGACCGTGGCTCGCGCCCACGGATGCTCGACCTCGATGGCGCCGACCTTGAAGTCGTGGGCGAGGGCGGGCACGGCGAGCAGGGCCGCGACCGCGGTGGCCATCGTTACGGTCAGTAGTCTCATGACTGTTTCCCCTTGTTATGGTCAGTTGAGTGAAGGTGGGAATGGCTCCCGGAGCACCATCGGCATGGCGATGGTGAAAACGAGTGCCAGCAACGTTCCTATGGCGGAGCGTTTGACCCTCTTTCCGCCTGTCATTTCCAAGGCCAAGTCTGGATTTTCCTCACTCCAGCCGGCCAAAACCTGCAAGTCCGGTACCGATACAGTGGTCAGGACTTCGGGCGACTGGTAGCATCGCTGGGAAAAAATTGCACCTGACAACAATCGACGGGGCGGCGCTGTGAGCCGGCCGGCAGGGCCGCGCGCCTTGCCGTGATGGGCGTTTGCGGAACCTGTCATATCTGACAGCTGTTGAGATATACAGCTATGCAGTGTCATGGCGATCAAATATTACTGTTGTAAGTACGATGGCATGTTGATGTGGTCGTATGCTGCTTGCGTATTGTGTTGTGAATGTGGCGTGCCGGCATCAACTTTCAAAGGCGATGGGAAGCAAATGGGTGGCATGTATCCAGCGCAGGATGGTTGTACTGTCGCTCGTTTCTTGAGGACAAACAACGTGAGCAGCTTTATTCTGCATCCGCAGGATAATGTTGTCGATGCTGCGACCAGCTTTACCGGAACAGCCAATGGCCGAAAGCATTCGCTGGCAGTCGTTGTGAACGAGGATGGGCAGGTTGCCGGCGTGTTGTCGCTTGGTGATATCGCGCTCGCTCTGAGTCGTCATAAAGCAGCCGTGGTCACGATGACTGTTGATCAAATCATGACCCGGGATGTCTGCGCCGCGAAGGCTGATGATGAGTTATCCGCGTTGATGGAGTTGATGGCGGAAAAGAAAATCCGCCACATGCCGGTCGTCGAGAACGGGGTGCTTTTGGGTGTGATCACTCGAAAAGATGTTCTTGAAGGGTTGTATGAAAACGCCTCTCTCGAATTGAAGTCTGTCACGGAATTTGTCTTCCGGTCAGGCGCTCGATACTGAAGTTCCAGCCTTTTCAGCGCGACTCTGGCGCGCAGTGTCCAAATTAATGTCCTGTTGTGGAGGGCTTGATGGAAGCGTTGTTGGTATTTGCCCCACTGGTCGGGGGGGCGCTGGCATTCCTGTCCAGGCCGGTGTTCGGATTTCGTCACGGCTCGCTGCTCTCCGTTATCGCCCTATGCTGTTCGGCGGTCGCCGCGGTGATTCTGGCCAACGACTGCCTGACCGGGACCAGTCACACGACAGTGCTTGCCGAATGGTTCAGGAGCGGCGACCTGAAGGTCGCGTGGTCGATCAGGATTGACCAGACGGCTGCGATCATGATCGTCGTGGTCACAGTGATCTCTGCCCTGGTTCACATTTATTCTTTAGACTATATGCATGATGACTCGCGCCGGGATGTCTATTTCGGCAACATCAGTGTTTTTACATTTTTTATGCTGTCCCTGGTTACGGCGGACAATCTTCTGCAGCTGTACTTTGGCTGGGAGGGTGTCGGCCTCTCTTCGTACCTTCTGATCAATCATTGGTATAACCGGAACAGCGCCAATCTGGCCGCGATCAAGTCAATGATTGTCAATCGTGAGGGGGATTACGGGTTCTGCTTTGGCATCATCGCAGTTGCCTTTGTCTTTGGCTCGCTGGACTTCGACACGATATTTGCCGGTATCCCCGCGGCTCGGGGGGTCATGCTGGATTTTGCCGGCATCAAGATTCCGGCTCTGACCTTGATCGGCATCTGGATGTTCATCGGGGCGATGGCCAAGTCTGCTCAGATCGGCCTGCACATCTGGCTGCCCGATGCCATGGAGGCCCCGACCCCGGTTTCCGCGCTGATCCATGCCGCGACCATGGTGACCGCTGGTGTGTTCATGCTGGTTCGGTTAGCGCCGTTGTTCCAGGCCGCGCCGCTGGTGCTGGATTTTGTCACGATCATCGGTGCCGTCACAGCGTTTGTCGCGGCGACGACCGCTCTTGCGCAATATGACATCAAGCGAATCATCGCCTACTCGACGATGAGTCAGTTGGGCTTCATGGTCGCCGCGTGCGGTGTTCTTGCCACCGATGCCGCGATGTTTCATCTGATCACCCACGCCTTCTTCAAGGCCCTGCTGTTCCTTGGTGCCGGCGTTGTTATTCATGCCCTGAGCGGCGAGCAGGACATCCGGCGCATGGGCGGTCTGGCCCGGACGCTGCCGGTCACCGTGCTCGCCATGGCGATCGGGTCGCTGGCCTTGTCCGGCATTCCGGGCTTTTCGGGCTTCCTGTCCAAGGAGGCGATTCTCGGGGCGATCTATGCCGCGTCGGACCGCCCCAGCGCCGCCATCGCCTTTTCCCTGCTGGTGCTGACCGTGCCGCTCACCGCCTTTTACTCGTGGCGGTTGATGTTCGTGGTGTTTTTCGGTCAGTCGGGGCGGGCGTCTCATGGCCATGATCAGGACCATGGGCACAGCCATGGTACGGCTTGGTTGATGCTGGCGACTGTTGTTCTGCTCATGGGGGCGACGCTGATCTCAGGTGTCGCCGGGCGTTTGTTCGCCCCTGCGGCTGAGTTGCCTGAAATGATTGGCTTCCTGGTGATTGGTCTGGCGGCGGCTGGGATTGTCGCGGCTCTGATCTGCTACATTTTCGTACCGGAGCTGCCGGGACGGATCGCGCGGGCGCTGCCGGTGCTGTACCGGCTCTTCAATGAAAAGTGGTGCTTCGACTCCGTGTATGACCGCTATTTCGTCAAGGGTGCCGGCGGCATGATCAAGGAGCTCGCTTATTCGGTGAACGGCAGCTGGATCGAAAACCTGATACGAAACCAAGTTTCGGTGTCGGTCTGGAACTTCGCCCGTCGCTCCGTCAGCATTCAGACGGGATTCATCTATCATTATGCGGCGGGGATGATCACCGGTATTGCCGTTATTATTCTGTGGGCCTACCTCACTCAATAGAGTTCTACTCAGTATTCTGTCGCGTTGGACCCGATACGATTTTCTCAGGCACTCACACTGACATCGGCGGTGAGACACCGCAGCAACAGGAGCATCAGGCAATGGGCGGTTGGACTGTACTTGCGATTATTATTATCGTTTACGTGACCCTGGCGCCGGTCCGGCCTCACCATGTCGGAGAGAGCCCGAACCATCCCATCACCCATGTTTCACCATAAGTTTGAAAGCTCTATTCGGATTCTGCTGGATGGCGCGGCCTGTATCAAAAGGGGACCTTGGAAATGCTTGAATTGCCAGTGCTGACAATCCTGATTATCACCCCGCTTCTTGGCGCGCTGGCCACAATCATGGTCAGGGACCAGGGGGACGCGCGGCAGCAGGATATCGCCTATCGAATCGCGTTTTCTTTCGCTCTTTTGACATCCGCGCTCTCTTTGCTGACGCTTTACTTTTTTGAACATGGCAAGGTTGGGTTTCAGTTTGAGGAGCGCGCGAGTTGGATTCCTCAACTTGGGATTTCCTGGCATCTGGGCATTGACGGCATTTCGGTCTGGCTGGTGGCGCTGGCGTCATTGCTGGTGCCGCTGGCCATGATTGCCGGTCGGGAAAGCGTCCGTGTCCGGGTGCGCGAGCACGTGGTCGCATTGCTCGTTCTTCAGAGCGTGCTGATCGGAACGTTTTGTGCGCTTGATATGATTTTGTTCTTTGTGTTTTACGAGGCGGCGCTGATTCCTTTGTTTCTGCTGATTGGCAGCCAGCGGGGCGAGGGTCGGAGTCAAGCCGCCTTCAACTTTGTGCTGTTCAATATGGTTGGCTCGGTCTGTTTGCTGGTCGCAATTCTCGTGATCGGTTGGCAGGGCGGCACCTTCGACATTCCAGTGTTGATGACCCACAAACTATCGCCGCAAATGCAGATGTGGCTATGGGTTGCGATGTTTGTGTCGTTTGCCGTCAAAATGCCGATGTGGCCGGTGCACACTTGGTTGCCGGAAGTGCATGTTCACGCGCCGACCGCGGTTTCAATGCTCATCGCCGGCGTTCATATGAAACTCGGGACCTATGGCTTCTTGCGACTGCTGCTGCCGTTGCTGCCGGACGCCTGTCATTATTTCGCGCCGCTGGTGATTACCCTTGGGGCGATCACAGTGATGCAGAGTTCGATTGTCGCGGTCTCGCAGGATCACATCAAGCGGGTGCTGGCCTACGCCACGATGGCGCATATGGGGTTCACCGCCATCGGCGTCTTTTCCCTCACGGTGCAGAGCATTGAGGGCACCGTCCTGATGATTTTTGTTCAGGGCATGGTGTCGGCCTGCTTGTTCATGTGTGCCGGGTCGCTCTACGACCGCATTCAGACTTATGAGATGAGCCGGATTTCCGGCCTGATCTCGACTATGCCTAAATTCGCCTTTGTTTTTTTGATGCTGGTCCTGGGCGCGGTCGGTCTTCCTGGAACCGCAACATTTCTTGGCGAGTTGCTGATCATGATTGGCGCGTTCCACTCGCTTCCTTTGATAACGGTGCTTGCCGGTTCGGTGATCGTCATCGGCCCCGTGTACTTCTTCTCTTCCTATCATCGCATCCTGTTTACCTCGTCCACGGGTCGTGAAGTGGCCTCGGGTGCGGATTTGCCCCAGAATCAGCTGATCGCGATCGGTTGCGTTCTGGCGTTGATGGTTTGGCTTGGTGTTCATCCGGCGGGGTTCTTTTCAACCACCGACGCGACCGTGACCCAGTTGGTGGCCACGGTTCACCTATCTGATGATGCTCATGCCCTGTCTATCGTTGGGCCTGCCATGGGGGGAGTGAAATGAAAAATAAGATTGCCCCGATGACCAGCTTTGCCGTCACGAGTGAAACCGCAGCGTCTCATCAGGCGAGGAAAAAGATGCAAGCTTCAAAACTGATGCAGATTCGCATTCATCCTGGCCTTTATCGGATTGTTCGCCAAGCCTCTTCGGATCGTTTTTGTGACATGTCTGACTATGTTCGCCAGGCCTTGAGGGAGCGCTTGGAGCGCGATGGATATTCGCTTGGGACCTCTCCCGGTGGCGATGCGGACACGCAAGCCTGAGACCTGTTCTGGCTGATGAAGGTAAACACAGTTCGGGATCATGTCTGAACCGGTCGGTTGCCATCAAGGCCGCCACCGTCTCCCGCTTAAGCCCTTCTTTTCGCAGGCCAAGCGGTCTGCGCTGACCCTGCATTGCCGCCGCGCGTCATTGACATGCGGCGAAGTTTTTGCAATATTAATAATTCGTTAAGGCCCTTCGTCATCGCGAGCCCAGTCGCGGAGAGCCCAGTCGCGCGGGGCCTGCATTTCGGCACCACAGGATACGTCCGGGGAGGCCATGGGCAAGGGCGTCAGAGATGACAATCGCAATCAAAAACAATGGGTCGAATGTCCTCTCACCGGGGCAGGCTGTAAAACTGTCGGATGTCTTCGCGATCTCAGGGAGCGATAATCCAAAATATCTTCTGCTGTCCGGCTATGATCTTGATAATTATACAGTATCCTGGTCTCCCGGGGTGGGTCGGCTTCAGGGCAATGGTAATACGACGCCCTTTGCCAAGAGCCATGATTTGGGCTACTCATTGTCGGTGTCATTCGCATGGACGGCGGATGGGTACTACAATGCCGGCCTTGGTTATTTTAATGATATAACATTTACATCATCAACCACCTATCGTGAGAATGAATATTTATCTCTGATAGACTCGGACTTTGATCTGAGTGGCTATAGTTTCAGCGGTTTCTTTATCGCCAATCGCGACGATGTGCTGTGCAGCGCCTCATTCACCACGCTGCCGTCGTCCCAGGCCAGCGCGATGCTGCCAGCCACACATCTATCCGGGCAGGCTTTGCCCTCGGATATTACCGCCGTCGCGAATGCGTTCGTCGGAACCCCGTGGAATGATCATGGCTGCTGGATCCTGGCCAGCGAGATCGCCACGATTGCCGGTGCCGCGCTGCCGGTCAGTTCGGCGGCGATCACCGGCCCGGTCTCGAACGGCGAGTGGATCACCGCCTATAGTGGTGCGTCCGGGATCGATCCAAACTGGAAGTCACGCCTGCGGCCCGGCGACATCGTCAGCGGCTACTGGCAATCGGGCACCGGACACATCCTGACCGTGGTGTCGGGTTTCGGCGCGACGGCGTTGGTGGTCGACAACACCGGTCCTTCGGCCAACGATGGCGCGGCGCCCGACCTCATCATCAGCAAGCCGCATAGTGCCGCCGATGAATTCGCGCTGGGTATCACGGATAATTCCGTGCATATCTTCAGACTTGACGCGCCATATTCGACGGCCGGCGGCAGCGCGACGGCGAATACCTCGACCTCGGTCACGCTCTCCGATCTGGCCAGCTTCACGGACCCGGCCGGTAAGCCGATTGTCCAATACCAGATTTTCGATAGCGCCGGCCAGGTCATCACCATAAATGGCGAGACGAAAACCGCGACCAGTGCCGCTGCCGCAGTATCCGTGTCGACATTGGACGGTGTTTCGATCAAGACCGCAGACAAGGCGGGGATCGACACCATCCAGATTCGCGCCAGCAACGGCCCCTATTGGGGTGACTGGCAAACGATCACGCTTTCGGAAATCAGGCCGGTCCCGCCCCCTCTGCCCAAACCGCCGGCCCAGGACGCCTCGGCCAACCCGTCGCCCGGGGGCAGCGAGGTTCAGATTCAGGCGCTGAACCCCGCGCAGGTCACGAAACTGAGCGGCGATCAGGTGGCGCTGCTGTCCTACGACCAACTGGCTCAGATGTCGTCGGCGCAGCTCAGGGCGCTGTCGGCGGCGCAGCTCCAGGCGATGAGCGCCGGTCAGATCGCGAACCTCACCGCCGACCAAATCAAGGCCGTCACCCTCAAGGCCCTGACCACCGATCAGATCGCCGGGCTGACGGCGGTGCAAATCCAGGCCATCGCCATCGCTTCGCTTGGCACCGCCCAGTTGGCGGCGCTGGGGGGCGCGCAGATGCAGGCCTTGAGCGCGCAGCAACTCAAATCCTTGAACATCAAGGCGCTGACCACGAGTCAGCTGCAATATCTGACCAGCGACCAGATGGCGGTCATTCCGGCGAGTTCGCTCAGCGCCAGCCAAGTGGCGGCGCTGACCGCCAATCAGGTCTACACCCTGTCCTCGGCACAGGTTGCGGCCTTGAGCACGGCCCAGCTTGCCAATCTGGCGATCGGCAATCTGGGCGCCAACATCACCGGGCTCAAGGTCGCCACCCTGACCAGCGATCAGCTCAACAGCCTGAACAGCACGCAGCTCCAGGGGTTGACTGCCGCCCAGGTCAAGGCGCTGACGACCAAGCAGCTGGCCAGCCTGACCTCCGCCAAGGTCGCCGCGCTGACCGCCGATCAGGTGGCGGCGCTGGGCGGCTCCCAGATCAAAAGCCTGACCACCGACCAGCTGGCCGGCCTGACCGGCGATCAGCAAGCGGCGCTGACCGTCGCCCAACTCAACAGCCTGAGTTCGGGGCAGATGCGGGGCTTCACGCCGGCCCAGCTCAACAGCCTGAGCAGCGCCCAGGTCGCCGGATTGAGCGCGTCCCTGGTCGCGGCACTGAGCACCGATCAGGTGGCGGCCCTTGGCACGAGCGTGCTCGGCACGCTGACGGTCAGCCAGATCAAGGCCCTGACCACGGTCCAGATCGGAGCCCTGAGCGGCACTCTGGTCGCGGGGTTGTCGGCCACCCAGACTGCGGCC
The DNA here is from genome assembly GCA_903856295.1 of uncultured Rhodospirillales bacterium. Classification (GTDB taxonomy): domain Bacteria; phylum Pseudomonadota; class Alphaproteobacteria; order Azospirillales; family Azospirillaceae; genus BOG-933. The sequence goes on along the minus strand of CAIOBP010000108.1, from coordinate 11,263 downwards.
CTGACCAGCGCTCAGCTGAAGGCGATGGCCACCGACCAGCTCAATGCCCTGCCGGTGGCCAATTTATCGAGCGCCCAGATGGCGGCCCTGACGCCCACCCAGATCGGCGGCTTGGCCGACGCGCAGGTACAGGGCTTCGGCTCCGGTCAGATCAAGGCCTTGTCCAGCTCCCAGATCGGGGCGCTGAGCGCCGCCCAGCTCAACCTGCTGTCGTCCGCGCAATTTGCCGGCGTGACGCTGAGCCAGCTGAAGTCGCTGAGCGCCAGTCAGGTCAGCGGGTTGAGCACCAGTCTGCTGAACGGCTTCAGCACCGCCCAGCTGAGCGCCTTGACCTCCCCCCAGATGCAGGCGCTGACCAACGGCCAGCTTGGCGCCCTGAGCGCGCAGCAGATCGCCGGCTTTGGCACGGCTCAGCTGGCGGCGCTCACCGCGAGCCAGCTAAGCAGCCTGTCGGCCGCGGACATGGCGGGGCTGAGCGCGGCCCAGGCGAAGGCGTTTTCCACCGCGCAGCTCTCCGCTCTGACCGCCGATCAGCTCAACGGCCTGAGCGTTCCTGCCCTGATGAGCCTGAGCGCCGGCCAGCTCGGTGCGCTGGGCGCCGGGACGCTCGCTCAGATGTGCGTCCCGGCGATCCAGGCTCTGACGGCGGCGCAACTCAACAGCCTGAAGGCCGACCAGCTCGCCGGCTTGACCGGTGCGCAGGTTCAGGCCCTGAGCTCGGCCCAAATCAAGGGCCTGAAGTCACTGGCCGCCTGGTCGGTCAGTCAGGTGCAGGCGCTGGGTGCCGATCAGACGGCGCTGTTGTCGGCGTCCCAACTGAAAAGCCTGAGCCCCGATCACATCGCCGGGTTGAGTGCCGCGCAGGTCGGCCAGTTCTCCGCGAGCCAGCTGGCGGCGTTCAGCACCGCCCAGTTTCAGGCTCTCAGCCCCGGCGTCGTCTCGGCACTGGCTGGCCCTCAGCTGGCGGGGCTGAGCGGGGCGGACCTGAAAAACATGACCGCGGAGCAATTGGCCGCGCTCACCGCCCCCTCGATCGGCCTGCTGTCCAACAGCCAGATCGGCAGCTTCAGCGCCAGCGAGATCGGCAGCTTGAGCAACCAGCAGTTGGACGGCTTCTCCACCGCCCAGGTGAAGGCGTTGTCGGCGACGCAGATCGACTCGCTGTCCGCCAGCCAGTTCCAAAGCCTGAGCGCCGATCAGGTGGCGGCGCTCATGGCTCCGTCGAGCATCAGCCTGTCCAGCATCGCCGCGCTGACCCCGGGACAGATGCGCGGCTTGAGCGCCAGTCAGGTGGCGAAGCTGACGCCGGCCCAGATCGCGGTGATCGGCAGCGATGTGCTGAACAGCATGTCGCAGCCGCAGATTCAGGGGCTGACCGGCGGGCAGCTGCGCGGCCTGTCCGCCGGTCAGTTGATGGCGCTGGATACCGGCTTTTTGTCCCAGATGACCAAAACCGGCGCCCGGACATTCTCGGCATCGACGGTCTTGCTGGCGTTCACGCCCGCCCAGCAGCAGACTTGGTCCCAGGTGACCGGCTTGCCCCTGGTCGGTTCAAGCGGTTGATCGCCGCCGTTATGCCGAGTCCCTCCCCCCCATGGCCGGAGGTTAAGGATTGACTTTTGCTAAAAAACCATAAGACTCGAGGGGATTCGGCGGCCTTGCCGGCCCTCGCGTAGAGATGGCGCCTCCTGAGGTTGTTCAGGTCAGTTGCTCCGGGAGCGGATGAAATGGGCAACGTCTGGAGCACGCAACTCGACTATGTCTTCTTCTTTTATGGGCTGGCCTTCTTGTTGCTGGGCTCGGTCTGCTTGTCGATTCGCGAGCGGGAGCCGAGGCTTCTTCCCTGGAAACTGTTGGGTCTGTTCGGAGTCGTCCACGGGCTGAGCGAATGGCTCGACCTTGCCACCATCGCCCTCGAGCTGACCGACACCGGCTGGTGGATGGCGCTGCGGCTCGCGGTGATGACGCTGTCTTTCGCCTTTCTGTTGGAGTTCGGCCGCCGGGGACTGGTCGCCCATGACCGCTTTCCCTGTGGGGTCTGGGTTTTGGTGCCGCCGCTGCTGGCGGTGCTGGTCGCCGCCGTCACCGTCGACATGCCCACCGCGAACGGGCTGTCCCGCTATTGTCTGGCCTTGCCGGGCTGCATCGCCACCGCGACGCTGCTGGCCGGATACGCGCGCCGGATCGAGGGTGAACAGGCGGCATGGTTGCGGGTGGCGGCCTGGGTTTTCGGGTTTTACGGCCTTGCCTGCGGCATGGTGGTCCCGCCCTCGCTGCTGCCGCCCTCCCAATGGTTGAACAGCGAGATCGTGCTGGCGGCGCTGGGCGTGCCGGTCCAGGTGCTGCGCGCGGCGTTGGCGGTGGCGGCGACGGTGGCGCTGTGCAGCTACGAGATCGAGCGCAGTACCCAGGCGGATCAGCGGCGCAAGCTGCGCCAGCACTTCCGGATCACCTTCGGTGCGCTGGTGATGGTGGCGGCGCTGGGCTGCGCCCTGACCAACGGCCTCGGCAGTCTGTTCGACGATGAGCTGGAGGAGGATGTCGGCACCGACGTCTCGCTGCTCAGCAATACCCTGCTGTCGCAGCTCAGGGCCTCCGACGGCGCGGTGCGGGCGCTGGCCGAGTTGAGCGGTCCGGCGCGGGCGGGCAACTCGGCCGAGCAGATCGTCGACAGCATGAGCCGGGCCACCGACGGCGGGCTGGCTTACCTGATGGACCGCGAGGGCAAGGTCGTCGCCGCTTCCAATCGCGATCGGCCGGCCAGCCTCGAGGGCAAGAACTACGCGTTCCGGCCCTATTTTCAGCAGGCGCTGGCCGGCGAGGCCGGCCGCTACTTCGCGCTCGGCGTCACCACCCTGGAGCCCGGCTATTATTCCAGCTATCCGATCCGCGATCAGACTCACGTCACCGGAGTGGCGGTGATCAAGCGGGTGCTGTCGCCCCGGGACATGGGGCTGACCTCGCTGGAAGATGCCTATCTCATCGATTCCAATGGCATCGTTCTGTTCGGCAGCCGTCCGGAGTTGCGCTTGCGTGCGCTTTGGCCGTTGTCGCCGGAAGTCCGGCAGCGGATCGAGTCCTCCCGCCAGTTTTCCGGGGTGAACTTCCGGCCGGTGTTTCGCTATGAGCCGGTCAACGGCACCTGGCAGGCGGTCAACGGCAAGGCGGTTCTGGTCGGGCGCCGGGTGATCAACGATGATGGCTGGTCGATCGTGCTGCTGCGCAAACAGGAGATGGCCACCGTCGACCGGTTGTTCGGGATCATTTCGACGCTGCTGGTCAGCCTGCTGGTGATCACCCACTACCTGATTCTCAAGCGCCAGCTCAACGCCGAGGCCGCCCTCGGTGAAAAGCAGCACCAGCTCGAGGCGCTGTCGCGGACCCTGGAAGCCGCGCGCGGCCGGGCCGAGGCCGCCACCCGCGCCAAGTCCGAGTTCCTGGCCAACATGAGCCACGAGATCCGCACGCCGATGAACGCGGTGATCGGGTTGAGCCAACTGGCGCTGCGCACCTCGCTCGATGCCCGTCAGCGCGATTATCTCGGCAAGATCAAGTCGTCGGCGACGGCGCTGCTCGGGATCATCAACGATATTCTGGATTTCTCCAGGGTCGAGGCCGGGCGGATGTCGCTGGAGAAGGTCGGCTTCAGCCTGAACACGGTGCTCGACAACGTGGCCAACGTCACGGCGACGCGGGCGGCGGAAAAGGGGCTGGAGCTGTTGTTCCGGGTCGATCCCGAGGTGCCGACGCATCTGGTCGGCGATCCGTTGCGCCTGGGGCAGGTGCTGCTCAATCTGGTCAACAACGCCGTCAAATTCACCGAGGGCGGCGAGGTCGTCGTCTCGGCGCGGGTGGTGGAGCCGCTGAAGGAGGCGGTCCGAATCGAGTTCGCGGTCCGGGACACCGGCATCGGCATGGACCCGGAACAGATTTCCCGGTTGTTCCAGCCTTTTTCCCAGGCCGATACCTCGACCACCCGGCGCTATGGCGGCAGCGGTCTGGGGCTGGCGATCAGCCGCCAGATCGCCGAGCTGATGGGCGGCGGCATCGCGGTCAGGAGCAAGGCTGGCGCCGGCAGCACCTTTACCCTGACGGTGACGCTGGGCGTGCAGCCGGAGGTCGCGGTCGCCGAAATCGCGGCGGCGCTGCCCAGCCTGCGGGTGCTGGTGGTTGACGACAACGCTTCGGCCCGGGACATCCTGTCCTCGATGCTGCTCGGCTGGTCGATGCGGGTCCAGAGCGTCAACTCGGGCCGCGAGGCGCTGCGCGTGCTCGACAGCGCCGCCCTGCGCGGGGAAACTTTCGATCTGGTGCTGATCGATTGGCAAATGCCTGGTCTCGACGGCCTGGAAACCGCCCGCGCCATCAAGGGCGACGGCCATGTGCTCAAGCCGCCGGCCATCTTCATGGTCACGGCCTTCGAGCGCGAGGATGTGGTCGCCCGCTCCGAGGCGCTGGGCGTCGAGGCGTTGCTGACCAAGCCGGTCAACGCCTCGATTCTGCTCGACACCATCGCCTCGGTGTTTGGTGGCGGCGGGGTCGCGCCGGCTGGTCCCGTGGCGGTGCCGCCGCCGGTCCATTTGCGCGGCGCCAGGGTGCTGTTGGCTGAGGACAACGAAATCAACCAGCAGGTGGCCAGGGAATTGCTGGCCGACGCCGGTATCGCGGTCGATGTCGTCGGCAACGGCCGCGAGGCCGTGGCCAAGCTCATCGACGACCCCGGGCGCTACGATGCGGTGCTGATGGATATCCAGATGCCCGAGATGGACGGCATCGAGGCGACACGGCGGATTCGCGCCCGCGCCGGTTTCTCCGGCCTGCCGATCATCGCCATGACCGCCCATGTTCTGGACCAGGAGCGCGGCCCCTGCTTCGACGCCGGCATGAACGACCATATCGCCAAGCCGGTGGACCCGGCGCGGCTGCTGGAAACCCTGGCGCGCTGGATCCGGCCGCGCGTGGTCGCGGCCCAGCCGGCGCCGCTGCCGGTCCTGGAGGAGGAAGGGCTCCCGGATCACCTGCCGCCCTTCGACATCGCGGCGGCGCTGCCGCGGGTGCTGGGCCGGCGCGGTCTGCTGCGCAAACTGATCGTCAAGTTCCACGAAAGCTACGCCGACGCGGGAAGTGCGCTGGGGCGCGCCGCCCTCGACCAACGCTGGGACGAACTCGGGCGGCTGATCCACACCATCAAGAATGTCGCCGGAACCCTGGAGGCCGCCGATCTGCTCCGGCTCGCGGAAGAGACCGAACAGGCGCTCCGCGAGCACCGCCACACCGACGCCGCCGCGTGCGTTCCGGCACTTCAAGAGGCGCTGGACACGGCGCTGGCCGCCGCCCGGACGCTGGTCTCCCCGCAACCGTAGCCGCGCCGCCGATCACTTCAGCGCTGCGAATTTTCCGCCCTGGCTGACCAGCACCACGACTCCGGTGGTGGCGCCGGGGGAGCGGTGCTCGTCGAAGGTGAAGGGGCCGAGCACGCCGGTGTGGCTGGTGCTCAGCAGGGCCTGACGGATGGCGTCGCCGCTGGCGGTGCCGGCGCGGGTGATCGCCTCGGCGAGGATGAACAGGGTGTCGTAGGCTTGCGCGGCGAACTGGTCGGGCGGGGCGCCGGTGCGTTTGGTGAAGGCGGCGACGAACCTCTGGTTGGCCGGGTCGGGCTTGCCGATGAACCACGGGCTGCCGACCAGGGTGCCGTCGGCGGCGGCGCCGGCGATCTCGCCGAATTTGGGCGAATTGAAGCCGTTGCCGCCGATGAAGAACACCGTGTCCGGAATGCCGACCTGCCGGGCCTGGAGCAGGATGCCCGACGCCGCCTCGACCAGCGCCGAGACCACCACCGCGTCGACATCGAGGCTCTTGATCTTGGTCAGCTGGGCGGAAAAATCGGTGTCCTTGGCGCCGAAGGTTTCGGTGGTCACGGTCTCGATGCCCTGGGCCGCCAGGGCGGCCTTGAAGACATCGTAGCCCGACTTGGTGAAGGCGTCGTCATTGCCGTACATCACCGCCACCCGCTTGACCCCGAATTTGGCCTGAGCGGCCTTGAGGGTCACCGGAATCACGTCGGCCTCGGGCATCGAGGTGCGGAAGACGAAGGGGCCGATGTCGGTGATGCCGTTGGCGGTGTTGGAGGTGCCGATGATCGGCACCTGCCGCTCGAGCGCCACCGGCCCGACCGCGAACATCTCGGTGGACAGGGTCGGACCGATGATCGCCGGCACCTTGTCGCGGCCGATCAGCTTGCGCGCGGCGTTGATCGCCTGCTCCTTCTGACCCGCCGAGTCCTCGAACAGAATCTGCAGCGGCCGGCCGTCCAGCACACCACCGGCGGCATTGATTTCCTCGAGCGCCAGTTCCAGGCCGGCCCGGATCGCCAGCCCATAGCGCGAGGCCGGGCCGCTCAGCGCCTCGATCGAACCAATGGTCACCGGGTCCGCCGCCAGGGCGGGCGCGGAGGACTGCGTGAGCGCCGCGAGGCCGAGCGCCCCGGCGAGGGCGGTTTTCCAGAAAGACGCCATGGATCGAAACCTCCGGTGTGATGAGTTCGGGAGCCACTCCTTGTGACACGAAACCCACCCGGAAGAAAAGCCGGCCTCGGACGGGCGCACGAAAGATAACGCCGCAGAGCCCTGTTCTGGCGCTGTCAACAGTCGACTTTGTCGGCAAAATGAGACATAAGCGCACAGGGCAGAGGGCGTTTCGCGCCGGCCGCAAGAGGAACTCATGGCCAGCACCACCGAGGACATCGACCGATCCAGGGCCGGCGCCAAACGGGAGGCGCGGGGCGCCGCCGTGGTGCCGCCGTTGCCCGATGGCCGGGTCAACGGCCGGACCCTGGTCATGATGCGCTGGATCGCGATTTCCGGCCAGTTGACCTCGATGGCGGTGATCACCGAGTTATTGAAGATCGAGCTGCCGATTCCGCCGATGCTGGCGACGGTCGGGGCGTCGGTATTGCTCAATCTGCTGGTGATGCTCCAGCGCGGCGGCCAGCAGCGGTTGACCGACCGGGACGCCACCCTCTATCTGGCGTTCGACACTCTGCAACTGACCCTGCTGCTCTACCTGACCGGCGGCATGGTCAATCCCTTCACGATTTTGCTGCTGGCGCCGCTGACCGTGGGCGCGGCGATCCTCTCGGTCTGGAACGTCTGTCTGCTGACCCTGGTCAACCAGCTGTGCTGCGCGGTGCTGGCGATCTGGCACTTTCCGCTGCCGTGGGATGGCGAAAATCTGGTCATGCCGCCGCTGTACCTGACCGGGGTGTGGATCGGGCTGGCCATGGCGGCGGTGATGCTGGCCTCTTATGTCTTCCGGGTCGCCCACGAATCCCGGCGGATCAGCGATGCCTTGTCGGCGAGCCAGATGGCGCTGGCGCGCGAACAGCGGCTGTCGGCCCTGGGCGGGCTGGCCGCCGCCGCCGCCCACGAATTGAGCACGCCGCTGGGGACCATCGTGGTGGTGGCGGCCGAGTTGGCCCACGAGGTGCCCAAGGACAGCCCGATGGCTGAAGACATCGCGCTGCTGAGGAGCCAGAGCCTGCGCTGCCGCGATATTCTGGCCGAGCTGGCGCGCAAGCCCGAGGCCGATGGCGGCGACCCCTTCGAGCGCCTGCCGCTGACCGCCCTGATCGACGCCGCCTCCACCTGCCATCGCGCCGCTCCGGCGACCTTGCGCATCGTGCCCAGCGCCCTCGACGGCTCGCCCGAGCCGGTGATCCGCCGCCGGCCCGAGATCATTCACGGGGTCGGCAACCTGCTGCAGAACGCGCTTCAGTTCGCCCAGCGCGAGGTCGAGGTCATTGCCGCCTGGGATGCCGACACCGTGCGGCTGACCATCGCCGACGACGGGCCGGGCTTTCCCTCCCATCTGCTGTCCCGGATCGGCGAGCCCTATATCTCGGCCCGAAGCGATCGCTCCGGTCACATGGGGCTGGGCATCTTCATCGCCGCGACCCTGCTCGGCCGCACCGGCGCGCGGGTGGAATTCTGTAATCGTCGTCAGGGTGGCGCCCAGGTCCTGGTTCATTGGGAGCGCACGATCCTGGACATGGAGGAAGCATGAGCGAGCTTTCAGGAAACCTCTCGATCAAAAGCCGCTTAATTTCAGCCGGCATGACGGTGGTTGAAACTCCATGATTTACGAAACGATCGTGATACTGTACTCCTCGTGAAGAACAGTGCCGGTCTTGCGAGATGATGATGAGCGTCGGGCGGTTCGGTCGCCTTGTGAGAAGTGGTGAGTGCAATGCCTTCCGATGACATTTTGCCGATCGACGTCACCAAGCTGACCTTCAACGGCGATGCCTCGCGCAGTCTGCTGATCGTCGACGACGACGCGCCCTTCCGCATCCGGCTGATGCGGGCGATGGAGAAGCGCGGCTTCGACGTGGTGGCGGTCGACACCGTTTCGCTCGGCATCGATATCGCGCAGGAAGCGGCGCCGGTCTTCGCGGTGGTCGATCTGCGCCTTGCCGACGGCAGCGGTCTCGATGTGGTCGCCGCCTTGCGCGACGCCCGGCCCGAGGCGCGGATCGTCATGCTCACCGGCTACGGCAACATCGCCACCGCCGTGGCGGCGGTGAAGGCCGGGGCGGTGGATTATCTGCCCAAGCCCGCCGACGCCGACGCCATCGAGTCCGCGCTGCTGATGGATGGCCGGCCGCTGCCCTCGCCGCCCGACAATCCGATGTCGGCCGACCGCGTGCGCTGGGAGCATATCCAGCGGGTGTTCGAGCAGTGCGACCGCAATGTCTCGGAGACCGCGCGCCGGCTCAAGATGCATCGCCGCACCCTTCAGCGCATTCTCAACAAGCACGCCCCCAGGGGCTAGCCGATGGGGTCTGGGGCCCGAGGCCCCAGTGGGTCCAGGGCAAAGCCCTGGCCGTCGGAGACACCAGGGGCTCAGCCCCTGGACCCCGCCAAAGGCCGGGGGTCTTTGGAAACCTGGAGTAAGAGACATGACCGATCTGGGCGCGCTGCCGGTTTGGAACCTCGACGACCTGTATCCGGGCACCGCGTCGCCGCAGCTGGCCGAGGATCTGGAAACCAGCGAGCGCGAGGCCGTGGCCTTTCACCGCCGGTATGCCGGCGGGTTGCCCAAGCTGGGAGCGGCGGGGCTGGGGCGGGCGATCGCCGAGTTCGAGGCGATCGACGAGCGGCTCGGCCGGCTGCTCAGCTATGCCAGCCTGGTCTATTCCGGCGACATGAGCGACCCCAAGATCGGGCAGTTCTTCCAGACGCTTCAGGAGCGGGTCAACACCATCTCGGCCAATCTGGTGTTCTTCACCCTGGAGATCAATCAGCTCGACGAGGACACCCTCAACGGCTGGATCGCCAAGGACAAGACGCTGACCCGGTACGCGCCCTGGCTGCGCGACACCCGGATTTTCATCCCCCACCAGCTCAGCGATGAAATGGAGCGGCTGCTCCATGAGAAGGTGGTGGTCGGACGGGCGGCCTGGAGCCGGCTGTTCGACGAAACCATCACGGCGCTGCGCTTTCCGCTCGGGGGCGAGGCGCTGACCAGCACCCGGGCGCTCGACCGGCTGAGCAATCCTGATCCGGCGGTACGGCGCGAGGCCGCCGAGGTGATCGGCCGGGTACTGGGGGAGAATGTCCGCACCTTCGCGCTGATCACCAACACCCTGGTCAAGGACAAGGAGATCGACGACAAGTGGCGGAACTATCCGCACCCGTCCTCGGCGCGCAATTTGTCCAACCGGGTCGAGGATGGGGTGGTCGAGGCGCTGGTGTCGGCGGTCAAGGCGGCCTATCCGCAGCTGTCGCACCGCTATTACGCCCTCAAGGCCAAATGGTTCGGCGGCGACCGCCTCGATTACTGGGATCGCAACGCGCCGCTGCCCGATGTCGAGGAGCGGACGTATAGCTGGGCCGAGGCCCGGGACGTCGTGCTCGGCGCCTATCAGGACTTCTCGCCCGAGCTCGCCGACATCGGCCGGCGCTTCTTCGAGCGGCCCTGGATCGATGCTCCGGTGCGGCCGGGCAAGGCTCCGGGTGCCTTCGCCCATCCCACCGTGTCCGGCGTCCATCCCTATCTGCTGGTCAATTTCCAGGGCCGGACCCGCGATGTCATGACCCTGGCCCACGAGTTGGGCCATGGCGTCCATCAGGTGCTGGCGGCGGGGCAGGGGCATCTGCTCTCGGACACGCCGCTGACCCTGGCCGAAACCGCCTCGGTGTTCGGCGAAATGCTGACCTTCCGTGCCCTGCTGGCGGCCGAGACCGAGCCCCGGCGCCGCCGCGCCATGCTGGCCTCGAAGGTCGAGGACATGATCAACACCGTGGTCCGCCAGATCGCCTTCTACGATTTCGAGGTGCGCGTCCACACCGAGCGCCGGACAGGCGAGATCACCGCCGAACGGCTGGGTGAAATCTGGCTGGCGGTGCAGGCCGAGAGCCTGGGGCCGGCGCTGCGCTTCGACCAGGGCTATCGCGGCTACTGGTCCTATATTCCCCATTTCGTGCATTCGCCGTTTTATGTCTATGCCTATGCCTTCGGCGATTGTTTGGTCAATTCGCTTTATGCCGCCTATACCGAGGCGCCCGAGGGCTTCGCCGGCAAGTACCGGGCGATGCTCGAGGCTGGTGGCACCCGGCGCCACCGCGATCTGCTGGCGCCGTTCGGGCTCGATGCTTCCGACCCGGCCTTCTGGCAGAAGGGGCTGTCGGTGGTGCGCGGCTTCATCGACGCGCTGGAAGCCGAGGGCTGAGGGCCGGCATCCCCCGGGCCATCGGACTGTCGATCCATCTTGAGGTAAACGATGAGAGTCGGGTAATTGCCCGCTGTTTTTCCGAGTCTTTTTGCTGGGGAGCGTGACTATATCCGGGCGTTTTCGCCCAATGACAGGATAACAGGGCGCGCCTGTGCTGGGCTCGCCTAGAAAAATTCGGGCAGGCGGATGCGGCGTTATCAGGTGGTCTGGCTGCAATTTATGAGATGTTGAGTGATTTATTCTTTGGGTTTTGTCAAAACTTGGCTGCTCTTGTGCTATTGGTGGGCGAGTCTGGCGATATTCAGGGGAATGCGCGAAGGTCGCTCGTAGAAAGTCTGTGTATTTTCAGCGCCGCGGGGCTGATGGCACAGGCGGGTGTTGCCATAAAGACGGGCCCGTCGCTGCGACTCGTGGGTTAGAACTCGCGTTGAAGTAGCTGCCTGCCCCTGACGCCGGACGCCGGCCTCCCATCATTTATCCCTTGGTGAGACCGGAGAGACCATCCCTCGGCGCCGACCTGCCGCTTGGCAG
>CAIOBP010000107.1 GCA_903856295.1 uncultured Rhodospirillales bacterium | reverse complement strand
CCCCTGGACCCCACTGGGGCATTGAGGCCCCAGACCCCGAGTTCAGCGCTTGGCGATGTTCAGGTTCTTCATGACCTGAACCTGGCTGTTCTGTTCGGCAAGCTGGTATTTGATGACGTCGGTCTGGCTGATCAGGCCGGCGATCTTGCCGTCATCGACGATCGGAATGTGACGGATGTTGAAGCGGACCATCAGTTCCATCACCTCATCGATGGTGCTGCTCGAGGGGCTGGTGCGGACGGTCTTGGTCATGATGTCCTGAACCAGCAGCTTCAGCCCCTTGGCGCCCTGGTCGCCGAGGATGCGGATAATGTCGCGCTCCGAGAGAATCCCGACCATCTTGCCCGCCGCGTCGACCGCCGGCAGTGCGCCAAACTTGCCGTCGCGCAAAGCCGTTGCCGCAGCGTCGAGTCCGGCGTTGTCCCGGATCGTGACGACATTCGCCCCTTTGGCTTTGAGGACGTCGGATACGTGCATCAGGGTGCTCCTTCTTGAGTCTGAGACCGTGGAATTCTTGATCGGGGTTGACCGGCGGATTCAAGTGACGGACCGTCATAAAACCCAAGAGTTGACGCCAAGTAAAGCCCTACCTGCGACCGGTGGTCACGTGCGGGAGAGCGGCTTCGCCATAAGCCCCCTTGAGTTGGAGGCATCGGCTGGGGCAGGGTGGGGAGGTCGCCCCTTTCGCCCTGGAAACCTGCATGCTCTCCTCCTCGCCGAACGCCGTCCGGATACCCGCGATCGATGTTGCTCGCGGTGTCGCGATCGTCGCGATGATAGCCTACCACACCTGCTGGGACCTGACTTATTTCGGCCTCGCCCGCCTCAACCTTTTCGCCGACGGTTTCTGGCTGGTGACCCGCGATGTCATTCTGGCGGCGTTTCTGCTGCTGGTCGGACTCGGGCTGACCCTGGCGACCGGGGAGGGGGTGTGCTGGCGGCGAGTCGCGAAGCGCACCGCGCTGATCGGCGGTGCGGCGGCGGCGATCACCCTGGCCAGCCTGTGGTTCGCGCCCGACGCGGTGATTTTCTTCGGCGCCCTGCATCACATCGCCCTGACTTCGGTGCTCGGGCTGGCTTTCATCCGGTTGCCGGGCTGGGCGGTGTTGGCGGTGGCGGCGGTGTGTCTCGTGGCGCCCGGATTTCTGGCCGCGCCGCTGTTCGACCAGGACTGGCTGCGCTGGGTCGGACTCGGGACGCTGGCGACGCGCAGCAACGATTATGTGCCGCTGCTGCCCTGGTTCGGGCTGGTGCTGGCGGGGCTGGTGCTCGGACGCCGGCTGGAGTCGCTGCCGGGTCTCGCCGGCTGGCGGCCCGAGGCGCCGCCGATGCGCGGGCTGGAGTGGGCCGGACGGCACAGCCTTCTGGTGTACCTCGTTCACCAGCCGTTGCTGCTGGGGGCGATGGCTCTGCTCGCGGTGGCCGGCAGCAGTGGACCCGTGGCCGGAACGACGCCCGCCGCTCCGCTGGAGCAGCGGATTCCGGTCGGTTTCCAGGCCGAATGCCGTGGGGCGTGCGAAAAGTCGGGGGGGAACGGGCCGCAATGCGTCGCCTATTGCCGCTGCGTCGACGCGAAGCTGACCGAAAACGCGCTGTGGCCGTCGTTCCTCAACGAACGGCTCAGTCAGGCCGGACAGCGCCGGGTGCTGGAAATCGTTCAGATGTGCGCCGCGAATCGGACGGAGCGGTAAGCCGGCGCGCCATCGGTGACGGCCGGCCGCAGCCTCATACTCCGGACATCATATCCTGAGCTGGGCGAAGGTGAGGACCTCGGCGCTGCCGTGCCAGATCATGTCCAGGGAGACGTAGAGGATGACCGCGAGCCCGACATAGCCGATCCAGGGCCAGCGTTTGAACAGCGGCGCGATGATCGAGGCCGCGATGCCCATCAGCGCCACCGATGCCGCCAGACCGACCAGCAGCGCCACCGGATGTTCGCGGGCGGCGCCGGCCACCGCCAGCACATTGTCGAGGGACATCGAGATGTCGGCAACCACGATCTGGCCGATCGCGGCGCGCATGGATTTGCCGGGAGGCTGTTGCTCTTCGTCTGCTCCGTCCGGTTCGCCCGAACCGTGGCGATGGCGCGCGTGGGCGGCGCGGGTTTCGCGGTAGAGCTTGCCGCAGACCCAGAGCAGCAACAGGCCGCCGGCCAGGGTCAGGCCGACCACCGCCAGCAATTGCACGGTGATCAGCGACAGCAGCACCCGCAGCACCACGGCGGCGGCCACCCCCCAGAAGATCACTTTCTTGCGTTGCGACTCTTCGACTTGAGACGCCGCCATGCCGACGACGATGGCGTTGTCGCCGGCCAGCACGAGGTCGATCAGGATGACCTGAACCAGGGCAACCAGTTCTAGCATCAAAGTATCGGAGGGAGGAATGGCCGGACCCTTTCTCGTTTAGGCCATGGCTCTACGCGGCGGGGCGAGCCAAGTCGCCGAGCTTGTTGAGCAGGTAGTCGATGTCGGAGTCCTCGAGCGCTTCGTACTGGGTGAGAATGCGCTCGATCATCCGGCAACTGTGCCGTTCGAGATCGCGTTCCCCACCATCGAAGGGGGTTTCATGCGCGACGTCCACGGCAATTCGCACCACCGTCAGCAAAGCCGGCGGCAGTCCTGCTTTCTCGTAGAGTGACTTCATGCCCAGCTTGCCGCCATCGTGGATCAGCAGGCGGGCGTTGAGCAGCGGCACCTTGGCCAGATAGGCCAGCGCCACCTCGAAGAAGGTCATGTCGCCGGTGCACAGCGAGCGGATCAGCAGCGACGGCGTCAGGCGGCCGCCGTGCGCGAGCTGGGCCACCAGCTTTTCCACCGCCGCTTCGTCCGATTCGCCGGAGAAGAGGCTGACGGTGGCGCGTTCGCGGCTTTTGAGCACCAGATCCTGAGCGACCTCGGCCGGCAGTTCGTGGTTGGCCACCAAGTAAGCCTGAAGACTTTCCGAGACCTTGGTCACCAGCCGCTCGGCCACCGTCATCGGCAGGGCGGAGCGCTTGACCAGCGGCTCCTGAACCAGCGCGCTGTCGCCGAAACGGTCGACGACGCTGTTGAGCCGGCTCTCGTCAAGCTTGGCGCCCTCGTTGCCAACCAGCACCGCCACCGCGTTTTCGTCGGCGAGGGTGATCAGCGCGTCGACCAGGGGTTCCGAAACCTCGGGCCGGCCGGCGATGGCCGATTGCTTGGTCGGCGAACCGGCGCGCACGATTTCGATCAGGTCGGATTCGCTCAGCACCGTCGAGACCGACAGAATCGGTAGCGCCACCGCCTCGACGTCCCTGGCCATGGTCATGGCGATGTCGCGCGGCAGGTTCGGTGACGCCTTGAGATTTTCAGCCAGGGACTGACGGACGCGCACCACGGCGTCGCGGGTCATGATCCGGATGATGTCCTCGGCCAGCTTGCGCTCGGCAACCGAAAGCTGCTGCTGGTCGAAGTGAACGGCGACCTTGCCCGCCAACTCGGCCCGGTGATCGGGCGACGGGTCGGTGAGCAGCTTGGCAACGTCGTCTTTGGTCAGGGTCTCGGACATGATTTCGCCATTCTAGGCCAAACCGGAGCGGCATTCCAGCCGGCAGATGGCACGACGTCCGCCCGGTACCAGCCACTGCGAGTTTCATGAACTAATGAAGCGCGTCTGTCGGATCAAGGGTTAACCGCGCCGGGCCGATAATTTCTTCGCGAAACGGATGGCCGGGTGCGGTCAGCGCGCCCAGGTCAGGGCGCGCTCCACCGCCGACACTTGTCCCTCCACCGAAATTCCCACCTCCGACGTGACCTCGAGGGCACGATCCTCGAGGGTGTCTTGCCCCGGATGGTCCTCGGCCCAGGCCCGGATCGTCTGGTCGCGCTGTTCGAGCAGGGTCAGAATCTGGGGCTGGAACAGGCGCAGCAGGCCGGTTATCCAGCGGTTGACCGGCCAGGACGGCCGGGCGTGTCCGATGGTGAAGCCGTCGAGCATGGAGGCGACGTCCGGGGCGCCATACCAGGTTTCGTCGGTGACCCAGCGGTTGGTGGTGAACAGGCGCAGGGCGTGGCCCCGCCGGTCGACGCCGATGGCGATCAGGTGGCATACCGCGTCGATCGAGTCCTCGCGCGGCATGCCCGGACCGCGCAGGAAGGTGTGAAAATGGCCGAATTCGCCATAAGGCCGTTCGGCGGACGGGTGAACATGGAAGTAGTACTGGGCGAAATGCTCGGTGTCGTAGACGTCTCCGGGAGGGTAGTGCTCCCAGTCGTTCAGCTTGGCGGCGGCGCGGGTGACTTCTCCGACCACGGTGTCGCCGGTCTTGGCCAGAATCCGCTCCCACTCCAGCACCTCGCGCCCGGCCTCGGCCATCCGGATCAGGATCGGCCGCGGCAGCGAGAGGAAGTCGCCGGTCCCCATCAGAGGGGGCTGGGGCCTGCGGCCCCAGCGGGTCCAGGGCGGCGCCCTGGACGCCGAAGGCCAGGGGCGCCACCCCTGGACCCTGCCAAAGGCCGGGGGCCTTTGGAAACCATCATTTCGGCTTCTCCTGGCCTTGCTTGCCGCCGGTGAACAGGAATTCCATCGGGCCTTTTTCGATCTGGCCACTGACCCGCGACAGGCTGGTGGTCAGGTCGCGCATTTCCGAGATCAGCAGCGACAGCTCGTAAAGGCCGACGCTGGTGAAGTCGCGCACCGGCACCCGGTTTTCCTTGATCGCGCCGGCGGTCTGGTCGGACAGGCCGCGCAGGGACTGGGAGAGCTCGCGCGCCTCGGCCGAGGTTTTGACCATTTCGGCCATGACGACGCCGGTCTGGCTGTTGAGGGTGTCGAGCATGCCCTGAAGCTTGCCGAGAATGCCGGTGACGCCGCCGGTGATGGTGTCGGCGCGCGCGCGGATGTCGCCCATCAGCCCGTCCATGTGGGTGGCGGTGGTCTTGACCAGGGTCATGGTCTCGCCGACCTGATGGGCCGAGGCGGCGAGGTCCGTGCTCATCTTGTGCAGATTGTCGAGGGTTTCGGCGACGCGCTTTTCGTTCTCGGGGCTGAGCAGCCGGGTCAGGCGGTCGCTGATCTCCATCAACTGGTGGGCGAGGTGGGGCGCGGTTTCCAGCACCTCCGCCATGCCCGAGGCCTTGGAGCGGATCACCGGAATCTCGCCGGCGGTGCGGGTCAGCGTGTCGGCGGCGCGGCTGCCGCCGGTGATCTGGACATAGGCGTTGCCGGTCAGGCCGGACATTTCCAGCGAGGCCACGGCGTCGGTCTTGATCGGGGTCGCGGCGTCGAGGGCGACCATCACCCGCACCCGCTCGACATTGGCCGGGTCGATGCGGATTTCCGAGACCGTGCCGACCAGAATGCCGCGATAGCGCACGGCGCTGCCTTCCTTGAGCCCGGTCACCGAGCCGTCGAAGAAGACGTAGTAGGGCGGGCGCTTTTCCCCCAGCTCGACCTTGGCCACCCAGAGGGTGAAGCCGACCAGGGCGGCGCCGAGGGCGAGGACGAACAGGCCGACGAAGAAGTGATGGGCGCGGGCTTCCATGGCGTCAGGCTCCGGTGCCAAGGGCGGCGCGGCCGCGCGGCCCGCCGAAATAATCGCGAATCCAGGGATTGGGCACTTGTTGCAGACTGTCCAAGGTTCCCACCAGAAGCTTGCGTTCGTTGAGCACGGCGATACGGTCGCAGATCGCGGCCAGACTGTCGAGATCATGGGTTACCATGAACACGGTCAGTCCCAAACCATGTTGCAGCGAGCCGATCAGCTGATCGAAGGCGGCGGCGCCGATCGGGTCCAGCCCGGCGGTCGGCTCGTCGAGCAGCAGGATTTCCGGATCGAGGGCCAGGGCGCGGGCGAGGCCGGCGCGCTTGCGCATGCCGCCCGACAGCTCCGAGGGGTATTTCAGCGCCGCCTCGGCGGGCAGGCCGACCATGGCGATCTTGACCCGCACCACCTCGTCGATCAGCGTCCGCGGCAGATCGGTGTGCTCGACCAGCGGCACCGCGACGTTCTGGGCGACGGTCAGCGAACTGAACAGCGCGCCATCCTGGAACAGCACGCCGCAGCGGGCCTGAAGCGCGATGCGCTCGCGTTCCGAGAGGGCGTCGATGTCGTGGCCCAGCACCTCGATGTGTCCGGCGCTGGGCTCGACCAACCCGACCACCGCCTTGAGCAGCACCGACTTGCCCGAACCCGAGGCGCCGACCACCCCCAGCACCTCGCCCCGGTAAACATCGAGGTCGACGCCGTCATGGACCAGATGCCCGGCGAAGCGGGTCACCAGTCCCCGGATGCGCATCACGGTATCGGCGGCGGGGAGGGTCATGGGGCAGGGTCTTCGGCTCACGGGGTCAAATATGGATGATCTGGAACAGCACCGAGAAGAAGGCGTTGAGCACGATCACCAGGAAGATCGACTCGACCACCGACTTGGTGGTGCGCAGACCGACGCTCTCGGCGCTACCCGAAACCAGCAGTCCCTCGTAGCACCCGACCATGCCGATCACCAGCGCGAACACCGGGGCCTTGATCAGCGCCACCGTGGCGTCCCAGAAGTCGATCGGAATGCGCATCTGGTTGACGAACTGGTAAAAATTGATGTCGAGCAGAATATAGCTCATGGTCGCGCCGCCGAAGAGGGCGATCATGTTGGCGAAGAAGGTCAGCAGCGGCATCACCAGCATCAGTGCCAGAATCCGCGGCACCACCAGCATTTCGATGGGATCGAGGCCGATGGTGCGCATGGCGTCGATTTCCTGGTTGACCTTCATGGTGCCGATCTGGGCGGTGAAGGCCGAGCCCGAGCGGCCGGCGACGATGATCGCGGTGATCAGGATGCCGATCTCGCGCAAGATCGAGAGACCAAGCAGGTTGACCACGTAAATCTCGGCGGCCAGCCGGCGCAGCTGCTCGGCGCCCTGATAGGCCAGCACCACCCCGATCAAAAACGACAGCAGCCCGAGAATCGGCAGGCAGCGCAGGCCGGTGTGGTCCATGTGGTAGACCAGGGCGGTGAAGCGCAGCCGCTTGGGGTGGATCAGCACCCGCGCCAGGGTGGTGATCACCAGTCCGAAGTAAGAAATCAGCTCGACCGAACTGTGCAGGGCCTTGATGCTGGCCCGGCCGGCGTTTTCGATGGCGTCGGCGAGCGGGCGCCGTTTCGGCGGCGCCACCGGTTCGCTGTCGGCGGCGCGCCACACGGCGTCGATCAGGGCGATGTGTTCGGGGCGGACATTGACGATCAGCACCGACAGCCCCTCGAGGGTCATGCGGTCGCGGAACTGGCGCAGCAGCAGCGCGCCGACGGTGTCGAGGGCGTCGAGCCGCGAGAGGTCGAGTCTGATCTTCTGGGCGCGCTGGGGATCGGGCCGGAAGCCGTTCAGGATGGTGGCCAGAGAGCCGGCGCCGGCCAGAGTCCAGCCGCCGCTCGCCGCCAGCACTTGGGTGCCGCTGTCGCTCACCGATACCAGCCAGTCCTGTTGCTCGCTCATGGCTTCTCCGCTGCGCCGCCTGCACCCGGCGGACCCAGAAAAACGGATTGGCGGGTCCGGGTCAATCGCTTCCGGTGGATCGGTCGTGTCTCAGTTCGAATTCCTGCTTCTCACTCTACTGAAAAGAGGTGCGTTTCTGGCACAGAATGCCCGGTTAGCGCCCACGGCGGTCGTTCGTTCGGTTCTTGACGATGCTCCAAAGCGGACATCGCGCTCCCCGGCGTCATCACCTATTGATCTCGTGGATACGGCAGATGTCGGCCAAGCTGCCGATGGTCACCGTCTGCCCGTCCTGTTTGGCTGGGGGCGGCGTCTCGGACGCGCCCTGGATCAGGCGCAGGGAGATGTTTTCAAATTCTAGGGCGCCGGTGATCGAGAACACCAACCGGAATTCGGCCTGACGGGCGTAGCCGTCGAGCTTGGATGTCGCGATCCGATCCGGCAGTGCCCAGCGCGGATCTCCAGCGTCCGTCGCTCGGTAATAGTCGACCCGGCGGCCGATAAATTTCGCCGTGGCCGGTAGTGCCGCCTGGACCCGCATGCAGAAAGTCGGAACGTCCAGTATCTCCACGCAGACGACCGCCCCGAACTCGGCCGCCAGCGCCGCCGTGCGGACACGGCTCAGGCAGTAGACCCAGATTTCGTCCTGGCGCACGGACGATTCGAACCTATGGTCCGCCAGGGTGAACGATGTCCCCTGGGTCCGGTTGACGACCACCAGCCCGCCCGCCGGCGCGAACACCGACACCCCTTCATTGCGGTCGCCCCGGACCTGGCCGTCTTCATAGGCCCGGAAATATGCCAGCGACCGGAAATACAGCTCGCCAGCCAGGAATGCATCCGCCCAGCGGCGGTCATCGAAATATCTGTATAGGCTGCGACGCATGACGGCCCCTACAACAAGCCAAGTTCCCGGCAGACCTCCAGCTCACGGCAGAGACGATCGAGAAAAATTTTGTTCGTGAAGTCGTGAAGCTGCTCAGCGATTTGCGCCCCCAGGTGCTCCTGGATGCCGGTGCGAATGGCGGCAACCTGCTCTTGCGAGACTTTGCCTGGGATGGCGATGTCGCTGGTGAAGCTGAAAGCGATGTCCAGAACCTGGTAAAAGGCCTTCATCTGCTCCATGACCCGGCTGTGGACCGTCGGCGGGACACCGAGCTTCGAAAGCTCTTCGTTCAGCGAACGCCCAATTATGAGCCACTCCTTGACGTAATCTGGTGGGAAAATTGACGACGTTGTTGTCCATGGGATTCATCCCGAGATTGGCCGGGTGCCAGGATAACCGATGGCGTCCGACGACGCGATGATCCGATGGGCAATGAGCATGTCCGTTATCAGCTCGCAGCACCGATAGCAGACCGTCCCCTCCCGGCCCATCACGGAAATTCAAACGGAGACATTTCCGGTGGTTCCTCCCCCTTTGCGGCGCCGTGAGAAGGTGGCAGTATCGCCGCCGCGGAGTTTCGGGAGGCCGGCATGACGGAAAGCACAGGCGGGGAGACGGCCGGACGCTGGCACTTCTGGATCGATCGCGGCGGCACCTTCACCGATGTCGTGGCCCGGCGTCCCGATGGCGCGCTGGCGACCTGCAAGCTGCTATCGGACAATCCCGAGCGCTACGCCGACGCGGCGGTGGCCGGCGTCCGCCAGTTGATGGGGCTGGACGGGGAGCAGCCGATTCCCGCCGCCGCCATCGCCTCGGTGAAAATGGGCACCACGGTGGCCACCAACGCTCTGCTGGAGCGCACCGGCGAGCCGACGGTGCTGGTGATCACCAAGGGCTTCGGCCACCAGTTGCGCATCGGCTACCAGAACCGGCCCGATATCTTCGCCCGGCACATCGTGCTGCCGGCACCGCTGTATGACCGGGTGGTCGAGGTGCCGGAGCGCCTGCGCGCCGACGGTTCCGTCGACACGCCGCTGGACCTCGCGGCGGCGCGGGTCGGGCTGGAGCGGGCCTTTGCCGAGGGCTTCCGGGCGGCGGCAATCGTGTTCATGCACGGCTACCGCAATCCGACCCACGAGCGGCAGGTGGCGGCGCTGGCCCGTTCGATCGGTTTCACCCAGGTTTCGGCCAGCCACAAGGTCAGCCCGCTGATGAAGCTGGTCGGGCGCGGCGACACCACGGTGGTCGACGCCTACCTCACCCCGGGGTTGCGGCGCTATGTCGGGCAGGTCGAGCGCGAACTGCCGGGTGTGAAACTGATGTTCATGCAGTCCAATGGCGGGCTGGCCGAGGCCAAGGCGTTTCAGGGCAAGGACGCCGTGCTTTCGGGGCCGGCGGGCGGGGTGGTCGGGGCGGTGCGCACCGCGCGCATGGCCGGCTTCGAGCGGGTGATCGGCTTCGACATGGGCGGCACCTCCACCGACGTTTCCCACTATGCCGGAGAGTTCGAGCGCAGCTTCGAGACCCAGGTCGCCGGGGTGCGGCTGCGGGCGCCGATGCTCGATATTCACACCGTGGCCGCCGGCGGCGGCTCGATGTGCAGCTTCGACGGCACCCGCTTCCGGGTTGGGCCGGAGTCCGCCGGGGCCAATCCCGGCCCGGCCTGCTACCGGCGCGGCGGGCCGCTGACGGTTACCGACTGCAACGTCATGGTCGGCAAAATTACCCCCGAGCTGTTTCCGGCGGTGTTCGGTCCCGAGGGCGACCAACCGCTCGATGTCGAGGCGGTGGCGGCGCGGTTCGAGGCGCTGGCCGGGGAGGTCGAGCGCAAGACAGGCCTGCGCCGCTCTCCGGCCGAGATCGCCGAGGGCTTTCTCCGGATCGCGGTCGAGAACATGGCAGCCGCGATCAAAAAGGTCTCGATCCAGCGCGGCCACGATGTCGCCGACTACACCCTGGTCAGCTTCGGCGGCGCCGGGGGCCAGCATGCCTGTCAGGTCGCCGACGCCCTGGGCATGAAGCAGGTGTTCATCCATCCCCATGCCGGCGTGCTCTCGGCCTATGGCATCGGGCTCGCCGACACCGTGGTGATTCGCGAGCGCGCGGTCGAGGCGCGGCTGAAGCCCGAGTTGATGGACCCGCTCAACGATCTGCTGGCCGAGTTGGAGGATGGGGGGCGGGACGAGCTGGCGCGCCAGGGCGAGCCCGAGGCCCGCCTTTCGGTGCGCCGGCTGGCCTACATCAAGTATGATGGCACCGACAGCGCCCTGCCGGTGGATGCCGATGCCGAGGGCGGGCTGACCCGCGGGTTCGAAGCCGCTCACCTCAAGCGCTTCGGTTTCGTGGTCGCCGGCAAGGACCTGGTGGTCGAGGCGGTGACGGTGGAGGTGATCGGCGCCACCGACCTTCCCGAGGATCCGGTGGCCGAGGGCGGCGGCCGGCCGGGACTGCCGCTGCCGCGCCGGCTCACCACCGTTGCCGCGATCTTCGGCGGCAAGCGGATACAACTGCCGGTGTTCGACCGCGCGACCCTGCTGCCGGGCAACCGGGTGATCGGACCCGCGATCATCCGCGAGGCCAACGCCACCACCGTGGTCGAGCCGGGCTGGATGGCCGATGTCACCCCCCGCGACCACCTGTTGCTGAGCCGCAGCGAGCCGCTGGCGGCACGGCAGCCGGCAGCCGATGGCGTCGATCCGGTGCTGCTCGAGGTCTTCAACAACCTGTTCATGTCGATCGCCGAGCAGATGGGCTTCACCCTCGAGAAGACCGCCTATTCGATCAACATCAAGGAACGGCTGGATTTCTCCTGCGCGGTGTTCGACGGTTCGGGCGGGCTGATCGCCAACGCCCCGCACATGCCGGTCCATCTCGGCTCGATGGGCGAGTCGGTGCGGGCGGTGCTGAACCGTTGCCGCGATGCCATGAAGCCCGGCGACGTCTTCATGCTCAATGATCCCTATAATGGAGGGACCCACCTGCCCGACATCACGGTGGTGACGCCGGTGTTCGCCGAACGGGGCGGGGAGTTGCTGTTCTTCGTCGCCGCGCGCGGCCACCACGCCGACATCGGCGGCGTCACTCCCGGCTCGATGCCGCCCGAGAGCAAGCGCATCGAGGAGGAGGGGGTGCTGATCGACGTCACGCCGCTGGTCCGGGGCGGGCGCTTCCAGGAAGCCGAACTGGTGGCGCTGCTTGGCGGCGGTCGCTATCCGGCGCGCAACCTCGCGCAGAATCTCGGCGATCTCAAGGCCCAGATCGCCGCCAACGAGAAGGGCGTCGCCGAGCTGCGGCGGATGGTCTCCCAGTATGGCCTGGAGACCGTGCGCGCCTATATGGGGCACGTGCAGAGCAATGCCGAGGAACTGGTGCGCCGGGTGCTCGACACCCTCGAGGATGGCCGGTTCGCGGTCGAGCTGGATAACGGCTCGCGCATTCAGGTCAAGATCGGCATCGATCGGGAGAAGCGCACCGCCACCATCGATTTCACCGGCACCAGCCTGCAGCGCGAGAATAATTTCAATGCGCCGCTGGCGGTGACCCGCGCCGCCGTGCTGTACGTGTTCCGGACGCTGGTCGACAGCGATATTCCGCTCAACGAGGGCTGCCTCAAGCCGCTGTCGCTGATCGTGCCCAAGGGCAGCATGCTCTATCCGGTTTATCCGGCGGCGGTGGTCGCCGGCAATGTCGAGACCTCCCAGTGCATCACCGACTGCCTCTATGGCGCCCTCGGCGTGCTGGCTTCGGCCCAGGGCACCATGAACACCGTCACCTTCGGCAATGAGCGCTTCCAGTATTACGAGACGGTGTGCGGCGGCTCGGGCGCCGGCTATACCTTCGACGGCACCAGCGCCGTGCACACCCACATGACCAACTCGCGCCTGACCGATCCGGAAGTGCTGGAGTGGCGCTATCCGGTGCTGGTCGAGGCT
>CAIOBP010000106.1 GCA_903856295.1 uncultured Rhodospirillales bacterium | reverse complement strand
GGGCCTCCCTCCGTTCTTCGGACGCGTACGCGTCCTCATCACTCCGGGAGGCCCGGCTGCGCAGTATGAGCAAGCAATTAATTTACAGAAGCTAGTATGCACAAACTTATACCCGGCTCCCGACGCGGTCGCCACGGCGATCACTGTCATCAACCTGACGCATCGCTGTTTTTTTCAGCACCCCCATGCTATGTTACGTTGCGACGGGGGCGCCGATGCCGACGTGCCGCCCCCTGCCCCGGAGCGCCCGGTTTTCCCAGCTGGATCGAAAGACGGACTCATGACGTTGCCCCCCCTCAAGATCAGCGGCCGCACCTTTTTGATTGTCGCCGCGGCGGTGGTCGGCATGGTGGCCATCGCCTCGCTGGGTCTGAAGGCGCTGTACGACAATCTGCTGGAGGACCGGCGCGACAAGACCGAACAACTGGTCACCCAGGCCCACGGCCTGCTCGGACATTACGAGGCGCTGGCCCGGTCGGGAGCGATGCCCACCGCCGAGGCCCAAAAGGCGGCGCTGGCCGCGATCGACGCGCTGCGCTATGGCGGCGGCGGCTATCTGTGGATCAACGACATGGTGCCGACCATGCTGATGCATCCCAACAAGGCGCTGATCGGCAAAAACCTGTCCGATTTCAAGGATCCGGCCGGCACCCTGCTGTTCGTCGAATTCGTCCGGAAGGTCCGGGCCGAGGGCGCCGGTTTCGTGCCCTACCTGTGGCCAAAACCGGGCCAGCAGGAGCCGGTGCGCAAGATTTCCTATGTCAAGGGCTTCCAGCCCTGGGGCTGGATCGTCGGTACCGGCATCTACATCGACGATGTCGACACCATTTTCGCCCATCAGGCCGGGTTGGTCGGCGGTCTGTCGGCGCTGGTGGCCTTGCTGGTGGTGACGATCAGCGTCCTGGTCGCGCGCAACCTGATCCGCCCGATCAACGCCATCACCGGCGCCATGCGCCGACTGGCCGATGGCGATCTGGCCGTCGAAATCCCCGGCACCGGGCGCCACGACGAAGTCGGCGACATGGCGGCGACGGTGCAGGTGTTCCAGCTCAATGCCCGGGAGCGCGCCCGGCTGGCCGACATCCAGATGCGCGAAGTCGCCGAGAAGCAGCGCCGCCAGGAGCGCCTGGACGTGGTGACCCGCGAGTTCTCGACCCTGGTTTCGCGCCTCTTCGACACCGTTTCCGGCGCGGTCAAGGATGTCGCCCAGGCCACGGACTCGCTCAACACCGGCGTTCAGCAAACCTTTCGCGAAAGCATCTCGGTGGCCTCCGCCGCCGCGCAGACCAGCGAGAACGTCCAGACCGTGGCCGCCGCCGCCGAGGAACTCTCGGCCACCGTCGACGAAATCGGCCGTCAGGTCCGGGACGCCACCACCATCGCGACCAGCGCCGTCACCCAGGCCGGCGAAACCACCGAGCGAATCCGCCGCCTCGACAAGACGGTCGAGGGGATCGGCAACGTTCTGAAGCTGATCACCAACATCGCGGCCCAGACCAACCTGCTGGCGCTCAACGCCACCATCGAGGCGGCACGCGCCGGCGAGGCGGGAAAAGGCTTCGCGGTGGTCGCGGGCGAGGTCAAGAATCTAGCCAACCAGACCGCCAAAGCCACCGAGGAGATCGCCGGCCAGATCTCCCGCATTCAGCAGGAAACCGCGGTGACGGTCGCCGACATCGGCGACATCTCGCGCACCATCGGGGCGATCAACGAGATCGCGACCTCGATCGCCACCGCCATGTCCCAGCAGGGCGCCGCGACCACCGACATCGCCCGGCACGCCACCGAGGCCGCCAACGGCACCCAGCAGGTGTCCCAGCGGATCGGTTCGGTGTCGCACACCGCCCAGGAGGCGACGATTACCGTCGAGCGCGTGGCCAATGCCGCCGACCGCGTCTTCAGCGAAACCGAACAGATGCGCACCGACGTCGAGACCTTCCTCTCCCGGGTCCAATGCCTGATCGAAGGCATCGAGGGCGGCGCCGAGGTGCCGTCCCTGGAGTGGCAAAGCCGCCTCAGCGTCGGTCACGACGGCGTCGATCAGGATCATCAGAGCCTGTTCAAGCTGTTCAACGCCCTCTCCGACGCCATGCGCAACGGCCAAACCAAGGCGGTGATCGCGTCGGTGCTCGACCAGTTGCTCGAGTACACCGTGAACCATTTCCGCCGCGAGGAAGAGGTGATGGCCGCGGTCAACTATCCGGACCTTGCCGCCCATCGCAAGGAGCACAAGGCCTTCGTCTCCCAGGCGACCCAGGCTCGTCAGGCCTTCGACGCATCGGCCGCCAACACCCTGGCCATCGAGACCCTGAGTTTCGTCAAGGACTGGCTGATCAATCACATCCAGAAGTCCGATCAGGCTTTCGCGCCCTATCTCCGGCCGCGGAAAGCGGCGTGATCCTCCCCTCCCCCCATCAAGACCAGTTCCCGCCTGATGGACCGGGGACCTCCGGCAAATGCTGCTGGATCACCGCCAGCAGCTGAGGGAAATCGATGGGTTTCGTGACGCAATCGGTCAACCCCGCGGCCAGGAAGCGCTCCCGGTCGCCGAGGATGGCGAAGGCGGTGATGGCGATCACCGGAATCCGGGGATCGCAGCCCGCGACGCCGCCGGACCGAATGCGCCGGGTCGCCTCCAGCCCGTTCAGCACCGGCATCTGGATATCCATCAGCACCAGGGCGAAACGCTCTTTGGCCAGCGCGGCCAGGGCCTGCTCGCCATTATCGACGCTCACGACCTCGAACCAGCTGCGCTCCAGGACGCTGATCAGCAACTGGCGATTGAAAAGATCATCCTCGACCACCAGAATGCGCTGATGGCGCAACGGTTCAGGCAGTGCCGGGCAGTGTTCCGGCTCCTCCTCCGGCGCCGGGGCGTCGGCTCCGTTCCGGAATCTGGCGGTGAACGAAAAGAGTGAGCCGACGTTCGGGGTCGATTCAAGCCAGATCTCCCCGTCCAGCAGGGCGACCAGCCGTTTCACGATGGCCAGTCCCAGCCCGACGCCACCGGCGCGCCGGGTCAGAAACCCGGTTTCCTGCTCGAACATCTCGAACATGCGCTGGTGGTTCTCGGGACTGATCCCGCATCCCGTGTCGGCAACCTGGAACAGGAGCTTGACCGTGCCATCGGCCGCCGCCGGACCGAAGCATCCGACTCGAATCTCGATGTACCCCCGGTCGGTAAATTTGACCGCGTTGCCGACCAGATTGGTCAAGGCTTGGCGCAACAGCCTGGGGTCGCCGTGCAGACGCACGGGAACCTCGGGGGCGACCACGACCCGGAACGCGAGCTTCTTCCGTGCGGTCTGGTCGCCGAACAGCGATTCGACCAGGTCCAGCACCTCATCGAGGTCGAAATTCACGGTCTCCAGCTTGATTCTCCCGGCCTCGATCCGGGACAGGTCGAGGATCGACTCGATCAGCGCCAGCAGGTCCTTGCCGGCCTTGCCGATGATCTCGAACTGCTCCCGCCGCTCCGGATCGTGCTCCTCGGCCTTGAGCAGCCGGGTGAAGCCGAGAATGGCGTTGAGCGGGGTCCTGAGTTCGTGGCTCATGGTGGCGAGAAACTGCGATTTGGCCCGGTTGGCCGCCTCGGCCGCTTCGTGGGCCTGCCGGAGTTCGGTTTCCCGCTGGGTGTCTTCGGTGATGTCCAGCACCAGACCGATCAGACCGCCGACGGTGCCGTCGGCATGGTCGAACGGCGCCTTGTAGACCCGGACGTCGCGCTCCCGGCCATCGGAAAAGCGCTTGCGGAACTCGTAGACCTGAGGCTGGCGGAGCGTCAGGGCCTCGGCATCGGTCCGCTCGTACAGCTCCGCCAACTCCGGAGGCTCAAGCTCGCGCGGGGTTTTGCCGATCACGCTTTCGATCGGACGCTCCAGGAAGGCGGCGCACCGGGCGTTCATGCCCAGATACGCCCCGCGCCCATCCTTGTAGAAGACCGCCGCCGGGATGGCCTCGATCAGGGTTTTCAGGAAGAGCAACTGGTTGAGCCGCTCCACCTCCATCCGCCGGGTCTGGGTGATGTCGCGGCCGATGGCCTGGATTTCGTTGAGGCTGCGGTCGGCGTTGACCACGACGCCGATTTCCCAGGAATACCAGCTGAAGCCGGTGCGGGTGCCGACGCGGGCATCGACCAGACCGCTATAGGAATGATAGACGCAGGCCATTTCCAGACCATCGGCCATGGCCGAGCGGTCGTCGGGATGAATGAGCAGAGTCCAGGAGCGACCGATCAGGGCCGAGGACGGCCGGGCGAGTTTTTCGCAAACCGTGTCGTTGACGAAGGTGATCTCGCCCTCGCGGTCGAAGCGCACCACCATGTCGACCTGGGTGTTGACCAGACTGCGGTAGCGCTCCTCGCTGTCGCGCAGCCGCCGTTCCGACTTCAGCCGCCGCACCGTGGTTTCCACCAGCCGGGCCAGCGCCAGATAGACGTTGAGCTGGTCGCGGTCCAGCGGCTCGGCCCGGGCGTGGACAATGAGCAGGACGATGGTTTCCGCGCTGCCGATGGCCACCGGCAGCGCCACGAAGGCCAGCACCCGGCCATCCGGACCCTCCACGATATCCGTGGCGAGAAAGCCGGACTCGATCACCTGACGCACCACCGGCCCCAAGCCGCCGATCAGCGCGCCGGCCAGCGCCGGCTCCAGCCCCTCCCCCGCCTGGGCGAAGCACTCGCCGGCGGCGACGAAGGCGACCAGATCGGCAGCCGAGAACCCGGCGATGGCGCTGGCGATCTCGGCCATCCGGTCGCCGTCGCCCTGAAGGCCGGAGAGGTACTGGGCGGTTTTGATCACCGTGGCCAGAAAGGCGTCCTGGGACTGGGGCGCGCTCATGATCCGGCCTCATTCATCGGTTGCAGGTGCAAATGCTCCAGGAACAACGCGTCGAAGCCTGCGAGCCGGGACAGATTGAACAGGCGGGCGTGCCGCCGCAACTCCTCGACCGTCCGGCGCGCCCGGTCGAACAGGCCGAAGGCGATGCAGCCGGCCAGCGCGCCGTTGCCGACCATCCGGACCCGCTCGCCGGCGATCTCGGGCAGCAGGCCGATCGCCTGGGCCGAGGCGATGTCCAGATGCCGCCCGAAGGCTCCGGCCACCACCAGATGAGCCAGCCCTCCGAGGGGAACCTCCGCGTGGGCGCACAGGGCGGCGACGGCCACCCCGATCGCCGCCTTGGCCCGTTGCAGAGCATCGATCTCGGCGGTCCCGATGCGAAAAGGACGGCCGTCGGCGGTGAACGAAAAGCCGTCGTCGCAGCCGGTGGCGAAGGTGCCACGGGCGCTGACCACGCCCTCGGCGCGCAGATGGGCGATCAGCGCCACCAGCCCCGACCCGCACAGCCCCTCCGCCGGACGGTCGCCGATCACCGCGAACGTCCAGCGCTCGCCGTCGCGGCGCACGTCATGGATCGCGCCCGGCGCCGCAGGCAGCACCACACCGCGCCAGCCGCCTTCGAAAGCCGGGCCACCGGCCGCCGAGGTCACCCACAGCCGGGCGCCGTCCCACAGCGCCACCTCGGTGTTGGTACCGAAATCGATGTAGAGCGCGGGCGCCGGCTGTTCGGAAAACCGGCAGGCCGCCAGCCCGCACAGCAGGTCGGAGCCGACGAAGCCGGCCAGGGGCTGGACGATCTCGATGGCGGTCCGGGCCGGCAGGTTCCAGCGCCGCCGCCACGCCTCCCGATCCCCGGTCTCGCAGGCCAGCGGCGCCTCCCACTCGGCGGGCCGGATCAGCCGCTCGCAGCCGCGCCCAACCAGCAACGCCAGCATGGCGGTGTTGCCGACCACGGTCAGGCCGGTCACCCGGCGCGGATCCAGCCCCTCCCGCGACACCATATCCTCCAGACCATCGGCCACCGCTCCGACCACCAGCTCCCGCATCTCCCGGCCGGCCTCCGGCGATTGCACGGCGGCGTGGAGCCGGGTCATCAAATCGGCGCCATACGCCGCTTGCGGATTGCCACCCCAGCGGCTGGTGATGACCGCGCCCGACGCCAGATCGGTCAGACTAAAGCAGAGATGGGTGGTGCCGAGGTCGATCGCCACCCCCAACGGTGCCGCCGCACCGGCCGGCTGCGCGCGCACCGGCCCGAGGTCCTCGCGGTCCAGAGCGCCAAGCAGGTCGTCGTCGAGCCGGCACCAGCCCGAACGCGGCGCCGGGGCGCACAGCTCTATGCGCAGGTCTCCCCGGGCGAAGCTCTGGCAGGCCAGCCGTTCGTCGGCGGCCAGCTGTCCGGCCTGCCGTTGCAGCCGTTCGATCTCCGTGAGCGACGACACCGACCCACCGAGAACCCGGATGCGGCACAGGCCGCAGGCCCCGATGCCGCTGCACGCCGAACGAACCCGGTGCGGCGTGGCATCGAGAATAGTCCGCAGCGACCGGTCCTCGGGACAAAACAGCGACAGCGTCGCGCCGCCCGCCCGCGCCTCAAGCCGGGGCATTGCCATCCTCCCGCGCGGCTCGCCGCGCCGCGACCATCAACGCCCCGACGCAGGCCGGATTGGCCTCGGGCGGGATTTCGCAGCCGGAGGACAGGATGAAGCCGCCGCGCCCGCGATAGGCTGCGATCAGCGCCCCGGCCTCGGCCACCACGGTCTCGGGCGGCTCCAGCACGAACGCCATCGGCCGGATGTTGCCGGCGGCGCAGACCCCGGGTGCCAGCGCCGCCATCTCTTCCGGCGCGACATAGTAGTCGAGATTGGCGATATCGACGCCGAGCCCCCGGTACAGCGGCAGAATCGGCTGCACCGGCCCGGCGATGTGCAACCAGCTGCCGAGCGCGCCGGCGGCGGTAAACGCCTCGAAGATGCGGGCGAGCCGGGGCAGCAGCAATTCGCGGAAGAAGGCCGGCGGCACCAGGGCCGGCGAGCCCCCCGGCTCGAACACCAGCGGCAGATGAACCCCGGCCTCGAGCTGGGCCAGCCCGAAGCGGATGGCCACCCCGGTGGTGTAGTCGAGCACCCGCTCGAAACCGGCAGGGTCGTCGGCGGCGTAGTAGAGCGCGGTTTCGGCGCCGAGCAATTGCAGCGCCAGGGTGATCGGCCCCTGGACGCAGCCGGTGACCAGCACCGCGTCGCCGACCGCCGCGCGCAAACGGCGGGCCGCCGCCAGTTGGACCGGCATCCGTCCGTCCCGCCGGGGATCGGGCACGGGGCGGCGGGTGAAATCGGTCTCGAGGGTGCAGCACGGCCGGAGGCAGAAGGGATAGCGGTGATCGTCGAGGAAGCGCAAACTCGCGCCGGCCGCCTCGACCTCGACGCAAGCGTCGACGAAGGCGAACACCGCGTCGTAGCCGTAATGCTCCAGCGCGGCCAGCTGGCAGCGCGCCAGCACGTCGCCATCGCGCAGATAATCCTCCAGCCGCACCCCGGCCAGCATCGCCGCGTGTCCGAACACCTGGGCGATCACTGGAACCCGGTCGGTCGGCTGGAAGCGGACCGCCGCCATCACGCGCTGAAGGCCGTTCATGGCGGCACCCCCAACCATGAATCGACGAGATGCACGCCGTCGAACGCGGTCTCGGCCACCGCGTCGACGTCGAGATCGGCGGCGGCGCACTGCTTGAGCGCGGCCCCCCCGGCCAGAATCGGCACCGTGGCGAGACCGGCGGCGGCCAGCGCCGGCCTGACCTGCCGGACCCGGGGAATGATCGATGAAATCAGGCCGCTGACCAGCACTGCCGCCGCCCGCTCGCGCAGCGCGGTTGCGGCCAGCGTCTCGACCGGGCAGTCCTTGCCGCAATCGACCACGCGGTAGCCGCGTCCGATCAGTACCATCTTGACGATGTTCTTGCCGAGATCGTGAACGTCGCCCTCCAGGGTGGCGATGACCAGCGTGGCCCGGCCGACCCCGGGCGGCTCACCGTCGGGATAGAGCACCTGGACCACGCCGGACACGGCGCGGCCGACCAGCATGATCTCCAGCAGATTGAAGCTGCGGATGGTGCATTTGGCATCCAGGCAGCCCATGGCCGGCGCCAACCCCTCGGTGACCACCGCCTCCCGCGTCACCCCGGCCGCCAGCAGCCGGCGGGCCTCGATCACCGCCCCTTTGTGGTTGCCATCGAGTAAGGCGGCCTGCAAAACGTCCATAGGCACCGATCCCGCTTGCCACCGGCCGCATGGCGAGAACCACGCCCGGCGCCCACCCGAAAGCCGGGCACATCGCGACTGAGCATACCAGATCGGTCCGAGGCGTACAGGTCTTGTTTCCGCAAACGAGCCCCCATTGCCGCACACGCCCGCGCCCGATCGAGACACCGGCCCGCCCGCGCAGGCGGCAGCGATCATGTTGACCACGGAGCAGAATACTGGCAGCTATATGACACTGCCACCGTTTGTGCATACTAGCTTCTGTAAATTAATTGCTTGCTGATACTGCGCAGCCGGGCCTCCCGGAGTGATGAGGACGCGTAAGC
>CAIOBP010000105.1 GCA_903856295.1 uncultured Rhodospirillales bacterium | reverse complement strand
GAGCAGACGCTCCAGGCGCTCGATATAGGACTTGAGCTTATCGGTGGTCTGACCTTGGGTGTCCATCACATCCTCATTTCGCTTCCAGACGACGGGGATAGCGTGTCAGACCTTCCCTGGCAAGCCGGACGTTGGCCGGCACTGAAGATATGTAATGCTATTTGGCAATCCAGCTTGAGCATGAGCAGTATTGATTTTGATGGAAGGTCACCAAACAAATTCGATCATTTCCAGGCACACAAAGGCAAGGGCA
The DNA here is from genome assembly GCA_903856295.1 of uncultured Rhodospirillales bacterium. Lineage (GTDB taxonomy): Bacteria > Pseudomonadota > Alphaproteobacteria > Azospirillales > Azospirillaceae > BOG-933. The sequence goes on along the minus strand of CAIOBP010000105.1, from coordinate 3,352 downwards.
TTTACTTGACTGGCGCCACTATTCACGCCCTTGTGCCGGGAAACGAGGGCGTTGCACGCGCAGCCCTCTCTATCATTTTCCGGATGCCGATCATGACAGACGAATCTCTCCCGCTCACCGAAACACCCGTGACCCGAAGCTACCGCAACTTGGTGTCGCTGCAGCGCCCCCAATACGGCCTGACCGATGACGCCCGCGCCACCCGCTGCGACTCCATCGCCGAGGCGACCACCGTCTTGATGCGTCATCCGGCCGAAACGCTCGACGACATCGCCTACAAACTGGCCATCCTCTGCGACCGCCTGCGCGCCGAGGGCGATGTCGTGTCGGAGAACGGCCGCCTGACCCTGCTGGTCGCGGAAGCCGCCCGAGCCGACGCGGCGCGATTGGCGGTTTGGGTTGGTGGAGGCGACAGACACTGACCCGGACTCTACGCCGCTCTCCGACCGTAGAGAGCAGACAAGAGTACGGATCATCGGGGCCGTCTCCACCCTTTTGGCACGGAAATGGTCAGTCCGGTGTTGCGGTGACGGATCGATCCGGGCTATCGTGTTCGCCGTACGTTCTAACCCTCCCAGGGCATCGATGCCATTCCTGGACCCCGAAGACCATCTTGAGCAAAGCCTGAACCTGCAGCAGCGGCTGGTCAAAAGGCCGGCGGCGACCTTCTTTCTGCGCGCCCGTGGAGACAGCCTCGCCGCCGCCCGCATTCATGACGGTGATCTGCTGGTCGTCGACCGCTCGGCTGAAGCGGTGGATGGCGATATCGTCGTGGCTGCGGCCGATGGCGGCTTCGTGATCCGGCAACTCCGGCGCGGGGATGCTGGGTGGGTGTTGGACTCGCCCGGTCCGGGTAAGCCCCGGTTGGCCGTCGATCCCGAAGCCGGCGTCCAGCTTTGGGGCGTGGTCACCGCTTCGATCACCGAACACGGCCGGCGGTGAGGCGGTCATGACCGCGTTCGCGCTGATCGACGTCAACAATATGTTCGTGTCCTGCCACCGGGTGTTCGATCCGTCGCTGCACCGCCGGCCGGTGATCGTGCTGTCCTCGAACGACGGCTGCGCCATCGCCCGCAGCAACGAGGCCAAGGCGCTGGGCATCAAGATGGGCAACCCCTTTTTCAAGATCGCCGCGCTGTGCGAACGCCATGATGTCGTCGTGCTGTCCTCGAATTTTGGCCTCTACTGCGATCTCTCGACCCGGACCATGGCGATCCTGGCCGCACTGGCACCGTCGGCTGAACAGTACAGCATCGACGAGTGCTTTCTCGACGTGTCCGGCCTGCCCGGAGACCTCGCGGTTTGGTGCCGCGGTCTGCGGGCGACCATCGACCGCTGGGTTGGGCTGCCGACCTCAATCGGGATCGGGCGGACCCGGACGCTGGCCAAACTGGCGAACCGGCTGGCGAAAAAGTCGGAGCGGGCCGGCGGCGTGCTGGATCTGGTCGGCCACCCCGACTGGATCGATGCTGCCCTCACCAAGACCGCCGTCCGGGATGTCTGGGGGATTGGAGCTGCCTCGGCCGACAAGCTGGCCGGGCGTGGCGTGACCGATGCGCTCAAGCTCAGGGATGCCGAGGATTCCTGGATCAGGAAGCAACTCGGCATCGGCGGCCTGAAGACGGTTCTCGAACTGCGCGGGATTCCCTGCCATGACGCCGACAGCCAGCCAATCCACCGCCAGTCCTGCACCGTGTCGCGCTCCTTCGGCCACCCGACCGGGCGGCACGATGATATCCGGGATGCGGTGGTCTCGTTCGCCGGCAAGGCGGCCGAAAAAATCCGGGATGAAAGGCTGGTGGCGGGCGCGCTCACGGTCTACGCCGCGACCAACCGTTTCCGTACCGACGTGGCGCACCACACCTTGTCGGCCTCGGCGCGACTGCCGACGCCGACCGCCGACACCCAACGGATCATCCGGGCCGCTGTCGCCGTTCTGACGCGGGCCTGGGAAGACGGAGCTTGGGAGTACACCAAGGCCGGCATCCTGCTCACCGATCTCGTGGCCGAGGATGCGGTCCCGTGCGACCTGTTCACACCGCCGCCCGATGGCCGCGCCTCCGGCTTGATGCGCGCCATGGATTCGCTGAACCGGCGCTTCGGCCGTGGCACCGCCTCGTTTGGCCTCGTGCCGGAAGAGGCGGCCTGGAAAAGCCGGCAGGAGCGGAAAACGCCGGATTACACCTCCCGGTGGTCGGACATGCCGGTTGCCGAGGCTTGATTTAAAGCGCTACAACTGCCCAGAAGGGTTAATTTTGCATCAACTTCTTAAAGGCGCCCTTCTCGGCCGTTTCGTGGGGCGACGCCGATTCCGGATAGCGGACCTTGCTCTGAACAGGTGCGCTGACTGTTACTCAAGATGAAATCCAAGGACCAGATTAGCATTCTGCGGGGTGAGCGTATCCTTGGCAACTGATCCCACCTGGGAGATTCTATAATTTTGCTCAAGGCGTATTTGCGTAAATACGCCATCTATATCGGTGCCCCTAGGTGCGCGCCCAATAGCATCAAACATAGAATCTAAGCAAACCAGGAAGTACTCGTTAAGATTTAGAATGAGTGTTATGACGTTGGGCGACGGATTTGCTTGGTGGACAATCCTGTTGCGCTCCCTATATATTCGCCGCAACTGCCAGTCCACCTTTGTTTTGTGCTCATCGATTAGCTTCAAAACCTCGGAAATTTTCCGGGATGCTTTGTGAAGCCTGAAGCCCCGATACGTGGTCAGGGGGCTTCGCGCGGCAAAGGTCCCTAATTCATCTGAAACAGCCTGAAACTCGGAAAAACAAAGTGTAGCGATGAATTTCGAAAGTCGAGACTTATACCCAGGAATCTTGTCGATTATTGAAAAAAACTCGTCCCGTCCAAGAGCATTATGATCTATGAAAGCCCATTGGAATAAGTTTCTTAGATACATGGCGCTCTGACAAGACAGAGCAAATTCTATGATCGATCCGATCCTGCCATCATTGTGTGATGGGGAGGGTAACAGCCCCTCAAGGCTCGACCATACTGTGGTGAGCTGGGTCGATGGGCTATCCGAGTGGAACGCGTTCGAATATGCGATGATAGAATTTGCGATTCGGTTGCGATCACTTAATTCAAAGCGATCATCGAAAACAATCTGTTTTCGTTTATCCAGAACATAATCTGTGTATGACGTTGCGCTTCGATATCTCCGGCGCAATGGATCGGGTGCCGCGTCAATCTTTACGGCTCTTCGCTGTTTCACGTGGGTAGCTTGAGTTCTAGCTTTCCGGCGACGAGGTAGATTATCGCGGCCAGGTTGCGGGTAGAGCGGTATCCCCGTGCCTTGGCCTTGGCTGCCTGGACCAAGCTGTTGATGCCCTCG
>CAIOBP010000104.1 GCA_903856295.1 uncultured Rhodospirillales bacterium | reverse complement strand
GCGGGACGGCATCCTCAGCCACCAGATCGGTGAGCAGGATGCCGGCCTTGGTGTACTCCCAGGGGCCAACCTCCCAGGCCCGCTCCAGGGCGGCAACCGCAACTCGGATGATCCGTTGGGTGTCGGCGATCGGCGTCGGCAGCCCGCCGAGGCCGACAGGGTATGGTGCGGCACGTCTGTGCGGAAGCGATTGGTCGCGGCGTAAACCGTGAGCGCGCCCGCCACCAGCTTTTCGTACCTGATTTTTTCCGCCGCCTTGCCGGCGAACGACACCACCGCGTCCTGGATGTCTTCAAGCACATCCGGTCGGGTGGCCGAAAGTTGGCCCGCGCCCATCGCTGGAAGGGAGTGTTTGACTCGGGACGGTTCTCCAGCATCAAGGAACTGGCCGACGCCGAGCAACTCGCCGACCGCTACATCGGCAACCTGCTGCGCCTGACCCTGCTAACGCCGGACATCATCGGGTCGATCCTCGACGGGCGGTTGCCCAGTAGCATTGGCCTTGCCGATTTCATGAAACCGTGGCCGGCGTTGTGGGCGGAGCAGAGGACGCACCTCCATGGCTTGGGTCAAGGGTAGTGCGCGCGGTAGAGAGCGACCAGTGCCGAGTCGAGACCGGGGAGAACTCAAGTCGCGTCGCAAATCCCGTTATGATTGAACATATACCAACATTAAACAATCTGAAGCTCTCTCCCAGAGGGCGAGGTTCTGGTTATCGGTGGACACGCGTGTGTATCCGATCATCACGGCTTATTTCGTGATAGGATATTGCGACGAGCAACACATTGGAATTATTGGGATCGGAAAATGCGTCAAAAACGGTGGATTTTAAGCCGATGTGCTATAATCGGTCTCGAGGTCAGCTCGACTCCGCCAACCGGCGCGTCGGCGCCCGTACTGGCCCAGGCAGAGCGTCGGGCTATATATGTGCTTTTATTAGGAGGACCAAATGGTGGAAACTGACCCGGAATACATGTTAAAAGTTAGAGCAACCGTTTCCGGAGACGAGCGACTTGACGAGCTATGTTCAATTTTGCGTGGTTTATTATATTCCAATGGAAATAGCAATGGGCAGGCCACGAAAAATAAAGAGTTTAAAAGAGGCGTGGTGATTGAATTTGGGACAAGCCCGAAGGCAAGAGATTTTATTGAGTCTGCTGACTTTTTCCTAAAAAAACCAATTCGTGATCGAGTAAAGCTAGAGCTGATTGGTTAGCCGCTTCCGTCTCAGAACCGAAACCTTTTGAGACAGAAGCCGTTCCTTCGATCAAGCCCCCGCAACCGGAATATCCGACCAGCGGGAAGTGTAGTCCGGCGTCTTCCGCTCCTGCCGGCTTTTCCAGGCCGCCTCTTCCGGCACAAGACCGAACGAGGCAGTGCCCCGGCCGAACCGCCGGTTCAGCGAATCCATGGCGCGCATCAGGCCCGAGGCGCGGTCATCGGGTGGCGGCGTGAACAGATCGCGCGGGACGGCATCCTCAGCCACCAGATCGGTGAGCAGGATGCCGGCCTTGGTGTACTCCCAGGGGCCAACCTCCCAGGCCCGCTCCAGGGCGGCAACCGCAACTCGGATGATCCGTTGGTTGTCGGCGATCGGCGTCGGCAGCCTCGCCGAGGCCGACAGGGTATGGTGCGGCACGTCTGTGCGGAAGCGATTGGTCGCGGCGTAAACCGTGAGCGCGCCCGCCACCAGCTTTTCGTCCCTGATTTTTTCCGCAGCCTTGCCGGCGAACGAGACCACCGCGTCCCGGATGTCCTCAAGCCGCCCGGTCGGATGGCCGAAGGAGCGCGACACGGTGCAGGACTGGCGATGGGTCGGCTGGCTGTCCGCGTCATGGCAGGGAATTCCGCGCAGCTCCAGAACCGTCTTCAGACCGCCGATCCCGAGTTGCTTCCTGATCCAGGCATCCTCAGCATCCCGAAGCTTGAGCGCATCGGTCACGCCGCGTCCAGCCAGTTTGTCCGCCGAGGCGGCGCCGATCCCCCAGACATCCCTGACCGCGGTCTTGGCCAGGGCAGCATCGATCCATTCGGGGTGGCCGACCAGATCCAGCACGCCGCCGGCCCGCTCCGACTTCTTCGCCAGCCGGTTCGCCAGTTTGGCCAGCGTCCGCGTCCGCCCGATCCCGATCGAGGTCGGCAAGCCGACCCAGCGGTCGACCGTCGCCCGCAGATCGCGACACCAGATTGCCAAATCTCCGGGAAGGCCGGACACGTCGAGAAAGCACTCGTCGATGCTGTACTGTTCGGCCGATGGCGCCAGGGAGGCCAGAATCGCCATGGTCCGGGTCGAAAGATCGCAGTAGAGGCCGAAATTCGAGGACAGCACGACGACATCGTGGCGTTCGCACAGCGCGGCGATCTTGAAGAACGGGTTGCCCATCTTGATGCCCAGCGCCTTGGCCTCGTTGCTGCGGGCGATGGCGCAGCCGTCGTTGGAAGAGAGCACGATCACCGGCCGGCGATGCAACGACGGGTCGAACACCCGGTGGCACGAGACGAACATATTATTGACGTCGATCAGCGCGAACGCGGTCATAGCCGCCTCACCGCCGGCAATGTTCGGTGATCGAAGCGGTGACCACGCCCCAGATTTGCACACCGGCTTCGGGATCGACGGCCAACCGGGGTTTGCCCGGCTCGGACGAGTCCAGCACCCATCCGGTTTCCAGGCGCCGGAGCAACCGGATCAGAAAGCTGCCGTCGGCCGCAGCCACGACGATATCGCCATCCACCGCTTCCACCGACCGGTCGACGACCAGCAGATCGCCGTCATGAATACGGGCGGCGGCGAGGCTGTCTCCCCTGGCGCGCAGAAAGAAGGTCGCCGCCGGCCTTTTGACCAGCCGCTGCTGTAGGTTCAAGCTTTGCTCAAGATGGTCTTCGGGGTCCAGGAATGGCATCGGCGCCCCCGGAGAGTTGGAACGAACACCGAACACGATAACCCGGATCGATTCGGCGCCGCAACACCGGACTGACCGTTTTCATGCCGAAAAAAGTGGGGACGGCTCCGATAATCCGTACTCTTGTCGGCTCTCTACGGTTGAAGAACGGCGTAGAGTCCGGGTCAGAGTCTGTCGTCTCCGCCAACCCAAACCGCCAACCGCGCCGCATCGGCTCGGGCAGCCTCGGCGATTAGCAGGGTCAGGCGGCCGTTCTCTGACACGACATCGCCCTCGGCGCGCAGGCGGTCGCAGAGGACGGCCAATTTGCAGGCGATATCGTCGAGGGATTCTGCCGGGTGGCGCATCAGGACGGTGGTCGTCTCGGCGATGGAGTCGCAGCGGGCGGCGCGGACATCATCGGTCAGTCCGTATTGGGGGCGTTGCAGCGTCACCAAGTTGCGATAGCTGCGGGACACGGAAGTTCCGATTGGCGGGAAGGCTTCATCAGTCATGATTGGCATCCGGAAAATGATAGAGAAAGCTGCGCGAGCATCCCCCTCGTCTCCCGGCACAAGGGCATGAATATTGGCATCAGTCAAGTAAAGGCTCTTGCCTTTGTGTGCCTGGAAATGATCGGATTTGCTTGGCAGCCTTCCATCTAAGTCAATATTGTACATGCTCAAGCTGGGTTGCCAAATAGCATTACATATCCTCAATGCCGGCCAACGTCCGGCTTGCCAGGGAAGGTCTGACACGCTATCCCCGTCGTCTGGAAGCGAAATGAGGATGTGATGGACACCCAAGGTCAGACCACCGATAAGCTCAAGTCCTATATCGAGCGCCTGGAGCGTCTGCTC
>CAIOBP010000103.1 GCA_903856295.1 uncultured Rhodospirillales bacterium | reverse complement strand
GGGGCTAAGTTGCCTTCGGCGACCAGGGCGTCGCCCTGGACCGACCAAAGGCCGGGGGCCTTTGGAAACCGGTTTCGGGGTTGCGGCGCAAGGGAGGGGCGGTTCGTGCTGGCGGAGGCCCTGGAATATCTGCTGACCCCGTGTCCCCGTTGGGCGCGGCGGCTGGGGCTGATGCATCAGGCGGTGAGTTTGCGCGCCCGTCATCGCCGTCACCGCGCGGCCTGGGCGCCCCATCTCGAGGCCTGCCGGCGCTTCGTTACCGCCGCCGCCGCTGTGGCGCCCGAGGGCGGGCGGGCGGTGGTGCTGGGCTCGGGCTGTCTGTTCGACGTGCCGCTGGAGGCACTCGCCGCGCGCTTCGGCGAGGTCGTGCTGGTCGATGCCGTTCACGGCCTGCCCGAACGCCTGCGGTTGTGGCGCCGCTCCGGGCTCCGGTTGGTCGAGGCCGATGTCACCGGGGTGCTGGCGGCGCTATCGGCGGGCGAGCGCTCCCGGTTGCCCGATTTGCCGCCGCTGCCGCTCGCCGGCCAGCGCTTCGATTTCGCGGTTTCGGCCAATCTGCTGTCGCAGTTGCCGTTGTTTCCGCTCTGGACTCTGGAAAAACATCACGCCCCGGAGGCGCTGGACGGCTTCGCCCGCGCCCTGATCGAACGCCACCTGGAGGGCTTGCGGGCGCTGGCGCCGGTCTCGTGCCTGATCAGCGATTTCGAGCGCCTGTATCTCGATGACGGGCGCGTGCTTGAGCGCGAGCCCCTGCTGCACGGCGCCGATATCGCGCCGCCCGACGCCGAATGGCGGTGGGATATCGCGCCGCGTCCCGAGGAGTCCCCCGACTACGACGTCGCGCACCGGGTCGGGGGCTGGGTCCTCCCGCCCTCCGGGAACGGTCAGTAGAGACCGCCGCCGGTGCCGGTGGAGCCGACGGGATCCTGGTAATTGCTGGACCCGGCGGGGCCGGCGGGATCCTCCAGGTATTCGTTGGCGACGGCGGGCCGGTCGCCGAGCACGGTTTCCGGCTCGGAGCCGGGTTCGGTGCCGGGCAGGAAGGCCTCCCAGATCGCCTTGCGGTCGCCGGGGTCGGCCGGGCGTCCGGTCGTCGGGTCGACGCGCACCAAGCGTACGCCCGGCGGCACCCGGAAGGGTTGGGCCGGCTTGCCCTTGAGCGCCTCGGTGATGATCTGCTGGAAGATCGGCACCGCCGTCGAGCCGCCGGTTTCCGAGCCGCCCAGCGACTGGGGCTGATCGAAGCCGACATAGAGGCCGATCACCAGGTCCGGGGTGAAGCCGACGAACCAGACGTCGTTGCTATCATTGGTGGTGCCGGTCTTGCCACCCATCGGGCGGCCAAGTGACGCCAGCCGTGCCGCCGTGCCGCGCTGAACCACACCGGTCATGATGTTGACGATCTGATAGCAGGTGCGCGGGTCTTCGATCTGCTCGCGGGTGTCGGGCACGGCGGGGGTGGCGAGGCCGCGGATCCAGCTTGCGCCCTGGCAATTCGCGCAAGGGCGTTCGTCGTGACGGTAGAGGGTCTTGCCGGCGCGGTCCTGCACGCGGTCGATGAAGGCCGGCTTCACCCGCTTGCCGCCATTGACCAGCATGGCATAGGCGGTGGTCAGGCGCAGCACCGTGGTTTCGCCGGCGCCCAGCACCATCGGCAGATAGGGCTGGAAATTATCGATGATGCCGAACTTTTCCACCGTGGCCTTGACCTTGTCCATGCCGATGTGATCGGCCAGCCGCACGGTCATGAGATTGCGCGATTTTTCGATGCCTTGCCGGAGCGGTGCCGCGCCGAGATAATCCTGACGGTAATTCTCGGGGCGCCAGACCGGCTGACCACGGCCGGGATTGTATTCGAAGGGCGCGTCCATGATCAGCGACGAGGGGGTGAAGCCATTGTCGAGGGCGGTGAGGTAGACGAAGGGCTTGAAGGCCGATCCCGGCTGGCGCATCGCCTGAGTCGCGCGGTTGAACTGGCTCATCGAGGCGCTGTAGCCGCCGCTCATGGCCAGCACCCGGCCGGTATGCGGGTCCATGGCCACCAGCCCGCCCTGGATTTTCGGCACCTGACGCGGGCTGTACGTCTCGCCGGAGCCCAGCGCCTCGACCAGGAGGACGTCACCGGGCTGGAAGACGTCGGCGGGCTTCCGGGGTTCGGAGCCGGTGGCGCCGTCCTCGAGGGCCGGGCGCATCCATTTCATTTCCGAGAAGGGCACGCGCCCGGTCAGGGAATTGACGAAGCCGATGGTCATGGACTCCTTGCCGGTTTCCAGCACCACTGCCGGCCGCCACTTTTCGCTGCCCTTGGGAATCGGCACCACGGCGAGCTTTTCCGGCCAGGAGGCGAGGGTGGGCAGCCGGGTCAGGGTGCCATGCCAGCCATGACGGTGGTCATAGGCGGCGAGCCCGCCGCGCAGCGCCCGGTCGGCGATCTCCTGCAGGGCCGGGTTCATCGGCGTGCGCACCGAGAGCCCGCCCTCATAAAGCTGCTTGTCGCCGAAGTGCTTGGAGAGTTCGCGCCGCACCTCCTCGGCGTAATAGTCGGCGGTGACCTGCTCGGTGGCGGTGCGGTGACGGATGGTCAGGGGCGCGGCGATCGCGGTTTTCGCCTCGGTGGCGCTGATCGCGCCGTCTTCGGCCATCCGTCCGATCACCCAGTCGCGCCGGGACAGCGCCGCCTTGTGCTGGCGTTCGGCGCCGTAGGTGTTGGGCGCCTTGGGCAGGGCGGCGAGAAAGGCGCATTCCGAGATCGTGAGTTCGTCGAGCGACTTGTTGAAGTAATTGAGCGCCGCCGCCGCGACGCCGTAGGAGCGGTTGCCCAGGTAGATTTCGTTGAGATACAGCTCGAGAATGCGATCTTTCGACAGCGCCTGTTCGATGCGCAGGGCGAGAATCGCCTCCTTGATCTTGCGGCTGTACGAGACTTCGTTGGTCAGCAGGAAATTCTTGGCCACCTGCTGGGTGATGGTCGAGGCGCCCTTGGGCCGGTGATCGTCGCCCATGTGAGCGAGGTTGGATAGCGAGGCGCGCAGGATGCCCAGCATGTCGACGCCGGGATGCGTGTAGAAATTCTTGTCCTCGGCCGAGAGGAACGCATGGAGCAGGCGCTTGGGCATCGCCTCGATCGGAATGAACACCCGGCGCTCGGAGGCGAACTCGGCGAGAATCCGGCCGTCCCCGGCATGGACGCGGGTGACCGTCGGCGGCCGGTAATCGGACAGCCGGTAGTAGTCGGGAAGTTCGCCGCTGTACTGGTCGTAGAAATAATACAGGCCGACCAGCCCGGCGCCGGCGATGATGAGAAGGGTGGTCGCCAGCCTGACCATTGCTGTCCGTTTCGCTGAAAGTCCAAAGCAGGGATATATATCACAGTCGGCCCCAAACCATCAGGGAAACTCGAGGGCCGTTGATGGTGGCGCGGGCTCGGGCGCCCAACCGGCGACATGGAGAATCTGGAAGGTCGCGGGCAGGCGGCCGCCGGGCTCGGCAAAGCTCTCGGAATAGCGCCGGGCGGCTTCCAGCAGCACCGAGCGGCGCAGCGGCGCGCGCGGCCGGGTCAGCAGGGCGCTGGTCTCGCCCATGCCGCGCAGATCGGCCATCAGCCTGAAGATGTCGGCGTAGGTCACGGTGATGGTTTCGACATCGGCGACCGGAAGCGCGAAGCCGGCCCGGCGCATCAACTGCCCGGCATCGGCCAGGGTGGCGAAGGGCGAGAGGCGCGGCGCGGCGCCGCCGGTGATCGCGAGTTCGGCCTCGAACAGGCACTGGCGCAACTCCTTCAGGGTCTCGCCCCCGAGCATCGCGCCGAGGAAGAAGCCTTCGGGGCGCAGCAGCCGGCGGATCTGGATCAGCGCCCCCGGCAGATCGTTGACCCAGTGCAGGCTGAGATTGGACAGCACCAGATCGAAGCTCGATTCGGTGAAGGGCAGGGCCTCTTCGTCGGCGATCACCGCGAGACCGGCGGCGCGGGCGGCCAGCGCGCCCGACAGGTCGCACGAGACCAGGAGGTCGACGCCCTTGGCCGCGGCAGCCCGCCGGCCGGCGGCGCCGTCGCGGCAGCCAAGGTCGAGGGCGCGGGGAAAGCTCCGGCGCACCAGTTGTAGTCGCTCGACCAGATTCTCCGCGATTTCGGCGAACAGAAAGTCGTGGCCGGCGAAGCCGGCGGCGGCGCGGTCGCGACGGCGGCGCACCAGCGCGCGGTCGAACACGGTCATGGAGGAAGGCGGCTCGGTCATGGCCGACTGTAGAATCCGGAAGCGCCGGCCGGCAAGCGTTCAGGCACCGGTCGTCACTCCCGGCCGGTGAGCGGGCGCAGATTGAGGGCGATCACCGAAGTCTTCGCCTCCTCGTCCTCAAGGCCGATGAGGGCCGAGAGCAGCATGCCGGCGGCGATGATGGCTTCTTTATGAGCGGTGAGCAGGCTGCCTCCCCGCGAAACCGCCTCGGCGAACGCCTCGTGATAGGCGTCTTCGATCATGCATCTGGTTGTAGCGTCCACAGGCCGATCCGATAACACTGTTGAAGCTAAAGGAAGATGAGGCTGTGTCCGTCAATCTCTCGTGATGTCAAGCACGGCGCGGAACATTTTTGATATGCATTCAGTCGAGTGTCAATGAAAAAATTAATGAACGCCTGTTTGTCCAGGATATCTTAAGGGAGTTATATTCATAATGGTAATTAACTATAATTATTACTGTGATGGTTAATTTATTGTATTTGTGTGGACTGGGGATGATTGGAAGGGTTGTTCGTGCGGCGCCGGCAAAGAAAAGCCCGCTGACGAGGTTTCATCAGCGGGAGATGGTCTTGTCGGGAAGGTGAAGGGGGCTTTTCCCGTCAGGAGGACGCGGCGCCCTCGTCTGGCGCGGCGATATCGAGCGGAGTGCCGGTCACGCTGGCATAAAGGATGACATCGTTGATGAATTCCGCTTCCTTGTCCGCGGTGCCATCCTTGCGGCGAAAGGCGACGATCCGCTCCACGGCCTTGACATTGAAGCCGTCATTTTTGATTTCAGTCCGCAGGTCCTTGATACTGTCCTTCAGGGCGTCGACCTCGTCCTGGAGTCTTTCCAGCCGCTCGACATAGGATTTGAGTTTGTCTGTGGTTTGTCCGTGGGCTTCCATGTCCGCCTCGTTCGCGTGATGTGCGCGTGGGGTATAGAACGCGGCTTTTTCGCAGGCAAGTGGTGTTGGCGGGAAGGCCAGAGTGATCTCCTCGCCCCGCGCGATGTGCCGACGGGCGACGACATTCAATCCATCGAGCCGGGCGGTCGGATCGCCGGCGTGATTGATCGGCTTCCAGTCCTCCGGGCGCTTGCTCAAAATGACCCAGACATCTTCGGTCAAAGGATAAGCGTGGCGGCTGAACCAGTCTTTCTCGAAAGCACCCCAAGTCTTTTCGACATGGGAGCGGCTCACCAGAACATGCGGCTGCTCTTCGAAGGCCTCGATCAGGTCTCCGGGTGCAATGTCGCGGATGGCGTGGAGACCATATCGGCTTTTTTCACCGAACTTGACCTCCCAAGTGCGCTGCCGGACCCGCCGTTGCGCGGCCTTCAGAATCAGTGAGAGGAATTTCTGGTAACCCTGGGGATGGTTGAGCAAAATAAGGTCGGCGCTGCCGGCGTTGTCCTGCGCGTAAAAAATACCGCAATTCGGATTGATCTCAAGCAGATATGGCACGCCCCGGGCGTCGACCCGTATGTCGCAGCGGCCATATCCGGAGCCGTTCAAGCCCAGGAAAAACTTCGATGAGATGGCCTGCAACCGGTCGTTCAGGTCGTCATCATCACAGCGACCGGCGCTGACGTCGTTGTAATCAATCCATTTCAGGTCATAGTGTTTGAATGTCTCTCCGGGAGGAAACTGGTACGCGAGCGCATCGAAAACCACCGGGTTGAGGGGATCGTCGGCATTTTCCACGACCAGAACCGTGTATTCACGGCCTTCGATGAACTCTTCGATCAAGACTTCGCCAAACTGCCCGATGAATCGGGCGGCTTCGCGATGCAGGTCTTCCCCCGTCGTGACGCGGGAGGCTTTGGTCATGCCGATGCTGGAATAGCTGGAGGGATGCTTGACGATCAAAGGGAAGCGCAGGTTTGCCGCCGCCTCGGCAATGCCGCCGGCATCCCTGGCGAAGCGATAGGCCGGGGTGGCCAGTCCATGAAAATGACAGACCCGTTTCATCGCCTCCCGGCTCGGCTCGTAAAATTCCGAGGCCGCGCCGGTGAAGGGCAGGCGCAAGCGTTCCAGGGCATCGACGACCTCGATGCCGGCGCGATCTTCATCCCAGGCGCCGTCGCAGAGATTGATGAAGACATCGAAGCCGGAGTCCGCCAGTTTTCGGACTTGCCGGACCGCGGTCGCCTTGTGAATCCCGGCAACTTCGACCTCATGACCGGAGAGATGGGGCAGAATATCCAGAGGCGAGTCACAGTCTTTCAAGGGTGAGTCGGAATGGTCGTAAGCTGAATACAGAACGCAGATTTTCATAAGCTAAGCCCGGTGAGAGCATGAAGGTATTTTCCGGCATCACCTCAGGTGAATGTAAACGTTGAAGCGGTATTGATTGTTGCCGTAACCCTCCAGGGACTGGTCGGCGATCTCGACCCGTACCGGAAGGTCTTCAAGAGAACGGAAGAACCAGCGCCGGTCGAGATAGAGATGATCCAACCCGCGATAGCGCGCCTCGTAGTCCGCCTCGCCCATCACCGCCTTGCGCGCGGCAATCGCCTCCGCCTTGGTGGCGAGATCGCAGACATCGAAAACTCCGACGCTTTTCCGGGCCTTGGCCACCATGGCCCGGAGCACCGTGGCGGCATAGTCCTCGTCCGGAAAGTACAGGAACACGCCGTTGGACACGACGATGTCGGCGGGCTCCCGCCTTGGAATGTCCCGCGCCTCCAGGGATTGCAGCGCGGCGCCGGGCATGGCCTGTCGGGCGATGGCAATCAGGTTGGCGGCCTGGTCGGCCCCGGCGACGCGGTGGCCCCGCTGCCAAAAGGGATAGAGGAAGGCGCCGCCGCCGCACCCGACCTCATACAGCGAGTCGCCTGGCGCCACGCCCAGGCGCTGCGCCTGCATCTCGACATAGTCCAGCCACGGGCCAACCCCGTCCACGCGTCCGAACTCGGACGAGAAGCCGTCGACCGCAATCAGCCGCGCCAGGGTCGGACCTTGATCCGGACCGAGTTCCTTGCTGCCCCAGATTGCTTTCCAGTCTCGTTGCGACATTGGCATTTCCCGAATCGTCGACGTGTTTCTAGCCAAGCCAGTGCGGCGCAGTCCAGCCGGATGCGAAAAAACCTCCGGATTTGGCCGGATTGTCCTCAATCCACGCCGGAGGGCTCTTTCGTTGACGCGATTAAGGCAACCTAATATTGTCAAAAATTCAACGATCGCCGTGCCGGGACCGTCGTCGCGGCGTTGGTGCCATGGAGGATTTGGCCGGGTTGAAGGCCGCCGCCGCCGGAGGCGGTATCCGTTGGACTGGGTCGAATATCGGGTGGCATCATGACCGGAAAATTGCGCATTCTCTGTTGCCGGGATTTCGAACCGGAGGTCCGGGCGGTGGTGGCCGCCGAAGGCTGGAGCGATGTCGGTGTCGCTGTCTATCCGGCGGGTTGCCGCCGTTCGCCGATGGCCTGGGACGAGTTGCGCTTGCTCGTCGGGAATGATTGCTCGCATGTCGTGATGCTCGGGTGCGCCGCTCTCGAACGCACCCGGTTGTCCGAAGCGGCGCCACCGGCCACCGGGCGGCCGCCGGCCGGCGGCAGCGACGAAACCCGTCACGCCTTGGCCCGACTGGTCGCCGACTGGCGTCTGGGGGGAGGGGCTTGGCCGGCCGGCGAATCCGTGGTGTCCCCGGGACCGCCCGACGCGGAGGTGACGGCCTGTGCGGTGATCAGGGAAGGGGGCGAGCGCTGCCCGTTCGTCCCGGCTCCGGTGACGGCCGCTCCGCTGGCCGGTCTGACCCTGCTGCTGGTCGAGGACAACGAGATCAATCAGGCGGTCGCCCAGCGGATGCTGGAGTCCGCCGGGGCGACGGTCGAGGTGGCGTTCGACGGGCAGGAGGCGCTGGACACGTTGTCGGCCACGCCGGCCCGTTTCGCTGTCGTGCTGATGGATATCCAGATGCCGGGCATGGACGGCTACGAGGCCACCGCGGCGATCCGGGGCCGGCCGGAGCTGTCGGGCCTGCCGGTGATCGCCATGACCGCCGGCAGTCTGCCGGCCGACCGCGAGCGCGCTCTCGCGGCGGGCATGAACGATCACATCCCCAAACCGCTGGACATCGAACAGCTGCTGACGGCGATCGCCGCGTGCGGCCGGGGCGCTCCGGTACCGCCGGTTGCGCCGGTCTCCGCTGTTCGGCGGGAGTTCGATCTTGATCAGGCCCTCAAACGGGCTTCCGGGGACGACGCCCTGCTCCGGGAGGTTCTGACCGACTTCGCCCGCGACTTCGCCGCCACCGACCGGGCGCTCGATACCGCCCTGAAGGCCGAGGACCTCGCAGACGTGGTTCGGATTGCTCACACCCTTCAGGGGGTGACCGCCAATCTTGGCGCGAACACCCTGTCCGCGATCGCCGGGGCGCTGCAGATCGCCGCCCGCCGGAATGATGGCGCACGGGCCGAGCGGCTGAGCCAGGAGGTCGGGCGCCTGTTGAGGCTCATCCTGGCCGAAGTGTCCGAATATCTTGAGTCCGGAGGAGGCCGGGAGGGATGACATGAGCGGCTGTCCCGGAAGAACGGAGACGCCAACCAACCATCCCGAGGTGTCGCCGGCTCTGTTCGCCGTGGTATTGGTGGCCGTGCCGATCGGCGGTGCGTGTATAACGGTCCGGTGCAACGATGCTTGACGGAACAGTCAAACTCCAGCGAACCGACAAGAGGTCTCTGGCCGTGGTCGTCGCCACGGTGCTCGCGATTGCCGGTTTCGCCGCCTTTTCCTGGCAGAGTTATGTCCGGCTGCGTCATGAGCGTTTTGATGCCGCCCAGGCCGAGAGCCAGAGAGTCATGCTGGCCCTGGCCGATCGATCGGCCAAATTGCTGGATTCCGCCGACAGCTATCTGCGCGCCGTCCGCGCCTATTATCTGCAACACGGGGTCGGCGAGGATTTGCGCCGTTTCGTCGACACGGCCAGACCGCTCCATGCCGACGAATACTCCAGCGTCGTCAGCATCAGTGATCGCAGTGGCCGGATCATCTTCAACACCCAGAAGACGGGCTGGCAAAACCAGACATCGGCCGGGCTGGAGCATTTCAAGTTCTTCCAATCCAATCCACAGGAAGCCCTGTTTCTCGATCCGACCCGCAAGGGCAGGGTCACGCAAAAGTACCAGTTCCGCATCGTTCGTCCGCTGTTGCGGGGCGAAGAGTTCGATGGCGACATTCTCGTGGCTTTGCTGCCCGAGGAAATCGCCGATTTCTTCGGAAAGTTTCGTTTGGGGCCGAACAGCTCGCTGTCGGTCTTCACCCTGGATCATCGCTTGATTGCCCGGCAGCCGATGCCGTCGGATGACATCTTCGGCAAGCCGATGGACGGCCTGATGATCTGGGATCATCTCAAGCGGGGGGAGAGCGGCGCCTACGCCGGGAGCAGTCCGATCGATGGCATAATCAGGCATTTTGTCTATCAGAAACTGCCCGATTACCCGGTGGTGATTGCGATCGGTATCGCCGAACAGGATGTCCTCGAAGGCTTGGCCGGCGCCAGACGCGACGCCGTCGCCCAGTCGCTGCTGTTCGCGCTGGTGGCGGCGCTGTTCTGCGCCCAGGTGCTGCTGATCCTGCGCAAGCACCGGACCCTGACCGAAACCCATACCCTGCTGGCCGATAGCCGGGACCTGACCAAGGCCCTGATGAACGCGGTCACGGACTCGTTTCTGCTGGTCGACCGCGAGGGCTGCCTGCTGGCCCTGAATGAGCCGTTCGCGAAGAAATATGGGCACACCGTCGCGGAGATCTCCGGGACCAATGTCTTCGATCTCTTCGATCCGGACACCGCGAGGCAGCGGCGGGACATCGTTGGTGAGGCGGTGCTCAAACGAAGCGCCGTCACGTTCACCGACGAGAAGGATGGGTATTTCTATCAGCATCATATTTACCCGATCACCGACCAGAAGGGAGAGGTTACGCGCGTCGCGATTTCCGCGAGCGATGTCACCGAGAGCAAGCGTACCGAGCAGACCCTGAAGGAGGCCAAGGTGGCGGCCGAGGCGGCCAACCAGGCCAAATCCCTGTTTCTGGCCAATATGAGTCACGAAATCCGCACGCCGATGAACGCCATTCTCGGGCTGACGCGGATTCTGGAAGACTCGCCGCTGGCCGAGCCCGAACGACGGCATGTCGCCCAGATCCGGCTTTCGGCCCGGTTGCTGCTCGGCATTCTCAACGACATCCTCGACTTCTCGAAAATCGAGGCCGGGCAGCTTGAGCTGGAACGCGCGCCGTTCGCCCTCGACGAGGTGCTGCGCGGCGTTTCGGTGATCGTGTCGGCCGATGCCCACAGCAAGGGAATCGCGGCGCGGTTCGAAATCGCGCCCGAGGTGCCGCCGCTTCTGGTCGGCGATTCCCTGCGTCTCCAGCAGGTGCTGATCAACCTTGCCGGCAATGCCGTGAAGTTTACCCAGGCCGGCGAGGTGGTGGTCGCCGTCGGGCTCCTGGAGGGGCGCGGGGACGAGGTGATCCTGGAGATTGCCGTTCGCGATACCGGCATCGGCATCTCGCCCGAGCAGCGCGAGCGTTTGTTTCAGGCCTTCAGCCAAGCGGACAGTTCGACCACCCGCCGGTATGGCGGCAGCGGCCTGGGACTGGTGATCAGCAACCGGCTGGTCACGCTGATGGGGGGCGAGATCACCGTCAGCAGTGAACCGGGGCAGGGCAGCGAGTTCCGCTTCACCGCCCGGTTCGGCGTGGCGGCGGGCGGCGCGGTTCATTCCGTCGACACCTGCCGGCCGGCGTCGCTGACCGGCCGTCTGCTTGGAATGAGGGTCCTGCTGGTCGAAGACAACGAGATCAACCAGCAGGTGGCGCGGAGCCTGCTGACCCGGGCCGGGGCAGCGGTCGAGATCGCCGGGGACGGCGAGGCGGCGGTGGCGGTTCTCCGCGCCCGGAGCGCCGGGTTCGACGTCGTGCTGATGGATGTCCAGATGCCGGGCATGGATGGCTACGAAACCACCCGGATCATCCGCGAGACCCTGAAGCTGACCGCGCTGCCGGTGATCGCCATGACCGCCAACGCCATGGCCGGCGACCGTGAGCGCTCACGGCGGGCCGGCATGGTCGCCCACCTCGCCAAGCCGATCGAGATCGAGGAGGTCTTTGCCGCGCTGGCCGCCCACGTGCCGGGGCAAGCGGCTGAAGCCGCGGTTTCGCCATCCGGGGAGGCGGGGGCGTGGCCCGAGGTTCCCGGCATCGACGGTGGCGAGGCGGTTCGCCGGGTCGGGGGCGATCGGAGATTGTTCCTGACCATGCTCGAGTGCCTGGCCGAGCAATTCGGCGACATCGCCGACCGCATCCGTGGCGATCTGGCGGTCGGCAACCGGGCCGGCGCCCTCCGTCGTGCCCACACCCTGCGCGGCGCCGCCGCCAATCTGGCGGCCCGGGACGTGGCCCTGCTCGCCGGGTCTTTTGAAGACGCGCTCAGGGAGGAGCGGGGCGCGGACAGCGAGGCCGTGCTGGTGGCGCTGGAGGTCACGCTGACCGATCTGTGCGCCACGATCACCAGCATCATCGCGTTCGAAAACGGCAGCTCATCCTCTTCCCGGGATAGCTGATATCTGGAGTTTCACTGGTGGAGCGATCCAAGTGAGAGAGCGGCTTCCCCCCATTCGCCTCAAGCTCGCAATGGTTGTCCTGGCCTGTATCGTGCCGTCTCTGGCCGGGCTCGGGCTGCTGATCTCCCATTTTTATGAACGGGAGCGCGCCCAGCTTGAGCGGGATGCGCTTCAGACGACCCGGGCGCTGGTCGCCGCCGTGGACCGCGACCTGGGCATTGGGGAAAACGTCGCTCTCGCCCTGGCCACGTCGCGCAGCATCACGGCGCACGAGGTCACGACGGCCGATCTGGCGGCTTTTCACGCCCAGGCCAAGAGTCTGATCCGGGACGAGTTTCCCGGCTTCACCTTCGTGCTGAGCGATGCCAGCGGCCAGCAGTTGATCAACATCATTCGCCCGTTCGGCGATCCGCTGCCCCGCCACGGCAATCCCGGCCAGCTTCGCCGGGTTTTCGAGACCGGCAAACCGGTCATCTCGGATGTTTATATCGGCGGTGTTCAGCGCCGTCCGCTGGTCGGCATCGATGTGCCGGTGTGGCGGGACGGCAAGGTCGTCTATGATCTCAGCGTCGGCTTTCTGCCCGAGCGGTTGGCGCGGATTCTCACCGAACAGCGCTTGCCGCCGGGCCGGATCATTTCGATCTTCGACGCCAAGGGCGTGATCGCCGCCCGGACGCATTTGCCCGACCAGTTCGTCGGCCGGACGGCGACACCCGAACTGTTCCGGCGGATGCGGGAGGTGCCGGAAGGTGTTCTGGAAACCAAGAGTCTCGAAAACATCCCGGTGATCATCGCCTTCCACCAATCCGCGACCACGGGGTGGACGGTGGCCCTCGGCATTCCGAAAAGCGCGGTCCTCGCCGAGTTGTTGCAGTCGGTGTCCTTCACCGTCCTGATCGTCATCGCCCTGCTGGTCACCGGCTTCGGCGCCGCGTGGATCATGGGGGGGCGGATCAGCCGCTCGGTCCGGGCGCTGACGGTGCCGGCCCATGCCCTGGCAACCTGCAAGCCGGTCGCCGTTTCCAGGCCCTATTTCAGGGAGGCGGTCGAAGTCGCGGTCGCTTTGGAGAGCGTCGCCGTCGAATTGGGCGACCATCGCCACCGCCTTGAAGGATTGGTGGCCGAGCGCACGGC
The DNA here is from genome assembly GCA_903856295.1 of uncultured Rhodospirillales bacterium. Classification (GTDB taxonomy): domain Bacteria; phylum Pseudomonadota; class Alphaproteobacteria; order Azospirillales; family Azospirillaceae; genus BOG-933. The sequence goes on along the minus strand of CAIOBP010000103.1, from coordinate 26,985 downwards.
GGCCCTTCAGGCCACCACCTCCCGGCTGGAACAGATTCTCGAAGCCGCCGGCGAAGGGATTTACGGCGTCGACAGCGAAACCCGCCTGACCTTCGCCAATCGCGCCGCCGCCGCCCTCCTCGGCTGGCCATCTCCGGACAGCATGCTGGGCCTGACCGTGGAGGAGGCCTTCCGGCATCTGCTGTCCGATGAGCGCCCCTGCGTCGATGGCGTGTGTTCGATCCGGCGGACCTTGGCCGATGGCGAAGTCCGGCGGGTGTCCGGCGAGTTCTTCGTTCGCACCGATGGGACGCAGCTTCCTGTCGAGTATGTCGTCGCGCCGCATGTGGTCGAGGGCAAGGTGACCGGCGCGGTGGTCATCTTCGGCGACGCCACCAAGCACCGCGCCGCCGAGCAGGTCTTGCGCGAACAGCAGGAACTGTTCGAGCAGATGTTCATGTCGGGTTCGGCGATCAAGCTGTTGGTTGATCCATCGGATGGCCGGATCGTCGATGCCAACCCGGCGGCGGCGGACTTCTACGGCTATCCGCTCGACAGGTTGCGTCAGATGGCGGTGTTCGATCTCAACACCCGGCCTCCGGACGAGGTCGACGACTTGATCAAGCAGGCGCGAACCCAGGACCGTGGCTACTTCCTGATGGAGCATCGTCTTGCCGATGGCTCTCTGCGGGCGATCGAAAACTACGCGGGGCCTCTGCGCTATCAAGGCCGGACGTTAATTCTGTCGATCATTCACGATATCACGGAGCGGGTGAGAGACGAGCGCAAGCTGGCCGAAGCCCATCACGAACTGGAGAGTCAGGGCCGGCGTCTGGCGGCCAACCGTGACTTCGTCAGTGCCATCCTGGATTCGGTGGCGTCCCACATCGCCATTCTCGACGCCGACGGCACCATCGCCGAGGAAAACAGCCCGTGGCGGACCTTTGCCCACAGCAACGGCTTGGCTCCGGGGTGGACCGGTGTCGGGACGAACTATCTGCGCGTGTGCCGGGCGGCCCAGGGCGAGGACCGGGCGCAGGCGCTGGCCGCCGCCGAGGGCATCGAAGAGGTCATGACGGGCAGGCGGAGCGAGTTTGCCCTGACATATCCCTGCGACGCCCCGGACCAGAAGCGCTGGTTCCAGATGCGGGTCACGCCGCTGTCGGGCGATCGGGGGCGGGTCGTCATCAGCCACGACGATATCTCCGATCTCAAGCTGGCCGAGACGGCGCTGCTGGACGCCAACGAACAGCTGATGGTGGCGCGCGACCGGGCGGAAGCGGCAAGCCGGGCGAAAAGCCAATTCGTCGCCAATATGAGTCATGAAATCCGCACCCCCATGAATGCCATCATGGGATTGTCGCGGCTGCTGGAGGATGCGCCGCTCGAAGATCGCGAACGGGACTATGTGATCAAGGTCAGGCGCTCGGCCCAGTCTCTGCTCGGCATTCTCAACGATATTCTCGACTTCTCCAAGATCGAGGCCGGCCGGCTGGAACTGGAGCACGCTCCCTTCTCACTCCAGGAGATGCTGCGCAACGTTTCCGCGGTGGTTTCGACCAACGCTCAGGAGAAGGGCATCGAGACCGTGTTCTCGGTGGCGCCCGACGTGCCCTCGTCGCTGGTCGGGGATCAGTTGCGCGTGCAACAGGTGCTGTTGAACCTCGCGGGCAATGCCGTGAAGTTCACCGAGCGGGGCAACATGGTCTTGTCCATCCGGACGGTGGCGGCGGACGAGGACGGGGTGACGCTGGAATTCTCGGTCCGGGATACCGGCATCGGCATCCCGGCGGAGAAGCTGGACGGCCTGTTCGCGGCGTTCTCCCAGGCCGACAACTCGACCAGCCGCCGCTATGGCGGCACCGGTCTGGGGCTGACGATCAGCAACCGCCTGGTCGCCCTGATGGGCGGCACGATCTCGGTGGCCAGCGAACCGGGCCAAGGCAGTGTGTTTCGCTTCACCGCCCGTTTCGGTGTCGACCGGCGGGGTGTTGGCCGCTTGGCCGGCGTCGCCGATCAGCCGCCACGGCCGCTGGCCGGTCGTCTGGTGGGGATGCGTCTGTTGCTGGTCGAGGATAACGAGATCAACCAGGACGTGGCCCAGAGTCTGCTGACCCGGGCGGGGGCGGCGGTCGAGATCGCCGGAGACGGCGAGGCGGCGGTGGCTTTGCTCCGCGAGGATGGCGCCGCTTTCGACGCCGTGCTGATGGACGTGCAGATGCCGGGCATGGATGGCTACGAAACCACCCGGATCATCCGTGAGGAGCTGAAGCTGACCGCGTTGCCGGTGATCGCGATGACCGCCAACGCCATGGCCGGCGACCGCGAGCGTTCAAGACAGGCCGGCATGGTCGCCCATCTCGCCAAGCCGATCGAAATCGACGAGGTGTTCGCCGCGTTGGTCGCCCATGTGCCGCGGATATGCGCGACCGCCGCGCCGTCGCCCGTCGTTCCGCGGGCTGCCGACGACCAGGGATTCCCGGAGATTCCCGGCATCGACCGCGTGGAAGCCGCGCGGCGCTTGAACGGTGACGCCAAGCTGTTCGAGGTCCTGATCGGCCGTCTCGCCGAACAATTCGGCGATGCCGGCGAGCGTATCCTGGCTGATCTCGAGGCCGGGAAACGGGCCGACGCCCTCCGGCGCGTTCACACCTTGCGCGGCGTCGCCGCCAACCTCGCCGCCCGGGATGTCGTTGCGCTCACCGCTTCCCTGGAAGCGGCCATCGCAGGGGAGAGAGAGGCCGAGGTTCAGACCTTGCTGCTCGCCTTGGATGTCACCTTGAGCGATCTGCTGAGTTCGATCCCGGCTGATACCATGCCCCGATGATCAGGTGGCGGTCACGGGGATTTGGTGCTGGTCCCGAGGGTGCGTCCAACCACTGAGCGGATGTGGTCGGCGCTCATCGGCTTGCTGATCAATTCGAAGGACAGGCTGGAGGCGGACAGGGTCTCCAGGGCGTCGAGGTATTCGGGATGGTAGGCGGTGACGATGAACACCGGGATGGTGTCGTCCATCCGCCTCAGGCGCCGTAGCGTTTCGAAGCCGTCGATGCCGGGCATTCTGAGGTCGAGAAAAACCATGTCGGGCCGGTGAGTCGCGAACTTCCTAAGACCGGCTTCGCCCTCCTCGGCGGTTTCGACCTCGCAATCCTGGCCATCCAGGGCGAGTTCAAAGGCATCGCGAACCCCCTCGTCATCGTCGATAACGAGGATATTCCGGCCGGAATTGGAGGGGGGTGTGATCATGGGGAGGCCCCGTTTCCGTCTCTTTATTAGGGGGTATGCCCCCGTCCGTTCAAGATCGCTGATACCCGTATTTTCTGAGAATCCACCCTAAAGTAGTTGCTGCCGGAATTCCATTCCAGAAAGCTGGCGGGTCAGAGCGGAGGCCTGGGCTCATCCAGGCGGGCCAGCAACTTCTCGAAATGCCCGGCCATCCGGTTCTCGATATCGGTCTCGAGCACGCGCGGCACCGGCGGCGGCGGGACCGGGGGAGCCGGGGGCATGCCGCCATTGGCCGGAAGCGGCGGGCCGCTGGCCAGAAACTCCATCACCGGCTTCAGGATCATCTCCTTGCGCACAGCCAGCGGCGGGTCGTTGAGGTCGGCCATGTGGAACAGGAAAACGCCGGAGCCGAGATGGACGAAGGCGTCCCGGGGATGGCGGCAGGCGGCAATCCTGGCCTGGACCCAGTCTTCGCTCGCCCGGCGCGCGCTGCGCTTAAGGCCGCCATACCCCGCCGACAACTCCGACAGCGACAGCACGAAGACCGTGCCCACCGGCCCGTTTTTCCCCGAAAGGGCGTGGACGAAGCCGGTAATGTCCTTGAGGTGGGAGACGGCCTGATCGGGGGTCGGGTCCCGCATTTCGGCGACGCGCTCGCTATAGTCGACGTGAACCGGGCAGGTGGTGCACAGATTGCGAAACACCCGCTCCATCTGGGGCAGATACGAGTTCATGACCTCGCAGATATGCTGGTGGTCGGGCTCCAGCAGCTGACCCTTGCGGGCCAGAACATCGCTGACGGCGCCGATGTAGGTATCCAGCATGCTCTTTGCCAGTTCGAAGAAGCTGTTGGAGCGGACGTCCATGTCATTTCTCTCCTTGAGCGGGTTTCGCGCCCCGCTCTAAGCCGCCGCCGCACTGTCTCCGGTACGCACCTCGATCACGAAACTGGTGCCGCCGTTCGGGCCGTTGCGGCAGCTGATCGTGCCGCCGGCGGCGCCGATGATCTGCTGGCAGATGGCGAGCCCCAGGCCGGTGCCGTGTCCCACCGCCTTGGTCGTGAAGAACGGCTCGAAAATCCGTCCGGCGGCCTCCGGGGAAATGCCCGAGCCGTTGTCGGCGACTTCGAGACTCACGCCGTCGCGCCGGCTGCGCGCCGAGATGCGGATGTGTTTGTCGGTGCTCCCTTCCAGCGCGTCCCGCGCGTTGACCAGGAGATTGACCAGCACCTGTTGCAACCCCTGGGCATCGGCGATCACCAGCGGCAGGGCATCCTCAACCGTCACGGTGACCCTGATGCCCCGCTTCTCGAAGTCGCTGTGCAGGAGATCGAGAGAATGTTCGATCACCGGGGGCATCGCCACCAGCCCGGCGGAGCCGCCTCCCGCGCGCACGAACGACGTCATGCCGCCGAGAATGGTGGCCATCCGCTGCAACTGCCGGTCGGCCTTCTCCAGGCACTGGCGGGGTTTGCCGGGCTCGGTGCGGTCGAGGGCGTAGCGGACATAATTCTCCACCCCCATCAGCGGATTGTTGAGTTCGTGGGCGATGCCGGCGGCAATGGTGCCGAGGGTGCGCAGCCGGTCGGCCTGCATCCGCTCGCTGATGTCGGAAATGACGCCGATGGTGTGGGTGATGGCGCCGGTGGCATCGGAAACCGGGGCGATCTGAAGGTGATTCCAGAACATATCCCCGGACTTGCGGTAGTTGCGCAGGATGACCCCGGTCGGCTGATGAGTGCCGAGGGCGGCCCTCAGCTGTTTCAGCCCCGGCTGATCGGTGTCGGTGCCGTGCAGGAAGCCGCAGGAGCGTCCGGCGGTTTCCGCCACCGTGTAACCGGTGATCGCCTCGAAGCCCGGGTTCACATAGACCACCCGGTGGTTGGGTTGGGTCTCGTCGGTGATGACGATGCCGTTGTGGCACGACTCGATGGCCCGGAACAGGGTGCGCAAGGTCGTCTCCGAGCGCTTGCGATCCGAGATGTCGGTGAAGATCACCACGTGGCCGGAAAACTTGCCGCTGATGTCGAGCATCGGCCGGGACTTGATGTCGAACCAGGCCGGGCCGTGGACGGTCTCGAGCATCTCCTCGCTTTGGACCTCTTCTTTCGAGGCGGAGAAGCGCCGGTGAAAGGCATCGTCGAAGCACTCGAGTACCGGCCGGCCGGGGCCGTCCGTGGCCGTGTCGCAATAGGCGTAGTATTCGGCGCCGGGAGTCTCGCGGCCGGTGAAAATCCGGGCGGCGGCGTTGTTGATCAGGCCGATCTGATGGTCCTGTTCGAAGAAGATCACCGGGTCGTTGAGGCTTTCGAGGATGGTGAGCAGCCGGTTCTTCTCGTTGGTCAGGCGGCGGTTCGCGTCGGCCATATCCTGCATCTGAACGGTCTCCGTGAGGCCGGACCATTCGCTGCAGAAGCCCAGTTCAACGCGGTCGAAGAAGCGACGCACGAAACGCCGGACACGGCCCCGCTCCTCGGCGCTGCCCTCGAACTGCTCCGCGAGATCGAGGTAGGTGTCGCCGTAATACTTGGTGAGGCCGAGAAACAGCGCGAGGCTGATCCCGCGCGTCCGGTGACGCTGGGCCTCCAGCACCCCGAACGTCGCCCCCGGATCGGCGCTGAAGTCGATGTCCGGCCCCAGTTCAAGATCGTCGCCGTCGCGCGCCAGTGCCTCGATCAGCGGCGTCGACAGGCCCTGGACCGAAGCCCGCCACGCCTCGAATAAAGTCGAGGTGTATTTCACGTATCCCTGGAGCTTGGCGTAGTCCAGCACACGGCCCATGAGCCAGTCTTCGCGGGACGCCACCAGCGCCGCAAACCGGGACCGCCATCCGTCGCATTTAAGGTCGCTTACGGCAAGATCGCTCATGGCCGGCTCCTCACGAACTTAAGCACCCAGTTTCCATCGGCTTTGGTGTATTATTGCTTTCCGCACCGCTGCGACAGTTCGCCGCGCCGTGTCGGCAAAGACCATGCGCCGGGCCTAAGCTGGCGGTTTCCGGCCCTGGTCCTGGTCAGTCTTTCCGCGATCCTGCTCTTTTGCGGCGATACGTTCGGCGACAATGGTCATGATCCTGTTTTCCGCCTCGACGATGGCGCTCTCTGCTATGGGAGACATGGTCTCGAGTTCCTCCCAAAGCAAGCGGCCAGACCTCCGTGCCATGCAGGATAAGAGCGCTCTCCTGGTCGAGTCTTGCGCGCCGTACAGGGCTTGCCTCAGGATATCAAGGTCGGTTGCCCTTAGTATCTCTTGAATCGTTCCGGTATCTGTATAAGCGATATCGTTGAATTTTGAGATTTTTATTAATGAAATTGGTTGTGTTTCGGCCTTCTCGTCGCGGATACTTAAAAATTTATCATACTCCGCATAGTCGTCGCGCGCCTCGCTCGGGGAGGCCCGGCCGGGGCGGAACAGCATCCGGAGAAATTTTTGCAGTATTCCTGTCATGTTTTCAGCCCGTTTTTGACGCAAACCGCGAGGGCGTGCCAACGGCTAAACCGGAAACCAAGCCAGCAAGTCTACCTCACCGCAAGCGGATGCGGTGAAGAATTATTGGTCGGGCGGGGCGGGCGGGGCGGGCGCGATCGGCTCCCGCCCGACCCAGCGCGCCACCACCTCGCTGACCTGCCGGAGTTCAAAGGGCTTGGCGATGTAGTCGTTCATGCCGGCCGTGAGGCACTTGTCGCGGTCGGACTCCATGGCGTCGGCGGTGATGGCGATGATCGGGATGCTCCGGCCGCGCGGGGTGCGGCGAATCAGCCGCGTCGCCTCGTGGCCGTCCATTTCGGGCATCTGGATATCCATCAAGATGATATCGAAGGTGACGTCGGGGGATTCGAAGCAGCGGACCGCTTCCCGGCCGTTGTTCGCGATCTCGACACTGGCGCCAAGGTTGGTGAGGATGTTGCCGGCGACCATCTGGTTGATGACGTTATCCTCGGCCAGCAGTACCCGGATGCCCGACAGACGGTGCGCCGACAGGGCGGGGGGCGCAAATGGCGGTGGTTCAGCCTCCCCGATGGTGCCGGATCTGGTGGCGTAGACCGTGGTCACGGTGTCGAGCAGGCTCGAGGCGGTCACCGGCTTTTCGAGATAGGCGTCGGGCTCGATCCCCAGTTCCCGCGAGCGCCGGACCATGATGTCGCGGCCATAGGCGCTGACCATGATGATCATCGGCGGCCGGTGGGAGCTGGTTTCGCGGATTTTGCGGCAGGCCTCCAGACCGTCCATGTCGGGCATGTGCCAGTCCATGAGCACGATCTCGGCCGGAGATATCTCCTCGGCCTCCGCGAACAGGCTGACCGCCTCGTTTCCCGAGGCGACCGCCACGCCCTTCCAGCCGATCGAACTGGCGGTTTCGGAGAGAATCGTCCGCGCCGTCGGGTTGTCGTCGACCACCAGCACCGAAAGCTCCGCGATCGCCGGCTGGAGCGGCTCGGGCCGGCAAATCGGAGCGCTGGAAACGCCGAAAACGGCGGTGAAACGGAAGGTGCTGCCGCTGCCGGGAATGCTGCTGACGCCGATCTCCCCGCCCATCATCGCCACCAGCCGGTTGCTGATCACCAGACCCAGCCCGGTACCGCCGAAGCGGCGGGTGGTGGTGGTGTCGCCCTGACTGAAGGGCTTGAACAGCCGGCCGAGCTGCTCGGGCGGAATGCCGATACCGGTGTCGCGCACCGAGAACTCGAGAACGATGCGCTCCGAAGTCTGTTCGCAGCAGCGGATCGACAGCACGACTTCACCGGTCTGGGTGAATTTGATCGCGTTGCCGAGCAGATTGATCAACACCTGCTGCAAGCGCAGGGCATCGCCGATGACCCGGCGCGGCACATCGGGGGCCACGGAAAACAGCACCTCGATATTCTTCTCCCGGGCATTGATCGAGGTGACGGTGGCCAGATCGATGGTCAGGGTGTCAATGTTCAGCTCGCGGCTTTCAAGCTCCAGCCGTCCGGCCTCGACCTTGGAGAAATCAAGAATATCGTTCAGGATGCCTAAGAGCGAACGCCCGGAGACCAGGACCTTCTCGACATAGTTCCTCTGGTGCTCGGTCAAATCCGTTTGCAGAACCAGTTGAGAGAGCCCGATGATCGCGTTCATCGGCGTCCGGATCTCGTGGCTCATATTGGCCAGGAATTCACTCTTGGCGCGGTCGGCGGCCTCGGCCCGCTGCTTGGCCGCGATCAGCGAGTCTTCGGCTTTGCGCCACGCCGTGACGTCGTTGATGATCAGAAGCAGGTGGGGTTCGCCGGATCGTGTCAGCGGGACAAAATAATAATCGGCCCAGAATGTCCGTCCGAAGCTCGTGACGAAATATACATTCCGGTGGGCGACGGCTTTTCCCTCAAGCGCTTCCAGCGCGGCGTCGAGCAGTCCGGCCTTTTTCCAGGAGTCCAGATTGAAGAAATTCTGGGCGAGCAGGGCCTCGACCGTGCCCCCGACCATGATCGACGCGGCATCATTGGCCAGAACGCACGAACCGGAGGCGCGGAAGACGAGAACTCCGACCGGACATTCGGTAATGACTTTGTTATTGAAGTCGAGAAGTTCCAGAATCCGCTGCTCGTCGTGCCTTTGCTGGGTGATGTCCCGGCCGACGGCCTGAACTTCCAGTCTGGTGCCGTCGTCATTGGTCACCGCCGCGCCTTCCCAGGCGTACCACCGCTCGCCACTCACCGTGCGGATCCGGTTCTCGACCTGGACGCGGGGATAGGGACGCGAGAGGCTGGCGGCGATTTGCGTCGCGGTCTCGGCCTGATCCTCGGGGTTGACGAAATCGCGCCAGCTCCGGCCGCTCAGCGCCTCGCGCGCGATGCCGAAAACCCGGCTCGTGGTCTCGTTGCCATAGGTGAAAGTCCCGTCAAGACCGAGGCGCAGCACCATATCGACCTGGGTTTCGATCAGTCCCCGGTAGCGATCCTCGCTCTTGCGCAGGGCTTCCGTCGCTTCGGTCTGGGCCTGATAGGCGGCGGAGGCTTTGGCCAGGGCCAGAACCAAAGCGGCCTCGACCGCGACCCGCCGGCGGCTGTCGCGCAAAATCAGGAACAGCGCCAGCGACAGCATCGAGCCGTAAGCCAGGGTGATTTCATCGGAGAAGCTGGCGAAGGTGTCGTGATGACCCAGCCCTCTCAGCAGCGAGTCCTGATAGTCGAGCAATTGCCAGATGATGATCGTGACCGTCATGGTGCCGACACCGACCATCGCCGGCATCCACTGGGGAAGGGTGTCGCACTCCACCGACCGGTCGCGCAGCCGGCCAAGACAGAGAATGCCGGCGCCGAGAATGATGATTCCGGCCGCCGTGTTGGGGGCCATGCGCACCGCGCCCCGCCAGCCGCTGTCCGGGCCGAGAAACATGAAGTATCCGGCCAGCGCGGCGATGCCCAAACCGGCGGCCGTCGCGCCCAGCGCGCCGATCACGGCCGGCGTGTGTTTGCGGTGGATCAGGCTGGTATCCGACACCAGCGCCAGACACATCAGCACAAAACTCAAGGCGGTGTTGGGCGCCATGCGGCCGGGAAAGCTGGTCGCTTCGACCATGAAGGGCTCGATGATCAGGCGGTCGACGCCGATATCGCGGCCGAGGATCGCCTGGGCCAGGGTGGCGAACCCGAAGCCGCCGGCCACCAGCGCCACCAACCCACCCGCCCGCCAGTCGAGCAGGGCCGTGACCAATGCCAAGCCGCAGGCGATGAAGCTGATCGCGGTGTTGGGCTGCATGGCGATAAAGCCGGGCAGAACCCTCACCAGCGCCGGTACCTCAAGCAGCCAGCCCGCCAGAACCAGCGTTCCGAGTGTGGCGGACAGCGCGCCGGCAACGATGGCAAACCTCATCCACCAGCAACAGCACAATCCCTTGCCCTGAGATGCTCCAGCCACCACGCCACCACGCCGATATAACCGAAAGACAACTTCAACCGCCCGGTAGGGAGGGTGCTCCCGGCCGTGAGCCACGTCAACGCCTCTTACGTATAAAGAACGATCCCGCACTCCGGATTATCCGGCGGCCCGCGCCGCACCGGAGAAGCCGGGTCCCGGCCGGTGTCCGGTTCCGAGGTCCGGTTCGGAGGTCCCGGCGGCGCCGGCTTTTATATTTTTTTAATGCCATCCCCCTGGTCTTGCTCTCGAATTTTAATGGGCGGAGGTGCTCCAATCCGGGTCGGGCGGTGGTCTTTGCCTGCCAGCCGCCAGCAACCTTGGAGCATCCCATGTTTGACCTTGTCCTGGTGGTCGGAGGGATCGGGCTGTTTGGCCTGATGATCGTCTACACCGCGGTCTGCGACCGATTGTGAGGGCGCCATGAGTCTCGATCTCATCCTCGGTAGTCTGGTGGCGGCGCTGCTGTTCGGCTACCTCGTCTACGCCCTGGTCCGGCCGGAGAAATTCTGATGACCCTCAATGGATGGTTCCAGATCGCGCTGTTCAGCGTGATCGTGGTGCTGCTGACCCGGCCGGTGGGCGGTTTCATGACCCACCTGTTCTCGGGCGGGCGCACCTTCATGTCGCCGGTCTTGCGTCCGCTGGAGCTCGGTTTCTATCGGCTGGCCGGCGTCGACGAGCGGGCCGAGCAGCATTGGCTGACCTACACCATCGCCATGCTGGTGTTCAATCTCGCCTGTTTCGCCAGCCTCTATGCGCTGTTGCGCCTTCAGGGCCTGCTGCCCTTCAACCCCCAGGGCATGACGGCGATGGCGCCGGATCTGGCCCTCAACACCGCGATCAGCTTCACCACCAACACCAACTGGCAGAATTACGGCGGCGAAAGCACGCTCTCCGATTTCACCCAGATGGCCGGGCTGACCGTGCACAACTTCGCCTCGGCGGCCACCGGCATCGCGCTGGCGGTGGCGCTGGTGCGCGGCTTCGCGCGCCGGAGCAGCAAGACGGTCGGCAATTTCTGGGTCGATCTGGTGCGCTGCACTCTCTACCTGCTGCTGCCGGTCAGCATCCTCTGTGCGCTGCTGTTCGTCTGGCAGGGCGTGCCCCAGACTCTCGGCGCCTACACCGAAGCGACGACGCTGGAAGGCGCCAGGCAGGTGATCGCCCAGGGGCCGGTGGCCTCGCAACTGGCGATCAAGATGCTGGGCACCAATGGCGGCGGCTTCTTCAACGCCAACTCGGCCCACCCGTTCGAAAACCCGACCGCGCTCAGCAATCTGGTGCAAATGGTGCTGATCTTCCTGCTCGGGGCCGGCCTGACCAACCTGTTCGGCCGCATGGTTGGCGACGAGCGCCAGGGCTGGGCGATCTTCGCCGCCATGGGCCTGCTATTCCTGGCCGGAACCGCGGTCTGCTATTGGGCCGAGGCGGCGGGCACGCCGGCGCTGAGCGCGCTCGGGCTCGATCCGGCCGGTGGCAATATGGAGGGCAAGGAGGTGCGCTTCGGCATCGCCAATTCCGCCCTGTTCGCCACCGTCACCACCGATGCCTCGTGCGGTGCCGTCAACGCCATGCATGACAGCCTGACCCCGCTCGGCGGTCTGGTGCCGATGGTCAACATGCTGCTGGGCGAGATCATCTTCGGCGGCGTCGGCGCCGGGCTCTATGGCATGCTGCTGTTCGTGATCGTCGCCATGTTCGTCGCCGGCCTGATGGTCGGGCGGACGCCGGAATATGTCGGCAAGAAGCTGGAGGCCAAAGAAGTCAAGATGACCATGCTGGCGCTGCTGTGCCTGCCGCTGGTCACTCTCGGCTTCACCGCGATCGCGGTGGCGATTCCGGCCGGAGTGGCAGGGGTGGCCAACGCCGGCCCCCACGGCTTTTCCGAGATATTCTACGCCTACACCTCGATGTCGGCCAACAACGGCAGCGCCTTCGCCGGCCTGAGCGGCAATAGTCTTTGGTACAACCTGACCGGCGCCGTGACCATGTTCATCGGCCGTTTCGCGATGATCGTGCCGATGATGGCGGTGGCGGGCTCGCTGGCCGCCAAGAAGCGGCTGCCGCCCTCGCTCGGCACCTTTCCGACCACCGGGCCGCTGTTCGTGCTGCTGTTGATCGGCACCATCCTGATCGTCGGCGGTCTCACCTATTTCCCCGCGCTCTCGGTCGGCCCCGTGGTCGAGCATCTGCTGATGCAGACCGGCGCCCTCTATTGATCGGTGATGTCATGACCTCCCATCACGCTCCCACCTCGATGCCCGCTTCAATGTTCAATCCGGCGATTCTCGGGCCGGCGATTCCCGAGGCTTTTCGCAAGCTCGCCCCAAGCCACTTGATCCGCAATCCGGTGATGTTCGCCGTGGCGGTGGTGGCGGTGCTGGTCAGCGCGCTGTTCGTGCGCGACGTTTTCGCCCACGCCGGCAACCTGCTGTTTACCGGCCAGATCGGACTGTGGCTGTGGGTCACCGTGCTGTTCGCGACCTTTGCCGAAGCGGTGGCCGAGGGCAGGGGCAAGGCCCAGGCCGCTTACCTCCGCCGTTCGCGCACCGAGACCACGGCCAAGCGGCTGACCGACCCCAAGGGCCGGCGCTACGAGGAGGTCAGCGCTCTCGAGCTTCAGGTCGACGATGTCGTGCTGGTCGAAGCCGGCGACACCATTCCCGGGGATGGCGAGGTGGTCGAGGGCATCGCCTCGGTCAATGAAAGCGCGATCACCGGCGAGTCCGCGCCGGTGATCCGCGAGAGCGGCGGCGACCGTTCGGCGGTGACCGGCGGCACCCTGGTGCTGTCGGACTGGATCAAGGTCCGGGTCACCGCCGGGCGCGGCTCCAGCTTTCTCGACCGCATGATCGCGCTGATCGAGGGCGCCGAACGCCAGAAGACGCCCAACGAGATCGCCCTCAACATCCTGCTCGCCGGCATGTCCCTGATCTTCATCATGGCCACGGTCAGCATTCCCGGTTTCATCGCCTATGCCGGTGGCGCCGTGCCGGTGGTGGTCTTGGTGGCGCTGTTCGTCACTCTGATCCCGACCACCATCGGCGCGCTGCTCTCCGCGATCGGCATCGCCGGCATGGACCGGTTGGTGCGCTTCAACGTCCTGGCCATGTCGGGCCGGGCGGTGGAGGCGGCGGGCGACGTCGATACTCTGCTGCTCGACAAGACCGGCACCATCACCTTGGGCAATCGCGTCGCCACCGGTTTCATTCCGGTCGACGGCACCAGCGAGCACGATCTGGCCGAAGCCGCCTATCTGGCTTCGCTGGCCGACGAGACCCCGGAAGGTCGCTCGATCGTCGCCCTCGGACGCGAGAAATACGGCATGCGCGAGATTCACCCGGCCTTCGAGACCGCCCACGCCGTGCCCTTCACCGCCCAGACCCGGATGAGCGGCGTCGATCTGCCCGACGGTGAAATCCGCAAGGGCGCGGTGGAGAGTGTCGTCGAGTATGTCGGACGCCAGAGGGGGGCCGGTCTCGCCGCCCGCTCGCGCGAGTTGGATCAGGCGGTCGAGAGTATCGCCGGGTCCGGGGGCACGCCGCTCGCGGTGGCCAAGAACGGCAAGCTGCTCGGCGTCATCCACCTGAAAGACGTGGTCAAGGGCGGCATCCGCGAGCGCTTCGCCGAACTGCGCCAAATGGGCATCCGGACGGTGATGATCACCGGCGACAACCCGCTGACCGCCGCCGCCATCGCCGCCGAAGCCGGGGTCGATGACTTCCTGGCCCAGGCCACTCCCGAGGACAAGCTCAGGCTGATCCGCCAGGAACAGGCGGGCGGCAAGCTGGTGGCCATGTGCGGCGACGGCACCAACGACGCGCCGGCCCTGGCGCAAGCCGACGTCGGGGTGGCCATGAATTCGGGCACGGTGGCGGCGCGGGAAGCGGGCAACATGGTCGATCTCGACAGCAACCCGACCAAGCTGATCGAGATCGTGGCCATCGGCAAACAATTGCTGATGACCCGGGGCGCCCTGACCACCTTCTCGATCGCCAACGACGTCGCGAAGTATTTCGCGATCATCCCGGCGATGTTCGCGGCGGTCTATCCGGCCCTCGGCGTGCTGAATGTCATGGGGCTGGCCAGCCCGCAAAGCGCCATCCTCTCGGCGATCATCTTCAATGCCCTGATCATCGTCTTCCTGATCCCGCTGGCGCTCAAGGGCGTCGCCTACCGCGCCCGTCCCGCCGCCCAACTGCTGACCCGCAATCTGCTGGTCTACGGCATCGGCGGCGTGGTGGTGCCGTTTCTGGGCATCAAGGCGATCGATCTTCTCGTCACCGCGCTTGGCTTGGCCTGAGCGGATCGCGAAGGAGTACACCCCATGCTAAAACATCTCCGCCCCGCCATCGTCCTGACCCTGGCCTTCACCGTGCTCTGCGGTCTGGCCTATCCGCTGGGCATCACCGGCCTCGCCCGGGCGCTGTTTCCGGCTCAGGCCGGCGGCAGCCTGATCGTCAAGAACGGCACCGTGCTCGGCTCGGCCCTGATCGGCCAGCCCTTTACCGCCGACAAATACTTCCACGGCCGGCCCTCGGCGACCACCGACACCGATCCCGCCGACGCCACCAAGACCGTGCCGGCGCCCTACAACGCCGCCAACTCCGGCGGCTCCAACCTCGGCCCGACCAGTCAGGCGCTGGCCGACCGGGTCAAGGCCGACGTCGCGGCTTTGCAAAAAGAGCACTCTGGTCCGGTGCCGGCGGATCTGGTCACAAGTTCGGCCAGCGGCCTCGATCCCGACATCAGCCCGGCCGCCGCCGACTATCAGGTGGCACGGGTGGCCAAGGCGCGCCATATTCCGGAGGATCGGCTGCGGGCTCTGGTCTCCACTCACACCAAAGGCCGGCTGGCCGGGCTGATCGGTGAACCGGCCGTCAACGTGCTGCTCCTCAATCTGGCTCTGGATGATCTCGCTGCGCAATAACCGGCCCTACCTCTTCAGCACCCTGATGGTGGCGATGGCCCTGGGCGCGGGCCTCGCCATCGACAGCCTGATGGACGTGCCCAATGTCTCGCTGGCCTTCCTGCCGGCGGTGCTGGGCAGTGCCACCCTTTACGGCCTATGGCCGTCGCTCTACGCTTGCCTGCTGAGCGTCGCCGCCTACAACTTCTTCTTCCTGCCGCCGCTTTATACCTTCACCGTCGCCGATCCCGCCAACATGCTGGCCTTGGCGGTGTTTGGCTTGGTGGCGGCGCTGACCAGCCATCTCGCCGCGGTCAGCCGTGATCGCCTCGACGCCGCCCGTCGCCATGCCCGAACCATGGCCGACCTTCAAGGGTTCAGCAGCAAGTTGGCGGGGATCGGCGATCTGGACGGCCTGCTGTGGGCGACCGCGCATCAGGTGGCGGCGATGCTCGGCTTGCGGGTGGTTATCCTGATGCCGGCCGGGGACATGCTGGCGGTCCGGTGCGGCTATCCCCCCGAAGACAACATCAGCGAGGATGATCTCGCGGCGGCGCAATGGACCTGGGAGCACGACCGGCCAACCGGTCGCGGCGCGGAAACCCTGCCCGGCGCCCGCTGGCTGTTTCTGCCCATGCGCACCGAGCGCGGACCGGTGGCGGTGCTCGGCATCGCCGTCGATCGCGCCGATCCCCTGCCGACCAGCCAGGAGCGCAGGCTGGCCGGCGCCTTGGCCGACCAAGCGGCGGTCGCCATCGAGCGAATTGTGCTGGTGGCCGACATCGATCGCGCCCGCATCCTCGCCGAAACCGAAAAGCTGCGTTCCGCGCTGCTCTCCAGCTTGTCGCACGATCTGCGCACGCCGTTGTCGTCGATCCTGGGAGCGGCGACCAGCCTGCAAGGGCAGGCCGAGGCTTTCGACGCCGCCAGCCGCGCCGGTCTGGTCTCGACCATCCGCGACGAGGCGGAGCGGATGAACCGCTTCGTCAACAACCTGCTCGACATGACGCGGATCGAGTCCGGGGCGCTGACGCCCAAGCGGGAAATCGTCGATCTCGCCGATGCCGTCGGCACGGCGCTGAACCGGATGGCGCGGACGCTGGTCGAGCATCGGGTCGACGTCGACATGCCCGCCGACCTGCCGATGGTCCGGGGGGATTTCATGCTGCTCGAACAGGTGGTGGCCAATCTGCTCGACAACGCCGCCAAATACGCTCCGCCCGGGTCCACGATCACCCTGCGCGGCCTGCGGGGAGCGGACGGCATTCTGCTCACCGTCGCCGATGAAGGGCCGGGGATTCCCGCCGACCGGCTTCAACTGGTCTTCGATAAGTTCTATCGCGTCCATGCCACCGACCGGCAGCGCGCCGGCACCGGTCTGGGCCTCGCCATCTGCCGGGGCTTCATCGAGGCGATGGGCGGGACCATCGTCGCCGCCAACCGCCGCGACCGCTCCGGAGCCGTATTCGCCGTGACCGTGCCGCTTGGCATGGAAATGCCCATCGAGACCGCCCTGATGGAGGCGATGCCGTGACACCGGTCCATCCATCCCCGCTGTTCCATCCGGCTGAGTCTTGCCCGCTGAGTGTAGAATGTCACGCCCCCCTTGTATCCCGGCGCCGAGACACCACCTGTTAGCACTCGACATGGGAGACTGCTAATGCCGCCGGGCGGCAGTCCCGTGACTTTAACTGGAGGCATTTTTGATGAAGTTCCGTCCCCTGCACGATCGCGTTGTGGTCAGGCGCCTGGAATCCGAGCAGAAGACCAAGGGGGGAATCCTGATCCCCGACACGGCCAAGGAGAAGCCCCAGGAGGGCGAGATCATCGCCGTCGGCCCCGGCGCCCGGGACGAGAGCGGCAAGGTCATCGCCCTCGACGTCAAGGCCGGCGACCGCATTCTTTTCGGCAAGTGGTCGGGGACCGAGGTCAAGATCGATGGCGAAGAGTTCCTGGTCATGAAGGAATCCGACGTCATGGGCATTATCGAGACGTAGTCTCCGGGAGACGCAGGTCCCGGTCGCCCGACCATTCATGCTGATTTTGAGAAGGTACGAGATATGGCTGCCAAGGAAGTAAAGTTCGGCGTTGACGCCCGCACCCTGATGCTGAGAGGCGTCGACACTCTGGCCGACGCCGTGAAGGTGACGCTCGGCCCCAAGGGCCGGAACGTCGTCCTCGACAAGTCGTTCGGCGCGCCGCGCATCACCAAGGACGGCGTGACCGTCGCCAAGGACATCTCGCTGTCCGACAAGTTCGAGAACATGGGCGCCCAGCTCGTGCGTGAAGTCGCTAGCAAGGCCAGCGACGCCGCCGGCGACGGCACGACCACCGCGACCGTTCTCGCCCAGGCGATCATCCGCGAGGGCGTTCGTGCGGTCGCCGCCGGCCTCAACCCGATGGACCTCAAGCGCGGCATCGACATGGCCGTGGAGGCGGTGGTCGCCGACGTCAGGTCCCGCTCCCGCAAGGTCGCGACCAACGCCGAGATCGCCCAAGTCGGCACCATCTCCGCCAACGGCGACGCCGAGATCGGCGCCAAGATCGCCCAGGCGATGGAGAAGGTCGGGAACGAGGGGGTCATCACCGTCGAGGAGTCCAAGAGCCTGGAGACCGAACTCGACATCGTCGAGGGCATGCAGTTCGATCGCGGCTACCTCTCGCCGTACTTCGTCACCAACGCCGAGAAGATGACAGCCGATCTCGAGAGCCCGTTCATTCTGCTGGTCGAGAAGAAGCTGTCGGCGCTTCAGCCGCTGGTGCCGCTGCTGGAGTCCGTGGTGCAGACGAGCCGGCCTCTGCTGATCATCTCCGAGGACGTCGAGGGCGAGGCTCTCGCGACCCTGGTCGTCAACAAGCTGCGCGGTGGTCTGAAGATCGCGGCGGTCAAGGCGCCGGGCTTCGGCGACCGCCGCAAGGCGATGCTGGAAGACATCGCCATCATGACCGGCGGCCAGTTGGTCTCCGAGGACATGGGCATCAAGCTCGAAAACGTCACGCTGGCGATGCTCGGCCGGGCCAAGAAGGTGCTCATCACCAAGGACGACACGACCATCATCGACGGCGAGGGCTCCAAGTCGGCGATTGCCGCCCGCTGCGCGCAGATTCGCCAGCAGATCGAGGACACCACCTCCGATTACGACCGGGAGAAGCTTCAGGAGCGGCTGGCCAAGCTGGCCGGCGGTGTCGCGGTGATCCGGGTCGGCGGTGCCACCGAGGTCGAGGTCAAGGAGCGCAAGGATCGCGTGACCGACGCCACCCATGCCACTCGCGCCGCGGTCGAGGAGGGGATCGTTCCCGGCGGTGGCGTGCCGTTGCTCTACGCCGCGCGCGCGCTCGACGCCCTCAAGCCCGCTAACGAGGACCAGCGCGTCGGGATCGACATCATCCGCCGCGCCCTTCAGGCCCCGATCCGGCAGATCGCCGCCAATGCCGGCGTCGACGCCTCGATCGTGGTCGGCAAGCTGTGTGATCAGGCCGATTCCAGCTTCGGTTTCGACGCCCAGACCAGCCAGTACGGCGACATGTTCAAGGCGGGCATCATCGATCCGGTGAAGGTCGTCAGGACGGCCATCCAAGGGGCGGCGTCGGTCGCCAGCCTCGTGATCACCACCGAGGCGATGGTCTGCGAAATCTCCGAGAAGGGCGCTCCGGCTATGCCGGGCGGCGGCATGGGCGGCATGGGCGGAATGGGCTACTAAACCGACCGGTTCCCGCTGATGAGACCTCACATCAGCGGGACCCCACTCCCATTGACACAATAGCGCTACATGCCATCTGACGTGGTCCCAGCGAGCGCAGCAACGGCAAAAGCTCGAATCGATACAGGATCAACGCCAGGGCCGAAAGTCTGGCCGCTGGCGAGTTCTGCGCTTGGTGGCATGGGCGGCGGAATGGCTCGCCAGCGGGTGTTTTTGTGGTGCTGGCACTGATCGCCGAGCGCTCGGGCCGCTGCGTTGACAGCCCCCGAGCCGCGCCTATCTTATACCTGTAGCGGGACACCCCGCGCGAGGATGAACACACCTCTGATCCTGGAGGACACCATGGCACATTATGGCATCGAGCACCCTAAAGCACTTCAAGCCGGGCCGATTGGGTTTGCCCTGATTCTGGCAGCGATGCTGGTGGTGAGTCACTTTGGCACGGGATGTTGGCCGATTGTGTGATTGGTCGACGTTCCTGAAAGCCCAGACCGGTCGGCGATGGCGTTGCCGAACCAAAGCCCGCGTCTGGCCCTGACGAACTTCCGGTTGATGGCTTCGCCCGTGCCGGGGCAACGGTTCGGCGCGGACTTGAAGGGGGCTGGCGCTGGGCGTGAACACGATGCCGCCCACTGCCGGGGCGCTGCCCTGCTCAGTTCGTTACCCCAGACAAAAACAAGGCGGTTAAGCTGCCCTATTTTCCGCCGACCCTTTGGAAAAAACTGGTGCTGCCTCGCGGACTCGAACCGCGGACCTACTGATTACGAATCAGTTGCTCTACCGACTGAGCTAAGGCAGCCCCTTTTGTGCAACTTCCCAGCAGCGCCGAGGCCTTTTCCGCCAACGAGTTGGGGCAAGGCGCCGGGGGTGCCCTGCGTCGCGGTTCGCATTATGCCCACGTTTGCCCGCAGATTCCAGCATATTCCCGCGCTAACCGCGTCGGAAGATGGCAGGACGGTTTCGGGGGACCACACCATGAGAACCATGGCTTCCTGCGGCCGCCGGTCGGACGCTCCGTCGGCCGACCGACGCCCCCGCGCCCCCGAAGCTGCGCCCCAGACGGCGCCCCGGCTGCGGCCATGAAAACGAGTCCGCGTTGGAAGATGGCAGGACGGTTCGGGGCCCAAAGGCGCGAGGGCCTGGCCGACGCCGACAGAGCCCTCGACGACAGCGGCGACGCCGACCGTGGTCGAGGCCGCCACAGACAGGGCCGCGTTCAGCCCCTTGGCGACGGCGAAGGCTGTGGTCGTCTGGGAAACGGCCTCGCCCGCAACGGTGCCTGCCCGGGCGTCGAGGCGCGCGAGCAAGGCGCCCCCGACGTCAAGGGAAGCAGTTCTGGTCTGGTGGGTTCCATTGGGTGCTCCATGGTAAAAACGTGAAAGGCCCCGGACTGGCGGGTCCGGAGCCTCTGGCGTCGGGTGAAAGCTGTTGGTCGTCGAGTGTTGGGAAGATAACGGGGCGATCGGCCGTCTCTGGATGTTTGGCGGCTCGCCAGCTGTCAGGTATTACTGGCGATTTTCTTCAGAAACCGGATCAGGGAGCGGACGGACTTGCCGTCCTCGACCCGGAGCCTCTGCTGACCGTCCTCGGCGATATCGACGGCGTGGTGCTCCCACGTTCCGTCGACGTAGACGAATACTTCTTCTGAGTCGCCGACGGCGTAGACGGTGTACATCTCGTCCCCGCCGAGTTTCTTCAGGCTGGACAAGAAAGCTTGGTCGCTGTTTGATGGTGCCATGGTGCTCGTCCTTCGACACGGCGCGATGGAGAGGCCGCACCGATCCGCCGGGGCTGGCGCTCTCGAAGGGCTGAAGGTGGGGGCTTCGTCAGGATGATATCTGGGCGGCAAGCGCGCCTCTTACGGCCCGGTCCGAGGCGGGTTCTCCCGGAAGACAGCGTGGGGTCGGCATGAGGACCGAGAGGCCCGTCACGCCCCAAGCGCTTGCGGCGATGTCGGCGATCGCCCGCTGGCGGTCGAAGGAGCGCCCCTGGGACAGGATCGGACCGAAGCCGCACCTGGAGGCCGTGCGGGAAGAGTGCCGCGGCCATGCCGAGAAGAACGGCGTCAGCATGCTCCGCCCCGACGCCCTCGGGCCCGGCCAGCTGGCCGGCTGCATGTCCCGGCTGCAGGTGCCGTCCCACGACGGCCGCCGCGCCGAAACCGTCGCGCTGGTCATGCTGCGCGCCGACGGCCTCCTCGAGGCGGTCAGCGAGTCCTCACCCAATCCGCTGTCGGCCGAACAAGCCGAGTATCTGATGCGACACGCTCTGCGCCGTTCGCGCCAAGCGATCCCGTCCCGCCTGAGCATCCCGACGCTGCTGACCGAGGCCGAGGCCGCGCGCCAGGCTCTGGAGATCGCCCGCCACGCCTCGGGCGCCATGTCCAGGCCGATCGTCGTCCCCGGAGGGTCGCGGAAGTGGGAGGACTGGGAGATATCCCGCCTGCTGAAGGGGCTGGAGTATCGGCGGATACGCGGCGAGGCGCGCAAGTTTTTGCGGCTGCTCGACCCGTCGGCGCTGTGGGCGATGGCCGCGACTGCGGCGGATTCCATCGGCCATTATAATGTGTACGCCGACCCGGGCTGCGGCCGGAACCGCTGCCAAGCCGCAATAACCTTTCCCCTGATGATGCCGGCCATTCTCGACACCCCCGAGCTACTGAAGGTGGTGGATGGCGGCGGAAAACTCACCGAGGCCCTCGCCGAGGCCGTGGGGGTGACGGTCGCGCTGGTGCGGCGGCTGCGCGGGGTGCCGGTTCGATTTGTCCCACTGGTCGAGCGCGGGCGCACACCCGGTCTCGCCGACCTAAGGCGCCTGGGACAGACCCTCGCCGAGCTGCCGCTGGACCACGTGCCGTCGAAGCGGCGGGACTGGGTGTCGTTCCTGGCGCTGAAGCAGGCCTCTGGCGCGCACGCCCTCAACGCCGCCTTTCGCCGCCCGCCCCAGCCCTTGTATCTCGGGGTGAAGGGCCGCTGGGCCGAGATGGCCGACGCCATCGTGGCGACGCTTGAGGAGCGCGCGCCGCCTTACGGGCGGCCGCAGGAGCGCATCGCCACTGTGGCCCGGGTGGTCAAAGACGCCAACGAGCTGGTCTCCGTCGCCTACCGAAGCTTCGTCTATCCGCTGGCGGTCAGGGCGGTGATGGAGCGGGCCGGCCTTCCCCCCGACGACGCCCGGCTCCGGGTCACCGGCTCGGAGCGCGCGGGCGAGCTGACCGTGCTCGCCTCGGAGCTGGTCTACAACGGGCTGTCGCCCGTCGCCATCGTGCGCAAGTCCATCGAGTGCCACGGCCTGCCGATGCTGTTCGGGACCCTGTCCGGCCCGAGCAACTGGTATCCGCTGCTCCCCGAGACCGTGACCGCCCCCAACGGCGTGCGGATCGTCTCCCTGGTCACCGCCGAGCAACTGGTCGAAGAGGGCAAGACCATGTGCCACTGCGTGGCCGGCTACGCCTCGAAGTGCGCGTTCGGGGGGCACCACATCCTGTCGCTGCGGAGCGCCGACGGCAAGCCGCTGTCGACGGCCGAGATCGCCAAGGTCATGCCCAAGGCGGGGCTGACGGTGCTCCAGCACAGGGGCGTCCAAAACCAGCCGCCGCCGCCGACCGCCGACTTCGCCCTGGGCTGGCTGCGGGAAGCCGTCAAGAGCGGGACGATCGCGCTCGACGTGTCCAAGATCGAGAAGCTGCTGGCGATCAGGCTGGCCGATCGGCACGCCCCGGTGAGCCCCGCCGCCATCGTCGAAGCCTTCGCGGTCTGGCGGCCCAAGCTGACCCGGCCGTGGTCGACGCTGACCGCCGAAGAATTCGTGGAGGAAGTCAGACGGAGGATTCTCCAGACCGGGCTGGCGGGACAGTAGCTTGAACCGTCGGCGCCTGGATGATGCAAACTTTGTTATTCCAAATGGAGATGATCCCCCTCCGTTGGAGCTCGGAACTGATTCTCTCCTCGGTGATCCTCAGAAAACATGCGTGCTTATGTCCAGAAACGTCGGATCAAAACTCGCCAAAACGGAAGTTCGGTGGCCTGGCTCGTGACTTTGCTTTCGTCAGCCATGGCTGACGTTGGCAAATCGATATTTGTAGAGAAATTGAAGCAGAAATCATCCGCGTCGTTGGGTTCACCCCAGTCATGTCTCTCAACCCTCTGCGGACCATCACAGTATGCTCCATAATAAAGATGCCATTTGATTCTGGTTGTGCAAATCTTTTCGAAATTTTCCTCGTTAAGGCATTCTTCAAGACGATTCGTGATGCGAGCCCGGCGCCATCGCCCTGATCGTGAGAATGCGGTGTCTTCCGTTCGTTCAAGAATCCACGTCTGTCCACAACGATCGCATCTTTCGACAGTAACATCCCAGTCTAGCCGGTCATTTTCGTGATCGGCATAGGTGCCAACGTACCGTAGATTTCGCAAGTATCCGTGCTGTCCATCGCATGGCTCTGTGGTCATTGAATAAAAGCCTGCAAAAACTTGACAAAGCTAAATTATGTGGGGCCTATTCAAAAGGGCTCACGCCAACTTTTTCTGGTCGTCCGCCCGGCCAAGCGTAAATGTAGGTGCCGGCAAAATCCTGCATGACGAGGAAGCTGTAGCCCTCGGCCTTCCAGATATGGGCATCCGCCGTGTAACCGGGTATGGTCTGCGAGAAATCCATCCTCGCCACCTCGTCGTGGTCGGCGTTCGCCTTGAGCCACCCCAGCATCGCTCTGACCTCAGCTTCGCTGTTGGTCAGCGTCGTCAGGGTCTGGATGCGCTCGACCGGGGTGTCGGTGAACTGGGCGAACACCGCGCCTCCCAGGGCCTGGATCGACCTGCGCCCCATCTCCGGCAAGTCCTTGACCATCCGCCAGCGCGGTTGAAGACCGCCTCCGCACCGCGCGATCGCCGAAGAGATAACAGCCGGCAGCGCCTCCTGTGTCCGAGCTATATTTGCAGTATCCTTCACGGCCTGAATCTCCATAGGTTCACGGTGCCAGCGACTCTGCTCCAGCAAAGCTGCGGCTGAGTATCAGAACTCGTCAGCCATCGCCTTTCCGTCGCCGCACCCATTTAAACGGGGCGAGCAACAGCCTGCCCAGCAACTCCACCAAATCCAGCACCCGGCCAGCCACGAAGGCGATGAGCCCCAGCACCAGCACGCCGTAAGCCACCGCCGCCACCACGGCCAGGGGACGAAACACCGCCTCGAAAACCCCGTACTGGCGGGCGAAGAAGAGCGCGATGGCCCAGACGAGGGCGACGACGGCGGTGGCTTTGACTGCACGACCGGTCCATAGCGCCAGTTTTGCGTCGAATGCTGAGTCGCCCAGAACCTCGCGCACCTCGGATAGCACCCCGTCAACAGGATCGGACGGGACCTCACGCTTGAACCCGAGGAAGAACTGGCGAACCGCGCGCACCTGCTCAATCACCCGGGCACTGGCAAGAACCGGGATTCCAAGCACGATGAAGGTGATCACCCAGGACAGCAGAATGCCGAGAAGCGAAACAGCACCCGCAGACCGGATGGAGGCTGCCGTCTCCAGACCAGGACGCCAATGGCGTCGGCCGGCAGAGCCATCAGCTCCGATCCGCTCCCCGTGTCGAGCACGGTGGCATTGCCGGTGTGGCTGGAGTTGGCGATGTAGAATATCCAGCCGGGCGGCCAGACGAATGTTCCTCCCCACCACACCAAAACCAACAGGACGAGGTTGACCCAAAGAGTCTGTTGTGAAATGCAGCGAACCAACGCAAACTTTTCTCCGACGAGATAAATCAAAAGCAGCGCAATGGCTACAACCATGCATCCAACGCGAACTAATGGAAACAAATCGGCCCCTTGCCACGTGGTCATCCGGTGGTTGGCGAGCACAATGACACTCTGCTGGGATTGATACAGTACGAATAACGCTGCGAAGGTCAGGACCAACCCAATCAGCCCCGCCTGCATCAATCGGCAACCCCAGCGCCACGCTGGCCTGGAGCACTGCATGACCGAAACACCAATCCTGGGAAATCCCTCCATAAACAACCGAGCACCGGAGCCCATCACCGGCCCCGAGCACCGCATCATCAAGACGCCAACGACGAACGCGGCCAAACTTCCAAAAAAACCAACCTTGCTGATGGTATCCAGAGCATCGTTCACAGCGGCGCCTTCCTTTCGGACTGTCGGATTTTGTTACTCTTGCGGATGGTCTATAGCAACGGTAGCGTCGCAAATCGTCTGGGGAGGAAGGCTGACACAATGACTTTACCGCGAGGGTTGATGATCCTGGCACTGGGCTTCACCGATTTCGGCATGGGGGCCACGGCTGTTCTCACCGTCTGCTTTTTCACATTCAGCCCTTCCATGCTCGCCGGGGTCTCCGTTGGCGAAGTGGCGCTGTGGCCGTTGCTGCCGTTCGCAGGCTGGAATTACGGCTTGTACCGGCTGAGAAACCTGCTGCTGGATCAGGCCCCGAACTATCACAAAGCCCTCGGCTATCGCAGGCGCGGCCGGTTGGAAACTATGGCGACGATCATCCTGGCCAACGCCTGCGCCAGCCTGCTGTTTGTCGTGCCGCTGTGGTTCGGCGACCTGCTGTTCGGCCTGCCGCCTCAGCAACGCGAAGGGATCGCCTTCATTCCGCTCGCCGGCACGCTGTTCGGGTCGGTCATGGAGCTCACGTTCAGAGATCATTTCGATAACCTTGCCCGTAATCCGTCACGGATCGAGCCTCGCTTGGTCGTGCTCCCGGATGAAGAACAGAGCGGGGCCGAGACCGAGCCCAGAGCTTCCCCACCGATCACCGGAAAGCCGTTTCCAGCCAACCGGCGGCCGATGCTGGCTCTGGCGAGCATGCTGCCGGTTCTGGCTTTGGGTGGACTGCTGCCGTGGCTCGGTGCTTCAGGGGGAGTTGCGCTCCATGTTTTTTACCGCTCGGTCGGCTGGGTCATATATCTGACGGCGCTGACACTGTGCGGGCTGATTGCGACACTGATCCTTGACGAACCCGATCGCAACCCGATCGAGGTCGCGCTCGACACCGGCATGCGCATGATGATCCCGCTGCTGGGGCCGTGGATCGCTGTGTTGCCGGGCACGGTACTGATTCTGGTTTTGCCAGGATTGGAACCGTTCGGTTTGCTGGCGACGTATGCGGTCGTCCATGCCATGGTGGTCGGGCACTTCCTGAAGGAGGCCCGAACCGCGCACCGCTTCACCGCGCGCGGACCGGCGGACGGCCCCGGACGGGCCCTGGCGGCATGGTTCCCGCAGCCGGAGGTGACCGATCCGTCGGGGCAGCGCATCCCTGCTGACCGGGTGTTCTTTGCCGCGCCGCCGCTGGAGATCGGAACCCCCGTCCACGCAATCACGACCCTGCGCGCCGACACCGTTCCCCTGATCACTGAGGAACGTGCGATCTGGTGCCTGGCTGGTGCGGTGCTTGCCGGCGTGGGCGGGTTAGCGATCGGCGTCACCGGCGGGTTGGAGCGGGACTTGTTGGTGCCATGGTGTCTGCTCACCGCCGGCTACGGTGCCGGCATCGTCTGGTGGTCGAGCCACTTCTCGGAGAGTTGCGTCATCATCGGCAGCGACGGTTTCGCCCGCTTCAGCGCAACCGGTCCGGAACCACAGGGAGAGGCGATCACAGTGATGCCGTTCTCGGCGGCAGCCGCGCTGTATTCAAGCCGGACCATCTTCACCTCCAGCTACGTGGCAGGAGTGCCGACCGGCGAGGAGGCCATCCGCTTTGTGTGGCGCGACGACCATGGCCGCCAATTGCTGGTCCTGAACGGCACCGCCCATCGCCGTGATCGGGGCGGTGGCCTCGCGGTCGATCTCGCCCTGGCGGTGGAGGCACTGTGGATACCCCACCGCCTTGCCCGATACCGGCAGGAGATCGCCGACGCCGGGTTTGCTCGCTTCAATACAGATGGCGCCGTGTTGGAAGTGACCGCCAGGGCCGTTATCTTGGTTTTGGCAGGCAAGCACCATCCGGTGACGAATCTTGAGGTCAGCAAGGGCCGTTTGGCGGTGCATGGTGCCGGGCCAACTCACACGGTGCTGTGGTCGTCGCACGCGTCCCAGGTGCCCGACATCGCCTGTTTGCTGACGCTGAGTCATCATGCGCTGGGTGAAAAACTTGTCGCGGGAGGTTCTCCGTGATCTCGTAACATTCTCGGGCTAGGCCGTGCAAGTTTTTTTCTGTAAATTCGCGCAGAAGACGACTTGATTCGAGGCGGGTAGTTACGCCGCCAGATTTATGTATATCTTACCAGTCATCCAGTCCTCATCGACCTCTGCGAGCAATGCTGAAACCAAGCGC
>CAIOBP010000102.1 GCA_903856295.1 uncultured Rhodospirillales bacterium | reverse complement strand
CCCCTGGACCCCACTGGGGCCTTGAGGCCCAGACCCCGGTTAGGGGCGCCAGCCCTGGAGGGCGGCGAGGTAGTTGCCGCGTTCGAAGGCGGCGGGGTTGGGGCAGCGGCTGAGATTCATGCTGCCCTGCATCTGCTTCAGCGAGTCATACTCGTGTTCCTCCAGCCAGCGGCCGAGGCCGTCGCGCAACTCGGTGAGGGCGCCGGGGCCGCGCTTGAGCAGGGCGGAAACCACCTGCACGGCGTTGGCGCCGGTCATCACCGCTTTCACGGTATCGACCACGCTGTGAACGCCGCCCGAGCAGGCCAGCGACGGCTTGACCTGCCCGGAGAGGATGGCCAGCCAGCGCAGGCGCAGCAGCAGCTCCGAGGAATCCGACAGCTCCAGCTTGGCCACCGCTTCCAGCGCCTCGATGTCGATATCGGGCTGATAGAAGCGGTTGAACAGCACCAGCCCGTCGATGCCGACCGCCTCCAGGCGGCGGATCAGCGCCGGCAGCGCCGAGAAGAACGGCGACAGCTTGACCGCCACCGGAATTTTCACCGTCTCCTTCACCTGTTTGGCGATGGTCACCACCCGGTCTTCCACCATCTCGGCGGACTCGTCGAAGCGGGTGGCCAGGAAATAGACGTTGAGTTCCAGGGCGTCGGCCCCGGCCTGCTCGATCAGTTTGGCATAATCGGTCCAGCCTTCGGCGCTGACGCCGTTGAGCGAGCCGATCACCGGCACCTTGACGGCCGCCCTGATCTTGCACACCTGCTCCAGATAGGCCTCCGGCCCGAGGGCGAAATGATCGAGACCGGGAAAATAGCTCAGCGCCTCGGCATAGCTCTCGGCCCCGACCTCGACGGCGCGCATGGCGCTGTCGCGGTCGCGCCGGATCTGCTCCTCGAACAGCGAGTGCAGCACGATGGCGGCGGCTCCGGCATCCTCAAGACGGCGCACGGTGTCGAGATTATCGACCAGCGGCGACGCCCCGGGCATCAGCGGGTGGGGCAGATCGAAGCCGAGATAGCGGGTGGACAAATCCATGACGAACTCCCTTATAGATTTCCGGCCTAACGCGGTCTCGATCAATCGGCCTTGGGTTCCTGGAAATCGGCGGCGAAGCGCAGCCGTTCGGAGCGGTGGCGAGCCTCGGCCTCGGCCTTGCCCAGCAGGGTCTTGAAGCGCTCCGGATCATCGCGCTGGACGACCAGGAAGCGGGTTTCATTGGCCATGAACTGGGACAGCTTGGCCTTGCCGGGCGCGACGTCGATCACCAGCGGCTTCTCGCCCGCCGCCAGCCGGCGCGGATCGTAGCGATAGAGCGGCCAGTGCCCGCTATCCACCGCCAGCTTCTGTTGATCGAGGCCGTTGGCCAGATCGTAGCCATGGGCGATGCAGTGGCTATAGGCGATGATCAAAGACGGGCCGTCATAGCTCTCGGCCTCGAGGAAGGCGCGCACGGTCTGCTGATCGCGGGCGCCGAAGGCGACGTGAGCGACATAGACGTTGCCGTAGGACATGGCGATGGTGCCCAAATCCTTCTTGGCCATGGCCCGGCCGGCGATGGCGAACTTGGCCGAGGCGCCGATCGGCGTCGCCTTGGATTGCTGACCGCCGGTGTTGGAATAGACCTCGGTGTCCATCACCAGGATGTTGACGTTGAGCCCCGAGGCGATGACGTGATCGAGGCCGCCATAACCGATGTCGTAGGCCCAGCCGTCGCCACCGAGAATCCAGACGCTGCGCGGCACCAGATTGTCGGCGATTTCCAGCAGCCGCTGGGCTTCCAGGCCCTTGACGCCGGCCAGCGCGCCCTTCAGCGCCTGCACCCGTTCGCGTTGGGCGGCGATGGTCGCCTCGTCGCGTCCGGTGGCGGCGAGAATGGCCTCGACCAGCTGGCCGGACAGCTGCGGCGCCAGCGTCGTGACCAGGGTCCGGGCCTGCTTGTCGAGCTGATCGAAGGCGGAGCGCAAGCCCAGCCCGTACTCGGCGTTATCCTCGAACAGCGAGTTGGACCAGGCCGGACCGCGGCCATCCTTGTTGGTGGTGTAGGGAGTGGTCGGCAGATTGCCGCCATAGATCGACGAACAGCCGGTGGCGTTGGCGATCACCGCCCGGTCGCCGTAAAGCTGGGTCAGCAGCTTGATATAGGGGGTCTCGCCGCAACCCGAGCAGGCGCCCGAGAACTCGAACAGCGGCTCGAACAGCTGAATCTGCTTGACCTGGAGTGGCACCTTGGTGCGGTCGGCCTCGGGAATCTTGAGCGCGAACTCGAAGGCGGCGCGCAACGGCGCGGCGACCTCGGCGATCGGCCGCATCTCCATGGCCTTGCGCTTGGGGTTGGCCTTGTCCTTGGCCGGGCAAACCGCGACGCAGAGGGTGCAGCCGGTGCAATCCTCGGGCGAGACGGTCAGCACATACTTGGACTCGGGGAACTCCTCACCCTTGTAGGGCAGCGACTTGAAGCCCTCGGGCGCGCCGGCCAGCGCCGACTCGGCACAGGGCTTGACCCGGATCACACCATGCGGGCAGACCATCGCGCACTTGTTGCACTGGATGCACAACGAATGATTCCAGATCGGCACTTCGGTGGCGATGCTGCGCTTCTCATATTTGGAGGTGCCGACCGGCCACGTCCCGTCGATCGGGAAGGCGCTGACCGGCAGCTGATCGCCGTGACCGCCCAGGATCATCGCGGTGACGCGCTGCACGAAGTCGGGAGCATGGGCCGGAACCGCCGGCGGCCGGTCGTGATTGGCGCTGGCCTGGGCCGGCAGCCGGATTTCGACCAGATGCGACAACGACTGGTCGACGGCGGCGTGGTTGCGGCGCACCACCTCCTCGCTGCGACGGCCATAGGTCTTGTCGATGGCGTGCTTGATCTGGGCAACCGCGTCGCCCTGGAGAATCCCCGACAGCGCGAAGAAGCAGGTTTGCATGATGGTGTTGATGCGCCGGCCGAGACCGGCCGCGCGCGCCACCTCGGTGGCGTCGACCGCCCACAGCTTGACCTGCTTGTCGATGGCCTCCTGCTGCACCGAGCGCGGCAGGCTGGCCCAAACCTCCTCGGCGGTGCCCGGGGCGTTGAGCAGCACGGTCGCCCCGTGCGCCGCGTGTTCCAGCACGTTCATCTGATTCATCAGCGGGAAGTGATGGCAGGCGACGAAACGGGCGGTGCGGATCAGATAGGGCGCGTGAATCGGCTGCGGGCTGAAGCGCAGATGCGATACCGTGGTCGCGCCCGACTTGCGGCTGTCATAGACGAAGTAGCCCTGGCCATACTGGCCGGTTTCCTCATGGATGATCTTCAGCGAGTTCTTGTTGGCGCCGACGGTGCCGTCGGAGCCCAGGCCGAAGAAGATCGCCTTGATCGTGTCCGGCGAGCTGATGATCAGATCGTCGCCCAAGGTCAGGGAGGTGCTTCTGCCGCTGCTGTCTTTGTTGACGTCGTCGTTGATGCCGACGGTGAAGCGGCGCAGCGGACGCTCTTTCTTCAGCTCGTCGAACACCGACTTGACCATGGTCGGGGTGAATTCCTTGGACGACAGGCCATACCGGCCGCCGATCACCACCGGCTCGCTCTTGAAGGCGCTGCTGCCGGTTGCCCGCGCTTCGGCCAGCGCCGACACCACGTCGAGATAGAGCGGCTCGCCGACCGCGCCCGGCTCCTTGGTGCGGTCGAGCACCGCGATGGCGCGCACGGTCGGGGGCAGCACGCCGACGAAATGATCGATCGAAAACGGCCGGTAGAGATGAATGGTGACGACGCCGACCCGCTCGCCCCGGTTCGATTCGAGGAACATCGCGGTCTCGCGCGCGGTCTCGGCGCCCGAGCCCATGATCACGATCACCCGCTCGGCCTCGGGATGGCCGTGATACTCGAACAGCCGGTAGCTTCGGTCGGTGAGCGCGGCCAGCTTGTCCATGGCCTCCTGCACCGCGTCCGGGCAGGCGTCGTAGAAGGGCTGGCAGGCTTCGCGGGCCTGGAAGAAGACGTCGGGATTCTGGGCGGTGCCGCGCAGCACCGGCCGGTCGGGCGACATGCCGCGACGGCGCAGGGCGGTGATCGCCGCCTCGTCCATCAGAGCACTGATCTCCTCGTCGGACACCGGGATCACGGCGTTGAGTTCGTGGGAGGTGCGGAAGCCGTCGAAGAAATGCAGGAAGGGCACCCGCGAGGTCAGGGTCACGGCGTGAGCGATCAGCGCCATGTCCTGCGCCTCCTGCACCGTCGAGGCGGCCAGCATGGCCATGCCGGTCTGGCGGCACGACATGACGTCGGAATGATCGCCGAAGATCGACAGCGCGTGAGTCGCCAGCGTCCGCGCCGCCACATGCAGCACGAAGGGGGTCAGCTCGCCCGCGATCTTATACAGATTCGGGATCATCAGCAGCAGGCCCTGGGAGGCCGTGAAGGTGGTGGCCAGGGTGCCGGCCTGAAGGGCGCCGTGGATCGCGCCGGCGGCGCCGGCCTCCGACTGCATCTCGACTACCTGGGGCACGTCGCCCCACAAATTCGTCTTGCCCTGCGTCGCCCATTCGTCGGCGAACTCGCCCATCGGCGAGGCCGGGGTGATCGGATAGATGGCCACAACCTCGCTGCACCGGTAGGCGACCCAGCCGGCGGCCTGATTGCCGTCCATGAGCTTGGTGTCTTCGCGAGAAAGTCCCGTATCGGCCATTCGTCATCCTCCTGATAAACCACCACGCTGGCGAAACCACCCCACCGAGTCGGGCTGGGAATCCTGGCTTCACCGACCGCCTTGAGCATTTTATTGCGCGCAGCACCCGTTTCCTGACACGTTTGGTCTAATGACGCAAGCTGGAATTCCCCATCGGGCGGAAATCGTGCTGCGACGCAGCAGAAGAATGCCGGTCGGCCCGGCCCGGGCAGCGCATCATCGCCCTGAAATGGCTAAAAATTCACCGCAGCCCCCGGTCCCGGCAAAAAATTAACGAAATATAGGGATTCGCTCAGCCTGCGCGCACCCGCCCCTGCCGCGCATGGCCACCGCCAGTCGACTCCGGCGATGCTCCGGGATTTGTCAGCTATCTCTTGCCTGAAACGAATTTCCGCATATAACTGTGAGACCTGATGGCTACAGATGTTTGTGAGTCAGGGGCCGGAGAACGATCATGAACCTCAGACTAATGGTGGTCCCGCTTCTGACGGGCCTTGCGGCGTTCGGTCTCGCGGTGCTGCATAACATCAGTGGCGTCAACATCGAATCCCTCAACATTCCCGCGGCCATGGTCGGGAAGACCGGCTTCACCGCCGATATCGTCATCAAACGCCTCGCCGACCGCATGCACGCGATCGAGGTGCAGGCGCAGTCGCGGGCCGGCGCCCGGGACGTCATGGTCCAGGACGATGGCGGGCCAGCCGCGGTCCTCGGCGAGTATTTTCAGCTGACACCGATGCTGCGGGTGGTCCAGACCAGTTTCGGGCTGATTCCCTACACGTTTTCCGGCGAGATCGTGATCCGGGACAAGAAAATGGTCATGATCCTGCGCGGCACCGAGAGCAGCGGCGCCAGCAGCCTGATCCAGGTCGACGCGGCCGAGGATGACCTGCCCAGTTTGCTCGACAAGGCGGCCTACGAGGCGGTGCGGCTGGTCGACCCGCCCCTGCTCGCGGCTTACCAGTTCAAGAAGGATTACCTCACCCGCGACTTCACCAGAACCGAGGACGTGATCCGGCGCGGGCTGGCCATGGGCAAGGCCGATACCCACAAGTGGCTGTATAACCTCTGGGGCATCGTCCATTACCAGCAGGCCGACCGCGAGGGCGCGATCGCGAAGTTCCGCAAGGCACTGGAGCTCGACCCCACCTTCACCTCGGCGTCGTTGAATTGGGGCGTGGCCCTGGCCCGCGACGGCCGGCATCAGGAGGCCATCGCCAGATTCACCGATGTCGTCAACAACTGGCGGCGCGGCGACAGCCCCGACACCCTGGCGGCGGCCTTCACCGAGTGGGGCTTCTCGCTGGCCCTGATGGGCCAGACCGAGGCGGCGGTGGCCAAGTTCCGTCAGGCGGCGAAGACCGACCCGACCTTCTCGGACGTCTACACCGCCTGGGCCGAGGTGCTGAGCGCCGCCGGCCGCGGCGACGAGGCCCAACTGATGACCGCCCGCGCCCTGCAACTGTCGCCCGACGAGGCGCTGTACACCGACAATCTGGTTGGCCGAACCCAGAGCCTGCCGGCGGTGGCCGCCGATCATTGACGCCCCCGCAGTCCGGATCACCGCGGCCTGCATGGCAGCGGTGGCGGATTGAACAGATGCGCAACCGGCCCGATTGTGCTAGCCGAGAGGGCGTCGTTCACATCTCTGCGGGTCGGTGTCATGTTTGTTTACAGTAACGAAAGGCAATTCGGCGCCGTGGCGCGCCTGTTGCATTGGATTCTCGCGATCCTGATTCTGGCCCAGCTCTTCAGCGGCCTGTTCGACGATTTCCTGCCGAAGCAGCCGACCATCGCCTTTCACAAGGCGCTCGGGATCATCACCCTGGTGCTGGCGCTGGCGCGGCTGGCCTGGTGGGCCGCCGACCGCGTTCGTCCCGGCAATGACGACCTCGCCCCGCTGATGAAACTATCGGCGACCCTGGTCAAGGTGCTGCTCGCTCTGCTCAGCGTCGGTCTGCCGCTGACCGGCTGGCTGATGTCGTCGGCGGCGGCCAAGCCGATCTCGCTGTTCGGCCTGGCCATCGTGCCGCCGCTGGTCGGCCCCGACAAGGCGCTGGCCCATTTGTTCAAGGAGAGCCACGAGCTGGTGGGCAATGTCTTGCTGGTGCTGGTGGTGGCTCACGTCGCCGCCGCGCTGTACCACCACTTCGTGCTGAAGGACAGCGTGCTACGCCGCATCCTGCCCCACGGCTGTTCGGGCTGCACCGGCACCTGTGTCTCCCCGGCAGACTAACGGTTTCCAAAGGCCCACGGCCTTTGGTGGGTCCAGGGCAATGCCCTGGCCTGCCTTCGGCGACCAAGGGGCTTCCGCCCCTGGACCCCGCGGGGGCCTTAGGCCCCAGCCCCCGTTACTTGCCGGCGGCCATGGCCGAGTTCTTCTCGCGCAGGGCTTTGAGGAAGGCGCCGATATCGCCGCCCTTGCTCTGGATCACCGACGAGAACTCCTGGCGCTGGGTGACGCTCATGCTCACCCCCTCGACCACGACGTCGATGATGCCGAGGCGCCGGTCGCGCTCGCGCACCCGCCACTCGACATGGACCGGCGGGCCGTTGGGACGATGGATTTCGGTGACCACAAAGGCGTCGCGGTCGCCTTCGGCGCGACTCGAGACGATGTGGAAGGTCTCGCCGCTGTAGCTGTCGAAACGGTCGGCGTAGGTCCGGACGACCATTTCCTCGAACTGCTGGAAATAGTCCTGCTGCTGCTCCGGAGTCGCGACGTTCCAGTAGCGCCCGAGCACGAAGCGGGCGATGGTCGGAATGTCGAAATTGGCCCGGAGCATGGTCCGGAACCGCTCGATGCGCTGCGCCTTGCCCAAGCCATGGGTCGTTATGACCGAGACGGCATCCTTGCCCAGGGTATCGACGAACCCCGTGGCGCGCGTCGGCAGATCACCGCTTTGCGCCTGGGCGGACTGCCAGGAACCGCCGAAACTCACCAGCAGGCCAAGGCAGAGGAGAAGTGAGCGACGAGTCGGCATGGTCGGCTTCAACTACCTGAGTTTCGGTGGCGATACACGGCGGAGCGCGGCACGCCCCACCGCCCGCTTATTATCACGCCCCGCGCAATTCGCCAACCCCGGCAGGTGTTGACAGAACTACGATTTTCGCAAGAACGCGGCGTAGAGCCCGTAAACCGCCATGCCCACCAGCAGCCCCAGCCCCATGCCTGCCAGCTCGTCGTAAAGCACATAGCTGGAAATCAGGTGCAGCATGAAATCGTCACTGCAAAGTTCGGCCACGACGAGAAACCCGACGCCGCAGCCGATCACCGCCAACAGTCCCAGTTTCACAGGCTCGCGCATCGCAGCCCCTCCCCTC
Organism: uncultured Rhodospirillales bacterium; assembly: GCA_903856295.1. GTDB lineage: Bacteria > Pseudomonadota > Alphaproteobacteria > Azospirillales > Azospirillaceae > BOG-933. The sequence continues at coordinate 30,126 of CAIOBP010000102.1, read as the reverse complement.
GCCGACGGTCACACCGAGAAGTAGCGCGCCTTCGGATGATGCAGCACGATGGCGCTGGTGCTCTGCTCGGGATGAAGCTGGAAGCCGTCCGAGAGCCTGACGCCGATCCGCTCGGCGCCGAGCAGGCGCAGCAACGGCTCCTGATCCTCAAGGTTGGGGCAGGCGGGATAGCCGAAGGAATAGCGGCTGCCGCGATAGCCCTGGTTGAGCATCGCCTCGGTGTCGCGGGCATCGTCGGCGCCCAGGCCTAGCTCCGCGCGAATGGTCAGGTGCATATACTCGGCCAGCGCCTCGGTCATCTCGACGCTGATGCCGTGCAAATAGAGGTAATCCTGATACCGGTTGCTCTCGAACCACGAGAGCGCGGTTTCGGTGGCGTGCGAGCCCATGGTGACGACCTGCATGCCCAGCACGTCGCGCTCGGGAGCGGTGACGTCGCGCAGGTAATCGGCGATGCACAGGCCATTCTCCCCGGCCTGACGGGGCAGGGTGAAGCGGGCCTGCTCAGTCGTGCCGTCCTCGGCGAACAGAATCACGTCATTGCCCTCGGCCGCCGCCTTCCAGTAGCCATAGACCGCCTGGGGCTGGAGGATACTGTCCTTGGCGCAGGTTTCCAGCATGCGCATCAGGATCGGCCGCAACTCGACCTTGGCCCAGGCCTTGAACTGGTCGAGGGTGCGGCCGTCCTTCCGGTAGCCCCATTGCAACTGGTAAAGCATCCGCTCGTTGAGATAGGGCGCGATGGTCTTCAGCGACACCTTCTCCAGCATCCTGGCGCCCCAGAACGGCGGCGTCGGCACCGCCACCCCCTCGGCGAGGCGGGCGCGGCGTTCACGGGTGGCGGCGAGATCGACCGGACCGGTGGCGGCGCTGCTCGCCTGCCCGAGCACCCGGCGGCGACTGCCGCTCTTGCCCGAACGCTTGGCCTGGAGGGCGGCGGCGTAATCGTCGAAAGCGCCGGTGACTACCTTGTCCATCAAGGACAGGCCGTCGAAGGCGTCGCCGGCATAGGCGACCCGGCCGGCGGTGTAGGCGGTGGTGCAATCCTCTTCGACATAGGCGCGGGTCAGCGCGGCGCCGCCGAGCAGCACCGGCATTTCCAGCCCGGCGCGGGCCATCTCGGCGAGATTGTCCTTCATGATCACGGTGGATTTGACCAGCAGCCCCGACATGCCGACGGCGTCGGCCTTGTGCGCCTTGGCGGCGGCGATGATCGCGTCGACCGGTTGCTTGATGCCGAGATTGACCACCCGGTAGCCGTTGTTGGTCAGGATGATATCGACCAGATTCTTGCCGATGTCGTGGACGTCGCCCTTGACCGTGGCCAGCACCAGCGTTCCCCGGGTCTGACCGTCGGCCTTTTCCATGTGCGGCTCGAGCCAGGCCACCGCCGCCTTCATGGTTTCGGCCGATTGCAGCACGAACGGCAACTGCATCTTGCCCGAGCCGAACAGCTCGCCGACCACCTTCATGCCACCGAGCAGAATGCCGTTGATGATGTCGATCGGCGCGCGGGTGGTGATCGCCTCGGCGAGATCGTCCTCCAGCCCGGTGCGGTCGCCATCGACGATGCGCTGTTTCAGCCGCTCGGCGACGTCGGCCGGACGCTCCCTGGCGGCGGCTTTGGTGGCGCTGCGGCCGGCGAACAGGGCCATGAAGGCTTGCAGCGGGTCGTAGCCCTCGCGGCGGCGGTCGAAGATCAGGTCTTCAGCGACGGCAACCTCTTCGGCCGGCACCTTGTGCAACGGCGCGATCTTGGAGACGTGGACGATGGCCCCGGTCATGCCGCGCTTGATCGCGTGATCGAGGAACACCGAGTTCAGCACATGGCGGGCCGGCGGGTTGAGTCCGAACGAGACGTTGGACAGGCCGAGAATGATCTGGCACTCGGGCATATCGCGCCGGATCGCCTCGATCGCCTCGAGGGTCCACAGCGCGAGCTTGCGGTCGTCCTCGTTACCGGTGGCGATGGTGAAGGTCAGCGGGTCGAACAGCAGGTCCGAGGGCGGCAGGCCGTGCTGGTTGACCGCGAAATCATAGAGCCGGCGCGCGATCTCGAGCTTGCGCTCGACCGACTTGGCCATGCCCTGCTCGTCGATGGTCAACGCGATCACGGCGGCGCCATACTTGCGCGCCAGTTGCAGCCGTTTGGCTGCCGGCTCCTCGCCATCCTCGAAATTGATCGAGTTGATCACCGGCTTGCCGCCGTAGAGCTTCAGCGCCTGCTCGAGCACGGTGTATTCGGTGGAGTCGATGACCAAAGGCGCCGTCACCTGTCCGACCAGCCGGGAAACCACCGCGTTCATCTCGGCGGCCTCGTCGCGGCCGACGAAGGCGGTGCAGACGTCGAGGGTGTGGCTGCCCTCTTTCACCTGCTCGCGGGCCATGGCCACGCAGCCGTCCCAATCGTGGGCCTGCTGGTATTCCCGCCACTTCTTCGAGCCGTTGGCGTTGCAGCGCTCGCCGATCGAGAGGTAGGCATTCTCCTGCCGGAACGCGACCGGGCTGTAGAGCGAGGCCAGCGAGGGCGTCCATTGGGGCGTGCGCTTGGCCGGGGCCGGACGGTGCGCGCCGCCGGTCGCCAGCTTGCGCAACATGGCGTCGGCGGCCTCGATATGCTCGAAGCCGGTGCCGCAGCAGCCGCCGATCAGGTTGACGCCGTCCTCGGCGACGAAGCGCTCGAGCCAGACCGCGAGATCGGCGCCGCGCAACGGGTAGCGGGTCTTGCCGTCGACCAGTTCGGGCAGGCCGGCGTTGGGCAGCACCGAAATCTTGCCCGGCCAGTTCTCCGACAGCCAGCGGACGTGCTGGGCCATCTCGCGCGGGCCGGTGGCGCAGTTCAGGCCCATCAGCGGCACGTCGAGGGCGTTGATCACCGTGGCGGCGCCGGGCAGATCGGTGCCGACCAGCATCGAGCCGGTGGTCTCGACGGTGATCTGAACAAACAGCGGAATGTCGGAGCCAACCTCGGCACGGGCGATCTTGGCGGCATTGATCGCGGCCTTGATCTGCAACGGGTCCTGGCAGGTTTCGACCAGAATGGCGCTGGCGCCGCCGGCGATCAGCCCGCGCGCCTGGACCAGGAACGAGTCTTCGAGGGTCTGGTAGGGCAGATGCCCGAGCGAGGGCAGCTTGGTCCCCGGCCCGATCGAGCCGAGCACGAAGCGCGGCCGGCCGTCGGCCTTGACCTGTTCGGCCGCTTCCAGGGCCAGCTCCACCGCCCGCTTGTTGATCTCGAACGCCTTGTCCTCAAGCCCGAACTCGCCGAGCGTGATCGGCGAGGCGCCGAAGGTGCAGGTCTCGACCATATCGGCGCCGACCCGGTAATAGCCGGCGTGAATGTCGCGCACGATGTCGGGCCGCGACAGCACCAGAATATCGGTGCAGTTCTCATGCCCCCAATAATCCCGCTCGGTATCGAGGTCCATGGTCTGGACACGGCTGCCGAAGCCGCCATCGGCAAGGAGAACGCGATCAGTGAGAAGGTCGAGAAGATGGGGCACGGGGGCGGACCTCGGCTGAAAATGGGCAGGAGAAGTTTTGCGGCGCAAACCGCCGCGCTGTCAATGCGCGCGAGCGATTTATTCCAGGCCGTGGCGGCTCACCGGCCACCAGTCGAAATCGAGAAGTTGCTCGAGGGTATAGGGGCAATCCGGCGGCAATTGGGAGAGGGCGATGTCGTCGCGGGCCAGCCCATTGGTGGCGTAGGTGCGCCCGAGCTTGTAAATACGATCCAGGTTCAGCTTGGAAAGCAGGCTGGGGCTGTCGGTCAATTCATCCTCCGCGTCGATGCGGTGAGCCAGGACCGACTGCTGCCAGCCGCGACGAGGGGACGCGGCTGGCGAATATTCCAGCTTAAGGAGATGCTCGAGGACCCGAGCCAAGTGGCTGCGCACGGTTCTGGCTTCACTTTTGCCCATGCTTTCGACCTCCTCGGCCAGATTGTCGAAGTCGAGCGGCAGGTTGGAGCGCGCGGTTGCCGCTTCGCGCAGGCGGCGCGCCTGATCCTGGGTCCAGGCGTAGAAATCGGCTTCGTAGGTGGCGGCGGGAGCGATGGCGGGTTCGGACATGACGGTCTGGCCTCCGGCAGGGGCGCCTCGGCCCAAGAATACGGCATTTCAGCTATGGGCGGTAGTATCGTCGCTCATTTCCCCGCTGGCGCCGCCGCCGGTGCCGCCACCGCCGGAGTGTCTGTCGCCGGACCGGGGGGGGAGCCGGGGGGCGGGGCGACTTTGCGTTCGGGGAAGGGTTTGCCCTCGGCCAGCGCCTTCTTGAGCGCGGCGTGGTGGTCGACGAAGCGGTCGTGGAATTTGTTGGTCGGGTCGGAGAAGGTCATCACCACCTTGGGCGGGATGGTCAGGTCGACCTCGACGACCGCCTGTTTGAAGGGCGCGAGGTCCGAAGCCCGCTGAATCTTGCGCACCCCGCCCAGGCTGAGAATGATCGATTCGAGGATCAGGTCGCCTTTGACCGAGGCCAGCACATGCTCGTATTCGGCGTCGGAGACGACCTCGGAGGATTGCAGGCGCACCCGGATCTGCGGCGGCAGCGTCCACTCGACCTCGAAATTGCGCACCTCGTAGCCCAGGGTCTCGACCGCCGGAATCGCGATGTTGAGCTTTTGCACCAGCTTGTCGAACTGGACGTCGACCATGTTGTTGGCGTTGGGCAGACCGATCTTCTCCGGCAGCGCCCCGACGGAGGTGAGCATTTCGGGCAGGCTCGGCATGTCGGGCATCTTGACCTGGGGCATGCTCGGCAGCCTGACCCCGAGCAGGGTGAGGCCCGGCTTGCTCTCGGCGCCCTCGGGCGGCGGCGACTGGAAGGTCGAATGCACCGGCACCTGCGGAGTCTCGGCCCAGGCGGCGGAGACCGTCAGGCCGGCGACCAGCACCAGAAGCGATCCCCGTCCGATCATGGGCTCAGCTCCCGCGCTGGCTGCGCACGCCGAGCATGTGGCAGATGGCCAGCGTCAGGTCGGCGCGGTTGAGGGTGTAGAAGTGGAAGTTGCGCACGCCCCGCTCGAGCAGATACTGGCACTGCTCCACCGCCTTGTGGGCGGCGATCAGATGGCGGATTTCCGGGTCCTGGTCGAGACCGTCGAAGGCGTCGGCGAAGCTGGCGGGAATGCTGGCGCCGCACTTGCCGGCCATCTCGACGGTGCGGGTGAAATTGGTGATCGGCAGAATGCCGGGAATGATCGGCACCGTGATCCCGGCCTTGGCGGCGCGGTCCTGGAAGGCCAAAAACTTGTCGTTGTCGAAAAAGAACTGGGAAATCGCGCGGGTGGCTCCGGCGTCGATCTTGCGTTTGAGATGGTCGAGATCGGCCCCGGGCGACGCTGCCTCGGGGTGGCCCTCGGGATAGGCGGCGACGCTGATCTCGAAATCGGCGACCTTTTTCAGCCCCTCCACCAGATCCACGGCATAGGGATACCCGCCGGGATGGGGGACATAGCCGGCGCCGCCCAACCCGCCCGTGCCGTCGGCGGCAACCGGCGGGTCGCCGCGCAGGGCCATGATGTGACGAATGCCGGCATCCCAATAGGTGCGGGCGATGGCGTCGATTTCCTCCCGGGTGGCGCTGACGCAGGTCAGATGGGCGGCGGCGGTCAGCCCGGCCTCGTTCTGAATGCGGGTGACGGTGGCGTGGGTGCGCTCACGGGTCGAGCCGCCCGCCCCGTAAGTCACCGAGACGAAGCCGGGCGCGAGCGGCGCGAGGCGCAGCACCGCCTGCCAGAGCGACTGCTCCATCTTCTCGGATTTGGGCGGAAAGAACTCGAAGCTGACCGATGGGGCGGTGGATGCACGGGACATTCAGGAGACTCCGGAACGGGACGCGGTGGCCGGCGGCGTAGCGGCGGCGGTGATGGTGGCCAGCCGGGTCGCCGGCCAGACGGTGACGGTGAGCGGATCGCCGGGCAGATGGATCACCGGGCCGCAGCAGAGTCCGGCGGCGCGGCACCAACCGGTGACTTCGTCGTCGGTGAAGCCGAGCCGGCGGTGGGCGTGATCGGCGCGCAGGGACTCGAGGGCATGGCGGGAGAAGTCGGCCACCAGCAGCCGCCCGCCCGGACGCAGCACCCGCGCCGCCTCGGCCAGCACCTCGGCCGGGTCCTCGGCGTAATGCAGCACCTGATGAATCACCGCGAGATCGAACGAGGCGTCGGCCAGCGGCAACTGATACATGTCGGCCTGACGGACCTGGCAGTTGCGCAAATCCGCCTGTCCGAGCCGCGCCCGCGCCACCGTCAGCATCTCGCGCGAGCTGTCGACGCCGACCGCGCGTCCGACCAGGGGGCCGAACAGCTCGAGCATGCGGCCGGTACCGGTGCCGATATCGATGAAATCGTGCACGCCGCGCTCGGGCAGCAGCCGCAACAACGTGCTCTCGACCTCGCGTTCGGGGGCGTGGAGCGAGCGGATTTCATGCCAGCGGGCGGCGTTGTCGCGGAAATAGCTGGCGGCGGCTTCGGTGCGGGCGCGCTTCAAGGCTTCGAGCTTCTCGAGATCGCGGGCCAGCACCCCATCCTCGGCGGGAATGGTGTCGACCAAAGTCTCGGCCAGCTCGGCGGACGGCCCTCCGGCGGCCAGACGAAAGCGGGCGAAGGTGCCCTCGCGAAAGCGGTCGAGCAAGCCGGCGTCGCACAGCAGCTTGAGATGGCGCGAGACGCGCGGCTGGCTCTGGCCCAGAAGCTGGGTCAGGTCTGTGACGCTGAGTTCGCCGTGGGCGCACAGCGCCAGAATCCGCAGCCGGGTCGGTTCCGCCGCCGCCTTGAGCGCCGTGAGAAGAAAATCCATGGCCCAGCATATATCCGGGTTGCGGCCAAAGGTAAACAGCACAGCGGCCGGCGGCTCGGAGCGCGACCGGACGGGTACGGCGAAGCTCGGGCTTGCCGCCGCCGTCCGGTTGAGCGACGATGTCGGCCGCCATCTTGTTGACCCTTTCGAGGAAGCTTGTCATGCCTCGTTACGAAGGCTCTTTCCCGCGCAGACCCGCGCCGTCCAGCCCCATCTCCGAACTTGGCCGAAGCGCCTGGACGTGGCTTCGGCCGCGACTCGAGGAGGCCGGCCGCGCCTCGGCGGCCCGCGTGGCCAGATTCGTCGAGGGCGATGAGGCCCGCACCCTGGCCCACTCGGTCGTTCAGTGGACCCGTCAGGCCATTCGCTGGGCGTGGCGCAACGACACGGTGCCGGCCGACACGGTCAAGAACGCGGTGCGCAACCACGAGATGCGGATGGAGCAGGCCGAGAAACGCCGGGTCCAGCGCGAGATGAAGCGCCAGCAGCAGGAAGCCAAGCGCAAAGCCCGCGAGCAGAGATACGCCGAGAAATCGTCGATCTACCTGGGGTGAGCCGCCTCTTCACACCGCATGCCCGTCATACCTCGTGCACCTCCACCCCCACCAGCCCTTTGAGGGCGGCGCGGTCCTTGGGGGTGACGACGTAGGCGCCGGGCAGGTCGATATCGACCTCCTGGTAGGGCGCGGTTTCCACCGACAGGCTGATCCTGGCCTTGCCGCGCCCCAGCTGCTCGATGATCGTTTTCAGCGCCGGCAGCGGCGCCGGGCTGTGGAGCATGACACGGATGCCCTCGGCGACCTTGGCCACCTCGTCTTCCAGCGGCTTGACCGACTGGCAGGTCAGGCGCACTTCCTCGCCCTGGCGCTGGACGTCGACCCCGAGCAGCACCGCCTTGCCGGGTTCCAGCAGCTCGCGGGTCTGGGCCAGGGTTTCCTGAAACAGCGTCACCTCGAAGACGCCGCTGGCGTCGGAGAGTGAGCAGAAGGCGAAGCGATTGCCGCTTTTGGCCGTCCGCTCCTGCCGGGCGATGACGATTCCGGCCATCGCATAGCGGGTCGAGCCGCCGCTGTTGAGCCGGGCCGACAACTCCGAGACCCGCACCGCGTTGAGCCGCCGCAGCGGCCCGGCATAGGCGTCGAGCGGGTGGGCCGAGAGATAGAAGCCGATGGCGTCGAATTCGTGCTTGAGCTTTTCCAGCGGGTCCCAGGCCGTCCCCGAGGCCAGCGGCGGTTCCTGAAGTGCCGGGCCGCTGCCGCCAAACAGGCTGTTCTGGCCGCTCTGGGCCTCGGCGGCCACGGCGTGGCCGTAGCGCATCAGGGTTTCCGCCGAGCCCAGCACCTGCGCCCGGTTGGGGTTCAGGCCGTCGAAGGCGCCGCCCCGGGTCAGGTTTTCCAGCTGGCGCTTGTTGACCGCCTTGGTGTCGAGCCGGCGGGCGAAATCATAGAGATCGCGGTAGGCGCCCTTGGCCTTGCGCTCCTCGACCAGCGCCTTCATGGCGGCGGCGCCGACACCCTTGACCGCCGACAAGGCATAGCGAATCGCCTTCTCGCCGCCGGCCAGGGTTTCCACCCCGAACACGTCCTTCGACCTGTTGATGTCCGGGGTCAGCAGCTTGACCCCCATGCGCACCAGCTCCTGGCGGAAGACATTGAGCTTGTCGGTGTTGCCGATATCGAGGGTCATCGAGGCGGCCATGAAGGCCACCGGATGGTTGGCCTTCAGCCACGCGGTCTGGTAGGCGACCAGGGCATAGGCGGCGGCGTGGGATTTGTTGAAGCCGTAGCCGGCGAACTTGTTGACCTGATCGAAGATCATCCCGGCCTGACCGGGATCGACGCCGCGGGCCTTGGCGCCATCGACGAACAATTGCCGCTGGGCGTCCATTTCGGCCTGGATCTTCTTGCCCATGGCCCGGCGCAGCAGATCGGCGCCGCCCAGCGTGTAGCCCGAAAGAACCTGGGCGATCTGCATGACCTGTTCCTGGTAGATCATGATCCCGAAGGTTTCCTTCAGGATGCCTTCCAGGGACGGATGCAGATAATCGGCGGGCTCCTCGCCATTCTTGACCCGGATGTACTTCGGAATATTGTCCATCGGGCCGGGACGATACAGCGCGACCAGCGCGATGATGTCCTCGAACCGGTTGGGCTTCAGCCGGCGCAGCACATCGCGCATGCCCGAACTTTCCAGCTGGAACACCCCGGTGGTTTCGGCGCGGCTGAGCAGGGCATAGGTTTTTTCGTCGTCGAGGGGCAGGCCGGCGATGTCGATCTCGCCCTCCGCCAGTTCCACCGCCTTTTCGATCACGGTCAGGGTCTTGAGACCGAGGAAGTCGAACTTCACCAGCCCGGCCTGTTCGACATACTTCATGTTGAACTGGGTGACCGGCATGTCGGAGCGCGGGTCGCGGTAGAGCGGCACCAGCCGGTCGAGCGGCCGGTCGCCAATCACCACGCCGGCGGCATGGGTCGAGGCGTGGCGGTACAGCCCTTCCAGCTTGATCGCGATGTCCATCATCCGGCCGACGGCGGCCTCGCCGTCGCGGTGGGCCTGGAGCTGGGGCTCGCCGTCGATCGCCTGTTGCAGAGTGACGGGATTGGCCGGATTGTTCGGCACCAGCTTGCAGATGCGGTCGACCTGGCCCAGCGGCAATTGCAGCACCCGGCCGACGTCGCGCAGCACCGCCCGCGCCTGAAGCTTTCCGAAGGTGATGATCTGGGCGACGCGGTCCTGGCCGTAACGGCGCTGGACGTAGCGAATCACCTCGTCGCGCCGGTCCTGGCAAAAATCGATGTCGAAGTCGGGCATCGAGACGCGTTCGGGATTGAGAAAGCGCTCGAACAGCAGGCCGAAGCGCAGCGGGTCGAGATCGGTGATGGTCAGCGACCACGCCACCACCGAGCCGGCGCCCGAACCGCGCCCCGGCCCGACCGGAATGCCGTGCTGCTTGGTCCATTTGATGAAGTCGGAGACGATCAGGAAGTAGCCGGGGAACTTCATCGTCTCGATGACGTTCAGCTCGAAATCCAGCCGGTCGCGATAGACCTTTTCATCGGCGACGGTGATCCGGGCCAGCCGCGCGGTCAGCCCCTCATGGGCCTGGGCGCGCAACTCCTCGGCCTCGCTGCGCCCGGCGCTCAGCGCCTCGGTGAAGGGTGGCAGAATCGGCTTGATCGGCCGCAGCAGGTAGGAGCAGCGCCGGGCGATCACCAGCGTATTGTCCACCGCCTCGGGCAGGTCGGCGAACAGCGCCCGCATCTCGGCCGCCGACTTGAAGCGATGATCGGGGGTCACCCGGCGGCGCTCGGCCTCGGCGACATAGCGGCTCTCGGCGATGCACAGCAGGGCGTCGTGGGCCTGATACATGCCGGCATCGGCGAAAAAGACGTCGTTGGTGGCCACCAACGGCAACTCGAACTCATAGGCGAGGTCGATCAGCGCCGGCTCGATCTTGTCCTCGAGGGCGCCCAGGCCGCTGCCATCCTCGGGGCCGGCGTGGCGCATCAGTTCGACATAAAGCCGGCCGGGAAACAGCGTCATCAGGCGCTGAAGCACCTCGCGCGCCGCCGGTTTCTGCCCGGCGGCCAGCGCCCGCCCCACCGGTCCGGCCGGGCCGCCGGTCAGCGCGATCAAGCCGTCGCTGGCGCCCTCCAGGTCGCCGAGGGCGATCTGGGGCGTCTCGGCGGCCTCGGATTCGATGAAGGCCTTGCTGACCAGCCGCATCAGGTTGGCATAGCCGGTCTCGTTCTGGACCAGCAACAGCAGGTGATCGGGGTGCAGCGGCTTGCCGGCGGCGGGACCGCTGGTCGGCCGGGCCTCGCTGCGGCGCAGGTTGACCTGACAGCCGAGGATCGGTTGCACCCCGGCGTCGGACGCGGCCAAGGCAAACTCAAGCGCGCCAAACAAATTGCCGGAGTCGGTGACCGCCACCGCCGGCATGGCGTGCTTCTGACAGAGCTTGATCAGCTCCTTGACCTTGATCGCGCCTTCCGAAAGCGAATACGCCGAATGAACGCGCAAATGAACAAAGTCAGCGTGAGGCATGGCGCTCCGCACCCGGACGTCACGGGGTCTGGGGCCTCAAGGCCCCAGCGGGGGGCCAAGGGGCGGCGCCCCTTGGTCGCCGAAGGCCAGGGCTCCGCCCTGGACCCGCCAAAGGCCGAGGGCCTTTGGAAACCGGGACTACTTTTTCTTCGAACGGGGGGCCGGGGCGGCGACCGGAGCCGGAGCTGGAGCCGGAGCAACCATGGCGATCGGCGGCGGCGGCGGTGCCGCGAGCGCGGCGAAAGGCGTCATGGCGGCGGTGTTGGGCGTGAAGCTCGTCATGGTGTCCTGGAGGTTCTTGACCAGGAAATTGGCGATCTCGATCGTGCCCTGAAGGCTGGTGATCGCCCGCGCGCTCGAGGCCTGGAACCACACGCGCTGGACCTCGACGACATCTTCCGGGCTCTTGCAGGTCGACAGATCCTGGGCGGCCTTGACCGCTTCCGTGACCTCGGTGGTGAGCAGGGTCAGCCACAGCCGATAGCCCTGTTCCATGACGCCGCTAACGAACATCGCCCGCGCCGCCAGGGCCTCGTTCTTGGCCCGCGCCGTGGCGTTCATTTCCTCAAAAAAGCTGAAATAGTTTCCGTGCATACGCCGTCTCCCGGTCGAAGGCCTGCCCCGGTCCGCCGGGGTTTAGTCCACAAGCTTTGCACGGTAAACGTCCGGCGCCCGCCCGACAACAGAATTTCACTAAACCCGCGCCAGCATGAACAGCCGGCGAAACGGAAATAGCGTCGTGCCGTCGGAGCGGCGGGGATAGGCGGTCCGCAGCTTTGCGCCATAGGCGGCAAGGAAAGCCGCCTGCTCGACCGGAGCGAGTTGCTCCAGCACCGGGACCAGCGTGCTGCCGCGCGTCCAGTTCATGACCGGATCGTCGCCGGCCAGCCGGTGCAGATACTCGGTTTCCCAGATATCGAGATCGGCGGCGCCGGGGGCCAGCCAGTCGAAATAGCATTCGGGCGGGTGGACCGGTGGCGGCCCCAACCGGTCGGCAAGCCGGTGCGCCCACGGCCCGTCGGCGATGGTCTCGGCAAGCAGGGTATGGGAGGGCGCGGCAAAATTACGCGGCATCTGCACCGCCAGCACGCCGCCGGGCGCGAGACCGGCCAGCAGGCGGGAAAACAGGGTCCGGTGATCGCCGATCCAGTGCAACGCGGCATTGGAAACGATGAGATCGAACGGCCGCTCGGGGCGCCAGTCGGCAATGTCTTCCTGGCGCCAGATCACCCGAGTCGCAACGTGCCGGGCCTGCTCCAGCATCGCCGCCGCGCTATCGATGCCGGTGACCGTGGCATCGGGCCATCTTTCGGCCAGTCGCCGCGCCAGCTCGCCGCCGCCGCAGCCGAGATCGACGATCCGCTCGGGCTCCCGGTGAATCCATCCCAGCGCCGCCGCCAGCAAATCCTCCGCTGGACGGCGGCGCTGGCGGCGGAAGAGATCGTATTGGGCGGTATCCCAGGCCATCTGTCGGACGATTTAGCTGGTGCGAACCCGGCGGACGAAGCTGTCGACTTCCCGGCGCAGATGATCGGCCTGCTGGGAAAGCTCGCCCGCCGCGCCGAGCACGCTGCCGGCCATGTGTCCGGTTTCGCCCGCCGCCTGGGTGACACCGGAGATATTCGACGACACCTCCTGGGTGCCGCGCGACGCCTGACTGACCGAGTGGGCGATTTCACGAGTCGCGGCGCCCTGCTGCTCGACCGCCGAGGCGATGGTGGTGGTGATTTCGCTCATGCGCCGGATGGTGCCGGTGATGCCCTTGATGGCATCGACGGCGCTGCCGGTCACGGTCTGCATCTGGCCGACCTGGGCCTGAATGTCCTCGGTGGCCTTGGCGGTCTGGTTGGCCAGATTCTTGACTTCGCTGGCCACCACGGCGAAGCCTTTTCCCGCCTCGCCGGCGCGTGCCGCCTCGATGGTGGCGTTGAGCGCCAGCAGGTTGGTCTGGCTGGCGATGTCGTTGATCAGCCCGACCACCTCGCCGATCTTCTGCGCCGCTTCCGACAGGCTGGCCACGGTGTTGTTGGTGCGGTTGGCCTCTTCCACCGCCACCCCGGCGATGCGCGAGGATTCGCCGATCTGGCGGCTGATCTCGCCCACCGAGCTGGCAAGCTCCTCGGTGGCGGCGGCGACGGTCTGAACATTCTCCGACGCCAGTTCGGCGGCGTTGGCGACCGCGCTGGCCTGATGATTGGTCTGGTCGGCGGTGGCCGACAGGCTCTGGGCGGCCGATTGCAACTCGGTCGCCGCCGCCGAGACGCCATTGACCACGCCACTGACGCCGTTTTCGAATTCATCGGCCAGCTTGTTCATGGTCCGGCGCTTTTCCGCTTCGGCCGCCGCCTTCTGCCGCTCCTGGTCGGTTTCGAGCTGCTGCTTTTCCAGACCGTGCTGCTTGAAGGTCTCAAGGGCACCGGCGAGTTCGCCGATTTCGTCGGACTGGCCGGCGCCCGGCACCACCACCGTCAGATCACCGTCGGCGACCTGCTTCATCGCCAGTGTGATGGCACTCAGCGGCCGGACAACGCCACTCAGAATCACGTAAAGGGCAAGGCCGACAAAGACCAGAATACCGGCCACCGAGACCAGCATCAGTGCCTGCCGGCCTTCATGGACATGGCGGGCGCCATCGGCGAAATCCGTCTCCAGCATCCTGGTGTTGATGTTCAGTATCTCTCTTAAGAACTTCTCGATGCTGTCGGAGAGCGCGGCATTCTTGTAAAGAGATGCATCGGCCTCGGCATCTTTCTTCGCCTCGTACAGAGTGTACGCCTGCTCTTCCACCTTTTTGTACTCGGCGATGATGCCGCGGATTTTCTCGACGTTCTGACGCGAGCTTTCCAGAACCAGCAAAGGCACCAGTGAGCCCAGGTCGCCATCGAGTCTGGTGAAATCCGCTTTGGCCTCGGCGCGAATCTTCTCTACCTTGGCCTGATCGTGATTGGATATCGCCAACCCTTCGACCCCCCGGAACCAGGATTCGGCCCTGAGCATGGCATCGCTGATCAGCGCCTGCTTTTTCGAGGACGTGGCGATGGCGCCCAATTCTTCCTCGACACCGCTCAGCTTGGTGCTACCGATGACCGCCAGCGCCACCGACAGGAACGCCAGCAACAACACCGAGCACAACATCTTGGTTTTCAGGGTAAAACTCATAACCTCCCCCTCGTCATATGACCGGCTGCCGGACCGCTGTCCTCGTGGCGCCAAAAAACGGCTGAATATGGTCGACCTGTGGTAACTGGTCGATGCAGATGCGCTTATAGCACGGGAAACCGGCCTGCGAAGGTATTTGGAGATTATGACTGGTCAGCAACCTGATGCCGGCGCGCCACCTGCTATCCGCCGGCTGGCAGTCGCGGCCCACGCCCTGCTCATCTGGGAGCGGCTGTGGGCGGCGCTGTGGTCAACGGTGGGGCTGTGTGGCGCCTTCCTGACCCTGGCGTTCTCGGGACTGCTGCCGGGACTGCCCGGCTGGCTCCATGCCGGAGTGCTGGTCGCGGCGCTGCTGGGCGGCGCGGCGGCGCTGGCCATCGGAGTCCGGGGCTTCCGCTGGCCGTGCGCCGCCGAGGCGCGGCGACGGCTGGAACGCGACAACCAGCTGCCGCACCGGCCGCTGCAAGCCCTGGCCGACCGGCCGACCGGCGCCGACGCCCTGGCGGCGGAAGTCTGGCGGCTGCACCAGCAGCAGGCCGCGAGCCAAAGCGCCGGCCGGGTCCGCCTGCATCCGCCCCGCTCCGGGCTGGCCGCCTGCGACCGCTTCGGCCTGCGCTTCGTCCTGGGCGCGGCGCTGCTGGCCTCGGTTGTCACCAGCTGGGGCGAGGGCGCGGCGCGGCTGGCGGCGGCCCTCGAGCCGCATCCGTTCGGCGCGCCGGTACCGGCGGTGCTCGATGTCTGGCTGACCCCGCCCGGCTATACCGGCCTGCCGCCGGTGCTGCTGCGCCGGAACGGCGCGCCGCCGGCCGAAGCGCTCACCGTCCCGGCCGGCAGCGCCGTGCTGGCGCGGGTCAGCGGCGGCTCCGGCCTGCCGGTGCTGACGGTCAATGGCCGGGAGCTGCGGTTTGCGGCGATCGACGAGGACGGGCATTTCGAGCTGCGCGCCGCCGTGCGCGCGGGCAGCGAGCTGGCGGTGCGCCAAGATGGCCGAACCCTCGGCCGCTGGCCGGTGCAGGTGCGCCCCGAGATGCCGCCCCGGGCGGCCTTTACCGCGCCGCCGGGACAAACCGGGCGCGGCGCCCTCAGCCTCGGCTATCGCGCCGAGGATGATTACGGTCTGGTCTCGGTCAGCCTGACGGTGCGCCCCGAAACCCCGATGGCCATCGGCGGCGACGCTCTCGACCTGCCCCTGCCGGCGGCCGGCGCCGATCACCGGCGCGTGGAAGGCGCCGCCGTGCGCGATCTCACCGCCAGCCCCTGGGCCGGCTTGCCGGTGCGGCTGCACCTGCAGGCCACCGGTGCCGCCGGCCTGACCGGCCAGTCCGAAGACCTCGCCCTGGTGCTGCCCGAGCGCGGCTTCGCGCAGCCGGTGGCCCGCCACCTCGTCGCCGTGCGCAAGCGGCTGGCCCGGGATGGCGAGGACGCCCGGTTCGACGCCGCGCGGGAGCTGGGCGCGCTCTCGGTGCGGCCCGAGGATTTCGACAACGACGCATCGGTGTTCCTGGCGCTGCGGGTGGCGGTGGCGCAGCTCGGGCACGACCAGGAGCCCGAGGCGCTGGCGGAGATCGGCGATTTGCTCTGGCAGACCGCCCTGCGCCTGGAGGACGGGACGCTGAGTCTGGCTCGCCGCGATCTCGACGCCGCCGAGCAGGCGCTGCGTCAGGCTTTGGACGGCAATGCCAGCGACGAGGACATCCGCAAGCGCATCGACGAGCTGGAAGCGGCGCTGGCGCACTACCTCGAGTCGCTGGAAAACCAGCAGGCGGAAGCGCCGCCGCCCGGCACCATGGAGCACACCGATCTCGGCGCCATGCTCCAGCCCCTGCGCGACATGACCGATACCGGCGCCCGCGACAATGCCCGCCGGATGCTCTCCGATCTCAGCGAATTGCTGGAAAATCTGCGCGCCGCCGACGGCCCGCCCTCGCCGGCCCAGGCCCACATGCAGGAGATGGCGCGCCAGCTCCAGGCGGTCACCGAGGGCGAGAGCCAACTGCTCGACCGGACGTTCCACGCGCTGCGCGACCGTGACCCCGAGGCGTCCCCCGAGCCCAAGCCCGACAGCGGTGACGCGGCGCGGCAGGCCGAGCTGCGGCGCCAGCTCGGCGAGCTGCTGACCGGGCTGGGCGAGGCCGGCGCGATTCCCAAGCCGCTCGGCGAGGCCGAACGGGCGATGGCGACGGCGGAAAAGGCGCTGGCGGCCGGCGACGGCGAAACCGCGCTGGCCGCCGAGGGCGAGGCGGTAGAAAAGCTGCGCCAGGGCCAGAAGGAGATCGGTCGCGCCATGGCGGTCCGGATGGTCGGAGCCGGCGCCCGGGATCCGCTGGGACGCCGCCGCCCCGGTTACGGCGACGGCGCGGGCGTGCGCCTGCCCGAACAGCGCGAGGTCCAGCGGGCCCGGGAAATTCTCGACGAGCTGCGCCGCCGGGCCGGCGAACGCGAGCGCCCGCGTCAGGAGCTGGACTACATCGAGCGCCTGCTGCACCAGTTTTAGCGCCTGCGGCACCGGTTTTAGCGCCTGCGGCATCGGTTTCGGGCGTCGATCCGCTCTGAAAACACATCCTGCGGGAGGTTCGGGGGCTTCGCCCCTCGACCCCACCAAAGGCCGGGGGCCTTTGGAAACCCGGACGATTTCCGAGCGTCGCCTATGGCCCGTTGGTGAAATTCAGGTCGATGGTCGAGATGGCGCCGGGATCGCGCTCGCTCGAACGGAAGATGGCGATCGCCCCCGGCGCCAGATGGTTCGGGGTCACCGCCACCCGCCAGCTCTTGACCGGCTTGCCGTCGGGACCCTTCGAGGTTGCCATCAGCACCGGCACCGCCCGTTCGGCGGTCGAGATATTGGCGATCTGGCCTTCGAGCGCCAGCAGGGTGACGCCGTTGTCGACCCGCAGCTCCGATTTGTAGTTTTGCAGCAACAGGCCCGCCCCCGGCAGCTCGGCCGGCATACCGACGACATCGTAGAGCCGCGCCGCCGCCGGCCACAGCTCGACGAGCTGGTTGCGCGAGCCGAGCAAAAACACCACCAGCCCGGCGATGCTGACGAAAAAGCCGATCCAGCGGCCAAGGCCGCGGATTTTCGCGCCCAGCCCCTGCTTGCCCCGGCTTTCCTCGCCGTCGAACGAACCGAAATCGACGCCGTGGCTGGAGGCGTTCATCCAGGCGTCGTCGCCGAAGGACGATGGCTCGGGATGCTCCATGGTCGGCGGCTCGTCGAAGTCGAAGCCGGCCATGCCGGGAAAGCGTTCCAGCGGCTCGGGCGCCGGCTCCTCATAGGCGGGCTCGGCCTTCTTTTTCTTCTTGACCGGCTTCTTCGCCTCGGGTTTCGCTCCGGGCTTGCCGGCCGGCTTGCGGACGGGCTTCGGCTCCGGCAGGGCGTCCTCCGCCCGGGCCTCCCAGAGGTACGCGCACCGGGAACACTTCACCTTTCTCGGCTTACCCCCGAGCACCATGTCCGGGAGTTTGAAACGAGCCGAGCAGGATGGGCAGGCAAGGATCATCGGTGGGGAATCGTCGCGGGCGGAAATCTCTGGCGAATCTCTCGGTCTTTCCGATAGGAATGACCTTATAAGAAGCGGCGTGCAATAAGCAAGGCGGGGTTCGGGCGGTGATACGCTTCGAAAACATCGGAGTGCGCTACGGTTCCGGCCCGGAGGCTCTGCGGGATGTCAACCTCACCCTGGAGCCGGGCTCGTTCCATTTTCTGACCGGGGCCAGCGGTGCCGGCAAATCGTCGCTGCTGCGCCTGATGTATCTCGGGCTGCGGCCGTCGCGGGGCACCATCACCGTCTTCGGTCACGATGTCGCCGACCTCAAGCGCGCCGACTTTCCGGCCCTGCGCCGCCAGATCGGCGTGGTCTTCCAAAACTTCCGGCTGCTCGACCACCTGTCCGCCCTCGACAATGTGGCGCTGCCCCTGCGCATGGCCGGGGTCGGCGAGGCGGAAATCCGCGAGCACGTGGTCGAGCTGCTGCACTGGGTCGGGCTCGGCGACGCCCTCGACGCCAAACCACCGACGCTCTCGGGCGGTCAGCAGCAGCGGGTGGCCATCGCCCGCTCGGTGATCGCCCGGCCCCGGCTGCTGCTCGCCGCCGAGCCCACCGGCAATGTCGACGACAGCATCGGCATGCGCCTGCTCTATCTGTTCGAGGAGCTGAACAAGCTCGGGACCACGGTGGTGATCGCCACCCACAATGAGGGGCTGATCGCCCGCTTCGAGCATCCGCGCCTGCATCTGGAGCGCGGCAGCCTGACGGTGGTGGCGGCGGGAACGCCGATGGCGCCGGTGGCCATGCCCACGGCGCCGGTGCTACCCGCCGGGCTGGCCGCCAGTCATCCGGCCATCGGGAGCTGGCTGTCATGATCCGGCAGCGTCTCGATCTGCCGCTGGCCGAGGACCAGACCGGACGCTTCCTGGTCTGGATCATGGCGGTGATGATTTATCTGGCCTTCATCGCCCTGGCCGGATCGATGGTGCTGGCCGGCATGGCCGGACGCTGGGAAAACGGCCTGACCGGCCGCCTCACCGTCCAGATCGCGCCGATGCCCGACCAGAGCGTGCCACCGCTGGCCCAGCGCACCGAGGTGACGCTGGCGCTGCTGCGCTCCACCCCCGGTGTGGTGCGCGCCGAGCCGGTCGGCTCCGCCAGCGCCCACAAGCTGCTCGAGCCGTGGCTGGGCAACGCCCTGCTCGACGATCTGCCGCTGCCGGCGCTGATCGATGTCGAGGTCGGAGCCGGCGACAGCCTGGATGCCCCGGCGCTGGCCGAGCGGCTGGCCGGCGCGGTGCCCGGCGCCCGGCTCGACAACCACGCCGCCTGGCTCGCCGATTTGCGCATCCTTGCCCACACCGCGCAGATGGTGGCGCTGGCGGTGGTGCTGCTGGTCGGCGGCGCCGCGGTGGTCTCGGTGGTGTTCGCGGTCCGCACCGGTCTTGCCATTCACTCGCCGGTGGTCGAACTGCTGCACATCATGGGCGCCACCGACTCCTACGTCGCCCGGCAGTTCCAGACCCATGTCGCCGGGCTGGCCCTGCGCGGCGGCGCGGTCGGGCTCGGTCTGGGGCTGGCGACCCTGCTGGCCCTGCGGCTGGCCGCCGGAGACACGCCGCTCGGCCTGATGCCCGACATGACCCTCGGGGTGCGCGAATGGCTGGCGCTGCTCGCGGTGCCGCTGGTGGCGGCGGCGCTGGCGCTGGTCACGGCGCGCTGGACCGTGCTGCGCGTGCTGACGCGAATGCCATGATCAGGCGGTTCTTCCGGGTGCTCCGGCTCGTGGGGTGGCTGGCCGTGGCCTGGCTGGGCGGGCTGGTCTGGTTCGCCGCGACCATTCCCCTCGAGTCTCCGGCGGCCGGCAGCCCCGTGGCCGAGCGCCTGACCGACGCCATCGTGGTGCTGACCGGCGGCAGCGAACGCCTCGCGGCCGGGCTGGAGCTGCTGGCGGCGGGCAAGGCCCGCAAACTGCTGGTCTCCGGGGTCAATCACAGCGTCGACAAGAACGAGCTGCTGCGGGTGACCCACCAGAAGCCGGCCGAGGCCGACTGCTGCATCGTGCTGGGCTACGCCGCCGACAGCACCATCGGCAACGCCGCCGAAACCGCCGCCTGGATGCGCACCGAGCATTTCACCTCCCTGCGGCTGGTTACCGCCAATTATCACTTGCGGCGCAGTCTCCTGGAGTTCCGCATGGCGCTTCCCGACGCCGAGATCGTGCCGCACCCGGTCATCCCCGCCACCGTGAAAGTGTCCGAATGGTGGTTGTGGCGACGCACGACAGGCTTGATTGTGACCGAATACAACAAGTATCTGATAGCTCTCGGCCGCGCCGCCGCGGTCTCTCTCCTCGAGCCCCTCGAGTCCAAATGATTTTCCTGCGCTCCCTGTTGTTCAATATCGCCTTCTTCGGCTGGACGGCGTTTCTGTGCATCGCCGCCGCCTGGGTCGCCCTGTTGCCGCGGCCGTCGATGATGGCGGTGGTGCGCTGGTACCTGGGCACGGTCGCGTTCCTGGAGCGCGTCGTGCTCGGGCTGCGCTACGAGGTGCGGGGATTGCCGCACCTGCCGGCCGGCGGCTCGTTCCTGGTCGCGGCCAAGCACCAGTCGGCCTGGGAGACCATGAAGCTGCACCTGCTGCTGAACGATCCGGCGGTGGTGCTGAAGACCGAACTGACCAAGATTCCCGTGTGGGGGCTGTTCGCCCGCAAGACCGAGATGATTCCGGTCGATCGCGGCGCCCGTGGCCGGGCGGTCAACTCGCTGCTCGAAGGGGCGCGCAAGGTGATGGCCAAGGGGCGGCCGATCGTGATCTTCCCCCAGGGCACCCGCACCGCGCCCGGCGTTTATCACAATTACCGCATCGGCGTCGGCGTGCTGTACGAGCAGCTGCACCTGCCGATCGTGCCGATGGCGCTCAATTCCGGACTGTACTGGCCGCGCCGGGCCTTCTTCAAAAAGCCGGGAACCATCGTGGTCGAGTTCCTCCCGCCGATTCAGCCCGGCCTTCAGCGCTTCGAGGCGATGATCGAGCTGGAAACCCGGCTCGAGGCCGCCACCGACCGGCTGGTGGTCGCGGCCGGCGGACCGGCGACCCGGCGCCCGGCCGGACCATCCCAGGAAGCCGCTGAAACGGACTCCCAGTAAATCGGCGTCAAGGATTTTTTAAGAAGTATTCTGCTGCTGGAATTTGGTGGCAAATCTGTGGATAAGTTTGTGGAGAGGCGTCGGGACTCGCCGGTTTTCCAGGACCGTTTCCAATTCCCGGACATCGCCGCCGCCGCTGGCGACAGCAGGGCCGGCAGATAAATCTTCCAGTCCTCCACTTTCGGGACCACCGCAAGCCCACACGCCGAAAACAAAAAGTTGTTTGTTTTCAATGGGCGGTCGGGCCGAGTCGCAAGAAACGTTCGCCGGGAGGAAAGAGTCATGTCTTCGCTATCGGCGATTTCGCAACAGATATGGGACCTTAAGTATCGCTTCCGCACTGCGGACGGCGAGCCTGTGGACAAAACCATCGAGGACACCTGGAGTCGAGTCGCCCGCGCTCTGGCGGAACCCGAATCAGCCCCCGGTTTGTGGGCCGGACGCTTCCAAAATCTGCTCACCGGCTTCCAGTTTCTGCCCGCCGGGCGCATTCTGGCCGGTGCCGGCACCGGCCGCTCGGTAACACTTTTTAACTGTTTCGTGATGGGAACGATCCCCGACGACATCGGCGGCATCTTCGCCCATGTCCGCGAGGCGGCGCTGACCCTACAACAGGGCGGCGGCATCGGCTTCGATTTCTCGACCATTCGCCACAAGGGCGCGCGGGTCCATGGCGTCGGCGCGGACGCCTCGGGGCCGCTGTCGTTCATGGATGTCTGGGACTCCATGTGCCGCACCGTGATGAGCGCGGGGGCGCGGCGCGGCGCCATGATGGCCACCCTGGCCTGCGACCATCCGGATATCGAGGCCTTCATCGACGCCAAGCGCGATCCGGAACGGCTGCGCATGTTCAACCTGTCGGTGCTGATCAGCGACGACTTCATGACGGCGGTGCGTCAGGACCGGCCTTGGCCGCTGCGCTTCGGCGGCGTGGTGGTGCGCGAGGTGCGGGCGCGGGCGCTGTGGAAGCGCATCATGCAGGCGACCCACGCCTATGCCGAGCCGGGGGTGATCTTCATCGACCGGGTGAACCGCGCCAACAATCTCTGGTACGCGGAAGAGATTCGCGCCACCAACCCCTGCGGCGAACAGCCGCTGCCACCCTATGGCGCCTGCCTGCTGGGCTCGATCAATCTGGCGGCGCTGGTGCTGGAGCCCTTCACCGAGCGGGCGCGGCTGGACCTGGAGCAGTTGGAACAGCTGGTGCCGGTGGCGGTGCGGGCGCTCGACAACGTCATCGATATCTCGCGCTTTCCCTTGCCCCGGCAGGCCGAGGAGGCCAAGGCCAAGCGCCGGATCGGTCTCGGCGTCACCGGTCTGGCCGACGCCCTGATCCTGTGCCGGGTCCGCTATGGCAGTGAGCGGGCGGTAGCGCTGACCGGCCAATGGCTGGGGGCGATCCGCCGGGCCGCTTATCTGGCCTCGGTGGCGCTGGCGGTCGAGAAGGGGCCGTTTCCGCTGTTCGACGCCGAGAAGTATCTGGCCGGACCGGCGGTGCGCAGCCTGCCCGCCGATGTGCAGGCGGCGATCGGCCGCTCGGGCATTCGCAACGCCCTGCTGACCTCGATCGCCCCCACCGGTACCATTTCGCTGTTCGCCGGCAATGTCTCGTCGGGCATCGAGCCGGTGTTCGCCTACAGCTACAGTCGGCTGGTGCTGCTGCCCGACGGCTCCCGGCGCCAGGAGGAGGTGGCCGATCCGGCCTGCCGTCTGTTCCGCAAGATGTTCGGCCCCGAGGTGCCGCTGCCCGGATATTTCGTCGACGCCCGGTCGCTGACCCCCGACGAGCATCTGGTGATGCAGGCCGAAGCCCAGCGCCATATCGACAGCTCGATTTCCAAGACCATCAACTGTCCCGAGGACATGCCCTTCGAGGAGTTCGCCGGGGTCTATCAGCGGGCCTACGATCTCGGGTGCAAGGGTTGCACCACCTACCGGCCCAATCCGGTGACCGGCGCCGTGCTGACCCCGCATCCGGAGGAGAGCGCGCCGGCGGTGGCCGGCGGCGGCGAGCCCGGCGGCATGGTGCCCTACATGACCCGGCCGCTCGACCGTCCCGAGACCCTGCCCGGAGAAACCTACAAGGTGCGCTGGCCGGAATCCGACCATGCCCTCTACATCACGATCAACGACACGGTGCAGGATGGCCGGCGGCGGCCGTTCGAGGTGTTCATCAACTCCAAGAACATGGAGCATTACGCCTGGACCGTGGCCCTGACCCGGATGATCAGCGCCGTGTTCCGGCGCGGCGGCGACATCTCGTTCGTGGTCGAGGAGCTGAAGGCGGTGTTCGATCCCCGCGGCGGCCACTGGGTCGGCGGGCGCTATGTGCCCTCGCTGCTGGCGGCGATCGGCGAGGTGATCGAGCGCCATCTGCTGGCCATCGACTTCCTGGCGCCGCCGGCGGTGTTCGCGCCTCCCCCCGCCGCCCGCGATGCCGCGCCGCCGCCGTCCGGACGCCAGCCCCGGCAATGCCCAAAATGTGGTCAGCCGGGGCTGGTTCGTCAGGAGGGCTGCGACCTCTGCCTGAACTGCGGCTTCTCGAAATGCAGCTGAGCCGGCACTGCCCGGACCTGCGGCACTCGATGGCTAAATTTTATGCACTTGCCGCCGGGCTGACTCGGATTTTGTCATCGTCCCCGGCGCATCCGCTCGGGCATCGCCGGAATCATGTCAAAGCCATGGCCGCGCCCGACCGCGCCAGCGCCTAAATTCCGGGCATAGTGTGCAGTGCGACTCGATTATGCGGCACTGCGGCACGGCAAAGGCGAGACCCGGCGCTCCCGGATTCCGCCACCCGCACCTCCGGCACGGTTCTTGAATACAGATCGGCCAAACCGGTTCCCACGGGAACCCGATTTTCCGGCGCCGCAGCAGCGCAAGGCCCCCTCGCCCTTCCGGCAGGGTGGCGGGGCGGAGCGGGCGGATTGGAGCCACCACTTGTTGGATGAGGATCGTCGATGAAACGTTGGTATTCTCGGGCCGTAGCGAGTGCGGCCGTCATTCTCGGGGTGGCCGGCATGGCGGCCACCGGAGCCTGGGCGCAAAGCGCTCCTCCGGCCGCCACCGCTCCGGCCGCCGTGCATGCTGCCCCCGCTCCGGCCGCTCCCGTCGCCATTCCTCCGGCCGCCGCCGCGGCAGTCCAGGCCGCCATCGCGGCTGCCGCGAGTGCCGCTCCTCCGGCTGCCGCCGCTCCCGCCGAGGCTCCCGCTCCCGCCCCCGCCCCCGCCGCCGCGGCCGCTCCGAAACTGGATACCGGCGACACCGCGTGGATGCTGACCTCGACCGCGCTGGTGCTGATGATGACCATTCCCGGTCTGGCGCTGTTCTACGGCGGCATGGTCCGCAAGAAGAACGTGCTGGCCACGGTGATGCAGAGCTTCGCCATCACCTGTCTGGTCACCGTGCTCTGGTACATGGTCGGCTACTCGCTGGCCTTCACCGAGGGCTCGCCCTATCTCGGCGGCTATTCGCGCATCTTCCTCACCGGCATGTCGCTCGACGCGATCAATCCTCTGGCCAAGACCATTCCCGAATCGGTCTACATGATGTTCCAGATGACGTTCGCGATCATCACCCCGGCTCTGATCGCGGGCGCCTTCGCCGACCGCATGAAGTTCTCGGCGATGTGCATCTTCATGACCCTGTGGTCCCTGCTGGTCTATTCGCCGATCGCTCACTGGGTCTGGGGACCCGGCGGCTTCCTCAACGACGCCGGTATGCTTGACTACGCGGGCGGCACCGTCGTGCACGTCAATGCCGGTGTCGCGGGCTTGGTCTGCGCCCTGGTGATCGGCAATCGCCGTGGCTATGGTGTCGAAAACTTCGCCCCGCACAACCTCGTGCTCTCGGTGATCGGCGCTTCGCTGTTGTGGGTGGGCTGGTTCGGCTTCAACGCCGGTTCGGCGGTCACCGCTGGCACCAACGCCGGCATGGCCATGGCCGCGACCCAGATCGCCACCGCCGCCGCCGCCATCGCCTGGATGTTCATCGAGTGGATCGCCCGCGGCAAGCCTTCGGTGCTGGGCATCGTCTCGGGTGCGGTCGCCGGTCTGGTCGCCATCACCCCGGCCTCGGGCTTCGTCGATCCCAACGGCGCCTTCATCATCGGCCTCGCCGCCGGCGTGGTCTGCTTCATCGCCGCCACCAGCGTCAAGACCGCCCTCGGCTACGACGACGCCCTCGACGCCTTCGGTGTCCACGGGGTGGGCGGGTTCCTCGGCGCGCTGCTGACCGGCGTCTTCGCCAAGGCCGCCATCGCCGGCAAGGACGCGCCGCTGGGCGCCATCGAAGGCCATGTCGAGCAGATTTGGATCCAGCTCCAGGGCATCGGCTGGACCATCGGCTACGATCTCATCGCCACCTTCATCATCCTCAAGCTCATCGATCTGACGATTGGCCTGCGTGTCGATCAGGATATCGAACGCGAAGGTCTGGACCTGAACCTGCACGGCGAAACCGTGAAGTAAGCGCGCTCCTCACCGTTCCGAGAAGGCCGACCGCCGCCGGGGGAAACTCCGGCGGCGGTTTGCTGTCCGGATCATCGTCGGGGAGCAGGACCGGCCGCGCCGGAACCGGGGGGCGGGCCAACCGAGAAAAATGAAAAATCTTTGGGGAGTGTGACGAGTGTCACTGTCGCGGCCGGGATTCGATGACATGATCCAAACATCGAAGGACACGACGCCAAGACAAAACGGATAAAGGTTCTTCGGAAACAGTTTCCCCTAAGACGCAAATCGCGTCGAACCTCACACAGAACCAGGAGAATTCACATGCTTACTCTTACTCGCGATGTCGCCACCTACATCAGCGCCGCCCTGAACTGCAAGCGTGGTGCCACCGCCATCGAATACGGCCTGATCGCCGCTGGCATCGCCGTCGCCATTATTACCGTGGTTTCCAATCTCGGCAGTTACCTCAGCACCGATTTCGGCAAGATCGCCACCGCCATCAAGCCGGCGTAAGCCTCTCGTCCGCCTGAAACGATCGCCGGGGCTTTCCCGCCCCGGCTCCCGCTCCCCACCAATTCCGAGGACTTTCGCCATGTTGACCATCGCTCACGACATCGCCACCTACGCCAGCGCGGCCCTGAACTGCAAACGCGGCGCCACCGCCATCGAATACGGCCTGATCGCCGCCGGCATCGCCGTCGCCATCATCACCGTGGTTACCAATCTCGGCAGCTACCTCGACTCCGATTTCGGCAAGATCGCCACCGCCATCAAGCCGGCGTAAATCCTGCCCCCCGGCTTTCCCCAAGCCCGGCTCAAATGACGGATGGTTCGCCATCCGTCATTTGAGCCGTTGCATCGCTGACCCTTCCCCGCCACTGTGTGGCTCGTGCGCGAGCACTCGGGTATCAGGGTGGGGATGGAACGATGAACAGGATCATGTGTGCCGCCGTGCTGGGGGTGGCGCTGGCGGCCTCTCCGGTTCGGGCCGGTTCGACCTTCGATGCGGTCAAGGCCCGCGGTTTTGTCCAATGCGGCGTCAATGTCGGGCTGGCCGGCTTCTCGTCTCCCGACAAGACCGGCGCCTGGACCGGGCTCGACGTCGATATCTGCCGGGCGGTCGCGGCGGCGATGTTCGGCGATGCCACCAAGGTCAAGTTCATGCCGCTGTCGGCCCAGCAGCGCTTTCCGGCGCTGCAATCGGGCGAGGTCGATATTCTCTCGCGCAACACCACCTGGACCCTGACCCGCGACACCGCCAACGGCTTTCATTTCGCGCCGGTGACCTTTTTCGACGGTCAGGCCTTCATGGTGGCCAAGAAGGCCGGGATCAAGAGCGCCTCCGAGCTGAACGGCGCCACGGTCTGCGCCCAGACCGGCACCACCACCGAGATGAATCTGGCCGATTATTTCCGCACCCATGCCATGAGCTTCCAGCCGGTGATCATCGAGGCGCTGGCCGAGATGAACGCGGCGTTCTTCTCGGGCCGCTGCGACGCCGTGTCTTCCGACGCCTCGCAGCTGGCCAGCATCCGCGCCGCCGACGCGCCGAACCCCGACGACTATGTGATTCTGCCCGAGCGCATCTCCAAGGAGCCGTTCGCGCCCGCGGTGCGCCATGGCGACGACCAGTGGTTCGAGCTGGTCAAATGGACGGTGTTCGCGACCATCGACGCCGAAGAGCGGGGCATCGGCTCCAAGACCGTCGATGGCTTCCTCAAGAGCGCCGATCCCTCGATCCAGCGTTTTCTCGGCGTCAGTCCGGGCTTCGGCGCCGCCCTCGGGGTCGACGAGAAATGGGCTTATAACGTGATCCGCCAGGTCGGCAATTACGGCGAAATCTTCGAGCGCAATGTCGGGGCCGGCAGCCGGCTGAAGCTCGACCGGGGCCTGAATGCGCAATGGACGGCGGGCGGCTTGCAATACGCCCCGCCGCTGCGCTGATGTCCGCCCCGCTGATGTCCGCCCCGCCGCCCAGGGAGTCGCTCAGGGACTCGGGGCTCGCCGATCCCCGGACGCGCGCGATTCTGCTTCAAGTGCTGGTGGTCGCCGGGGTGGTGGCCTGCGGCTGGTTCCTGGTCGGCAACACCCTCGACAATCTGTCGCGCCGCTCGATCGCCACCGGCTTCGGCTTTCTCGAGCGGCCGGCGTCGTTCGCCATCGGCGAGAGCCTGATCTCCTACAGCGCCGCCGACAGTTACGGCCGGGCGGTGCTGGTCGGGTTGCTCAACACCCTCAAGGTGACGGCGATCGCCATCGTTTTTTCCACCCTGTTCGGCATCGCGCTCGGGGTGGCCCGGCTTTCGGCCAACTGGCTGGTGGCCAAGCTGGCCGCCGCCTATGTCGAGCTGGTGCGCAATGTGCCGGTGCTGCTCCAGCTTTTCCTGTGGTACGCGGTGATTACCGAGAGCCTGCCCGGACCGCGACAGGCGCTGCACCCTTTTCCCGGCGCCTTTCTCTGCAATCGCGGCCTGATGCTGCCGGGGTTGGCCGAGCATCCGGTGTGGCCGGCGGTGGCGCTGGCCTTCGGGATCGCCATCATCGGCGCGCTGGCCCTGCGCCGGTTCGGACGGGCGGGCTGGGGCGGGGCGCTGATCGCCGGGTTGCCGCTGGCGGTCTGGCTGGGCTTCGGCGCGCCGCTGGCCTTCAGCCTGCCCGAGTTGCGCGGCTTCAATTTCCAGGGCGGCGTCAGTTTCAGCCCCGAACTCTCCTCGCTGCTGCTCGGTCTGGTGTTCTACACCAGCGCCTACATCGCCGAGATCGTGCGCGGCGGCATCCTGGCGGTGAGCCGGGGCCAGGTCGAGGCCGGGTTGGCGCTGGGGCTCAGCCGCGCCCAGGTGCTGCGGCTGGTCGTGCTGCCCCAGGCGCTGCGGGTGATCGTGCCGCCGCTGGCCAGCGAATATCACAAGCTGGCCAAAAACAGCTCGCTGGCGGTGGCCATCGGCTTTCCCGACGTGGTCTCGGTGCTCAACACCGTGGTCAACCAGACCGGGCAGGCGATCGAGGGCGTGGCGCTGATCATGGCGGTGTTCCTGGTGATCAGTTGCGGCATCTCTCTGCTCATGAACTGGTACAACCGGCGTGTCGCGCTGGTGGAGCGCTAGGCCATGACCGGAACCGCCCTCCGCTGGCTGCGCGCCAATCTGTTCAGCTCCTGGCTCAACACTCTGCTGACCCTGCTGATCGTGTGGGGGTTGGCCGGGGTGATTCCGGCGCTGCTGCATTGGGCGGTGACCGACGCGGTGTTTTCCGCTGGCGATTCGCGGCTGTGCCGGGGCGCCAGCGGCGCCTGCTGGGCCTTCATCGGCGAAAAGTACCGGCTGATCCTGTTCGGCACCTACCCCTACGACCAGCAATGGCGGCCGTTGCTGGCGGTGCTGGTGATCATCGCGCTGTTCGTGGCCAGCTGCGACCGCCGGCTCTGGCGGCGCTGGCTGCTGCCGCTGTGGCTGGGCGCCGCCGCCCTGGTCGGCGGGCTGATGTGGGGCGGCGCGCTCGGGCTGGAGTTCGTCGAGAACCGCTTGTGGGGCGGCCTGCCGCTGACCCTGATTCTTTCGGTGATCGGGCTGGTGGTGGCCTTTCCGCTGGCGGTGCTGCTGGCCTTGGGCCGGCGCTCGGAGCTGCCGATGGTGCGCGCCCTCAGCGTCGCCTATATCGAGCTGATCCGGGGCGTGCCGCTGGTCAGCCTGCTGTTCATGGCAGCGGTGATGCTGCCGATGTTCTTGCCGGCCGGCGTGACCATCGACAAGCTGCTGCGCGCCCAGATCGCCTTCATTCTGTTCGCCGCCGCCTATCTGGCCGAAGTGGTGCGCGGCGGCCTGCAGGCGATTCCGCGCGGCCAGTACGAGGCGGCCGACGCGCTGGGGCTGGGCTATTGGCAGAAGATGGGCCGGGTGATTCTGCCCCAGGCGCTGGCGCTGGCCATTCCGCCGATCGTCAACACCGTGATCAGTTTCTTCAAGGACACCTCGCTGGTGATCATCATCGGCCTGCTCGATTTGCTGGGAACCGCGAAATCGGCGATTGCCGATCCGAACTGGCATGGCTTCTATCGCGAGTCGTATCTGTTCATCGCCCTGATCTACTGGGTTTTCTGCTTTTCCCTGTCACGATACAGTCAATGGCTAGAACGGGATTTGAAACGTGGCCACCAACGCTGACGCTGCCGCCCGGCCGATCATCCGCATGGAAGGCGTCGACAAATGGTATGGCGCCTTCCAGGTGCTGCGGAGCATCAACCTGACGGTGGCTCCGGGCGAGCGGATCGTGATTTGCGGCCCCTCGGGCTCGGGCAAGTCGACCCTGATCCGCTGCCTCAACCGGCTGGAAGAACACCAGCGCGGCCGGATCGTCGTTGACGGCATCGAGCTGACCGGCAATCTCCGGCGCATCGACGCCGTGCGCCGGGAGGTCGGCATGGTGTTCCAGCATTTCAACCTGTTCCCGCATCTGACGGTGCTGGAAAACTGCACCCTGGCGCAAATCCAGGTGCGCAAGCGCTCGGAAGCGGAAGCCCGCGACATCGCCATGGGGTATCTCGAGCGGGTGCGGATTCCCGATCAGGCGCTGAAATATCCGGGGCAGCTCTCGGGCGGCCAGCAGCAGCGGGTGGCCATCGCCCGCTCGCTGTGCATGACGCCCAAGATCATGCTGTTCGACGAGCCGACCTCGGCCCTCGATCCGGAAATGGTGCAGGAAGTGCTGGAAGTGATGATCGGGCTCGCCGAGGACGGCATGACCATGCTCTGCGTGACCCACGAAATGGGCTTCGCCCGCAGCGTCGCCGACCGGGTGATCTTCATGGATGGCGGCGAGATCATCGAGGAAAACCACCCCGAAGCCTTCTTCGCCACCCCCCGCTCCGAGCGAACCCGCCAATTCCTCGGCCAAATCCTCCGCCATTAACGGGGTCTGGGGCCTGAGGCCCCAGCGGGTCCAGGGCGGAGCCTGGGCCGTCGGAGACACCAGGGGCTCTGCCCCTGGACCCCGCCAAAGGCCGGCGGCCTTTGGAAACCGTTACTCCGCTTCCTGG
>CAIOBP010000101.1 GCA_903856295.1 uncultured Rhodospirillales bacterium | reverse complement strand
GGGGCTCTGCCCCTGGACCCCGCCAAAGGCCGGCGGCCTTTGGAAACCGGGACGTTAGGCGGAGCGCTTCCAGGTGGTTTTGCCGGCGGCGTCTTCGAGCACGATGCCGGCGGCGGCCAGCTCCTTGCGGATGCGGTCGGCCTCGGCGAAGTTTTTGGCCTTGCGCGCGGCGGTGCGGGCGTCGATGGCCGCTTCGATGTCGGTGGCGGACAAGCCTTCGGTCGCGGCGCCCTTGAACCACTCCTCGGCATCCTGCCCGAGCACCCCGAGCATCGCCCCGGCCGCCAGCAGCGCGGCGCGGCTGCGGACCTGATCGGACGGTGTCCGGGCCTTATTGAGCTGCCCGGCCAGTTCATGGAGATGGCTGACCGCCAGCGGCGTGTTGAGATCGTCCTCCAGCGCCGCCAGGGTGGGGAACAGCAGCTCCTCGATTTCGGCGGTGGTCGCGCTGACGCCGTCGGGCACCGGCCCGGCCGAGCGCAGGGCGGTGTACCAGCGGTCGAGCGCGGCCTTGGCCTGATGGAGACCATCGCGGCTGAAATCCAGCGGCTGGCGGTAATGGGCGGTCAGCAGGGCGAGACGAATCGCCTCGCCGGAGTGGCCTTCGGTCAACAGCTGGCGGACGGTGAAGAAGTTGCCCAGCGACTTCGACATCTTGTCGCCATTGACGGTGACGAAGCCGTTATGCATCCAGACCTTGGCCAGCGGCGCGCCGCCATGGGCGCAGCGCGACTGGGCGATTTCGTTCTCGTGGTGGGGGAAGATCAGGTCGAGGCCGCCACCGTGAATGTCGAAGGTCTGGCCGAGATACTGCCCCGACATTGCCGAGCACTCGATGTGCCAGCCCGGCCGCCCCCGGCCCCAGGGGCTGTCCCAGCCCGGCTGTTCCGGAGTCGAGGGCTTCCACAGAATGAAATCGGCGGCGTCGCGCTTGTAGGGCGCGACCTCGACCCGGGCGCCGGCCACCAGCTCATCCTGGCTGCGCCGCGACAGCTGGCCGTAATCGGGCATCGAGGGCACGTGAAACAGCACGTGGCCTTCGGCGGCATAGGCATGTCCGGCACCGACCAGGGTCTCGATGATCGCGATCATCCGGCCGATATGCTGGGTGGCGCGCGGCTCGATATCGGGGGGCAGGGTGCCCAGCGCCGCCATGTCCTGGTGATAGGCCGCGGCGGTGCGCTCGGTCAGCGCCTCGATCGCCTCGCCATTGTCCGCCGCCGCCTTGATGATCTTGTCGTCGACATCGGTGATGTTGCGAACGTAGGTCACCGAGGGGTACAGCCGCTTGAGCAGCCGGTAGAGCACGTCGAACACCACCACCGGCCGGGCGTTGCCGATGTGCGCGAAGTCGTAAACCGTCGGTCCGCAGACATAAAGCCCGACCCGGCCCGGCTCCAGCGGCTCGAAGCGGTCCTTGCGGCGGGTCAGGGTGTTGTACAGATCGAGAGGCATGCGGGAATCCGATTACGCGACGGTCCCGGACAAGCGGGCCAGCGCCCGGTTCCGGCCGATCAGCGGTAGCAGGTTTTTCAACTCCGGTCCATGCTCGCGGCCGGTGAGCGCGAGTCGCAGCGGCAGAAACAGCGCCTTGCCCTTGACCCCGGTTTCGGCCTTGATCCGCTCGACCCAGACGCCCCAAGTGGCTTCGCTCCAGGGTTCGGGCGGCAGCAGCGCGGCGGCGGCGGCGATGAATCCGGGATCGGGCGCCGCCGGAGTCACCGGGGCGTGGGTGATCTGCCACCACTCGGCGACCTCGGCGAAGCGGCCGAGATTGGGGCGCACCGTCCGCCAGAACCGCTCGTTGGCCCCGGCGAAGCCCAGCGCTTCCATGCGCGGCGCCGCTTCGGCGAAGGGCATCTCGTGGAGCAGGCGGGCGTTGAGGCGTTTCAGCTCCTCGGCATCGAATTTCGGCGTCGCCCGCGAGACCCGGGTCATGTCGAAGCCGGCGATCAGCGCCTCGAGACTCCGGACCGGTTCGATGGCGTCGGCGGTGCCGAGCCGGGCGAGCAGGCTGAGCAGCGCCATCGGCTCCAGACCCTCCTCGTCGCGCAGGGCGGAGACGCTGAGGCTGCCGAGTCGCTTGGACAGCCCCTGTCCGCCGGCATCGGTCAGCAGCGGCAGGTGGGCGAAGCCCGGCACCGTGCCGCCCAGCGCCTGCCAAAGCTGGATCTGCACGGCGGTGTTGGCCACGTGGTCCTCGCCCCGGATGACGTGGCTGATCGCGAAATCGATGTCGTCGACCACCGACGAGAGGGTGTAGAGCGGCCGGCCATCCTCGCGGATCAGGACCGGATCGGACAGCGCCGCGCCCTCGAAATGCGCCGGACCGCGCACCAGATCCGTCCAGGCAACCGGGGCGTGATCGAGCTTGAAGCGCCAGTGCGGACGCCGGCCCTCGGCCTCGTGGCGGGCGCGGTCCTCGGCGGTCAGGCGCAGGGCGGCGCGGTCGTAAAGCGGCGGCAGGCTGCGCGCCAGCAGGCTCTTGCGCTTCAGGCCGAGTTCATCGGCGGTTTCGTAGCAGGGGTAAAGCCGCCCGGCCGCCTTCAGGCTCTCCGCGGCCTCGGAATAGCGCTGCAACCGGTCCGATTGCCGCGCCCGGCGGTCCCAGCCCAGGCCGAGCCAGGACAGGTCGGCTTCGATGGCCTCGGCGAATTCCGGAGTCGAGCGCTCATCGTCGGTGTCGTCGAGGCGGAGCAGGAACGAGCCGCCGGCCTTGCGGGCGAACAGCCAGTTGACCAGGGCCAGCCGGATGTTGCCGACATGCAGCCGGCCGGTGGGACTGGGGGCGAAACGAACGGAAATGGTCATCGGACCCGGTGGGCTGCGCGGAAACGGGAACTCAGCGATAACACAGGCGGTGGCGGTGAGGAAGAACCGCCAGCGCGTCTTGGTCCGACGTGCGACTCCGGGGCGAGGGTTACGTCACGCCCTTGCCGGCGAGAAAGGGCGCGTACTTCCTGTCGGAGCCCTGAATGTGCCGGACCAGCCAGTTCTTCAGGAAGTTCATCAGCTCCATGCTAAGTGTCGCCGTCGCCCCCGCAGAGTGCTTTTGCTGAATTTCAAGGACCTGCCGGGTGAGATCGGCATGCTCGTTTTTGTGCGCTTCGGTCTCGGCGTAGTCATGCTGGGTGAAAAGCTGTTCCTCATAGGCGAAATGGGTCTTCGTGTAGTCGACCAGACGGTCGAGAATTATGCCGAGCACGTCTTTGCCCCGGCCGGCTTGCACGGCATCGAACAGCTCGTTCAGCATTCCAACCAGCTTCTTGTGCTGTTCGTCGATGGTTGCGAGACCGATGCTCATTTTGTCATTCCAGGCCAGCAACGGCATGATTCCGCCTCCCTCTTCTCATCAGTAAAGACCGTGTCTCTGCTCTGGTGTGGTCAGGGATGTCTCTCCGGGGCCGAGAGTCTGGCGAACGTTCGGAAATACCAAACCCCGGCCGGAGCAGAGTCCAGTCTCCAGCCTGTCAGCAATAGGAATTGCCCCCTCAGTTGTCAACGGGAATGCCATGCTTTTCCGGTATCCCTAATCCAGCATTGATGCGGGTTTCATTTCAGGGGGTGTGCTTTATTATTCGAGACGAAAGAGTCTCCCCTGATATTGCTCGCGCCACGACACTGTGATCGTGATGGACAAGGGTGGCGATGTCGTTGAGGGGCAGGGGCAGGTCTCGTGTTTTCCCGCGCTATCCCCTGCAAATCCCCTTGGATGGTAGGGAAAGGGCTTGCCCCTGGACGGGATCGTTGTTACAGCATCCCTGCGAGCGTGCGGGGGTGAGTGTCGGCCTTGTTTCTTCTTATTCCGAAGCGGGGTTGTATAATCGCCCGGCCGCGACAGTTATAGTGTGGGCCGGTTCTGGGGGGCAGGTCCGGTTATCCGTCGCGCCATATCCTTTTCGTCGTTTTGAAACGAGACGCCACCATGCAGGTTCAGATTTCGTCGGTGGGTATTGCCGCTCTGGTAGAACGGGCCTCACGGCTCATTCATTCGATCGGCTACGCGGAGGGGCTCTATCCAGCCCAGTGGACGGCTCTGCGCTTTTTTTCCGAGGCTCCGCCCTCGGCGCGCACCACGGCCGGTCTCGCGCGCTTTCAAGGCATGAGTCTGGGGCCGGTGGCGCGCACCGTGCGCACGCTGGTGGAAAAGGGGCTGCTGGCCCGGGCGGCCAATCCCTCGAGCCGGCGCGCCGACCTGATCGCCGTGACCTCGGGGGGGCAGACCCTGCTCAAGCGCGACCCGCGGGCCGCCGTGGCCGGGGCGGTCGAGTGCATGCCTCTGGAGCAGCGGGAGGCCCTGGCCTCGGCGATGGAGAGCCTGCTGCACGGCCTGCTGGCGGCGCAGCGCTACCCCGATCACGAGCCGGAAGACGATGACGAGGCTCCGGACGCTGCGAAAACCGCAGGCTGAGCCCACCGGGAGCGACAAGAACCGGGAGTGACGGCGGTCACTCTCCGGAATTGAACTGGCTCATCAGCACCCGCTGGGCTTCGTCGGGGCCGGCGATCAACTCGATCAGACGCACGGAGCGGATCAGGCGGCGCTCGCGGGTCGCGGTGTCGGTTTCGGGCGCGGTGGCTTCGCGCTCGAGCTGGCCGCACACCGTCGCGATCTTCTTCTCCATCTCGCGCTTGACCCCGACGGTCTCGGCGATCCGGGCGCAGCGGCGCAGCGAAATCGCGCTCTTTTCGGCGTCCTCCACCTGTTCGGTGGTCGGCTCCTTGCCGCCGCTCCTGGTGACCCCCTCGGCCTTGGCACGCAAATTCTCGAACAGGGCCTCGTCGGCTTTCACCGCCAGGGTTTCGACGACATAGGTGCCGATCTCCCGGCGCGTGCTCTGGATATGCTCGGCGACGTTTTTGTCGCGCATGCCACCGAGAGTTTTCTCCAGCGACATCAAGCGGCTGACCATCTGCTCGGCGGCCTGGGTGGCCTCGGCCGGATCCGTGGGTTTGCCCCTGGCCAGACGCAGGTCCTGGGCCTCGAAGGCGAGCTTGGCGAGGGCGTTGGTGCCGACCGTCTTGACAAGGCCATTGCGCTCGTGGGTCGAGCAGGGAATCGACGCCTCGGCCAGGACCGAGAGCAGATCGCCCGGCTTGGCCATCCGCGCCAGCACCACCAGGATGAAGGTCTGGACCTTGCGGGTCGACTCGCCGCCGAGCCGGGTTATCACCTCGGTCAGAAACTTGGAATCGACCTGGGACAGAAGGCTGATCGGCTTTTCCGGCAGATGGATCTTGGCGGTCTCGACCTCGGCGGCGATGGCCAGAATGTCGGCGATGTCGGTCAGCTGCTGGCGCATGTCCTCGGTGACGATGACGCTTTCGGTGCCGACCTTGCGCCGCCCGACGCTGTCGTCGGCGGCGAGGAACGCGCTCAGCACCCGCCCGGCCGCGCCCCAGAACGCCAGCCCAACCTCATAGAGGTCGGTGGCGTTGGTCGCGTCGATGGTTTTCAGCGCCTTCTCGGTTCGCTCCAGCAGCGGCCGGTCAACCAGATTTCGGATGACCACCCAGCAGGGTTGGACGGTATGGCGCGACAGCCGGCCGATCTTTGCCCGGTAGCGCTCGGGCGGATCGAACAGATCCTCCACCGGCCGGAACAGCAGGCGTTGCAGGGTGATCGTCCGTGGCGGCCGCAGCTTGACCAAGCGCGGCCGAATCTTGTCGAGCACCTCGCGCACCTGATCGCGATCCGGCACTTGCTCGACCAGGGCCAGCACGCCGAGCAGCTTGTCGTCGGGCAAGCCCAGACTGACCAGCGCGATTTCCCGCCATTTCTGGAGCGTACTCATTTCATCGCCGCCCGCCGGGCCTCGAGGCGCTGGACCTGATCATAGTCCAGCACCCCTGTGCGCCAGTCTTCATTGCCCCGCACCCAGCGCCTCTGGATCACACCGAGCGCGCCGACCTTCTTGTCGTCGGCGACCTCGAATTCCTCGCGGGGGATCTGGGGCAGCAGTGGAAAGGTGTCGGCAAGCATGTTTTGCCGCTCTTTGTCGGACTTGTCGGAGACCTCGTGAAACAGCGTGATCACGTAATCCCAGCCGTCGAGCAGCCAGGAAAGCTGGCGGACCTCGGCACTCACCGAGGTGAAGCGCTTGTCCCAGGCCCGCAGCATGGCTGCCAGCCCCTCGGTTTCGCCATCGACCCTGAGCACCGACTTATTGGCCATCTGGTTGGTCATTTCGGCGACCTGGGCTTCGAATTCGCCGATCTGGGCGATTTCGTCGGGCATCGCCGTGGCCCAGCCGCGCACGGTGTCGCGAAACACCGTCAGATCATCGGTCAGCGCCCGCAGCCGTCCCGGCTCCGGCGCCTGGGGCAGGCCAATCGGCGAGATCAGAGAACTCAGCGACTCGATGCGGCCGTACAGATCGTCGTGGGGAATCTTCAGGCGGTCGGCCACCCCGATCAAGGCGCTGCGCATCCGCCGCTGCGCGCTCTCGCTGGCCAAGCCCTCGGCGATCAGTTCCTGGGAGGAGACGTTGACCAGCTTCAGCAGTTGCAGCACCAGCAGAAAGGTGGTCAGAACCTGATATTGCTTTTCGTTGTCGAGGATTTCCTGGGCCTTGCGCGCGGCGCGCGGCCCGGACAGCCCCTTGGCCGCGACCTCAAGGGTGACGTGGCGCATCTTGATCGGGCAGTCGACATCGTGCTGCTGCATCAGGTCGAACAAGACCCGGTCATGCAAGGTCGTGGTCATCGAGCCGAGGATCGACTTCCAGGGCATGACATAACAGCCCTTGCCGCCGGAGAGGCTGGGCAGAATGAATTCGCGTCGCTTCGAGCCGTCGTCGCGGCGCATCCGGGCCTGGGCCAGGGCAGGTGTGGTGAAGGGCACGGCGATGCCGCGCTCAGCCCATGTGTTCGCCACCAACCCGGTCAGAGATCCGTTCGACATCGCACCATTCATCAGCTGCCAGACGCTCTCGCAGCCCACGGGAAAAACCACCCATCGTCCGCTTGAAGCTGAATGATCCTACATCCATTCAGCAGCGAAAAGAGCCCTTTGGACAAAACATGTCCATACGCCGCAAAACTGTTGCAAATACCTCCCAATTCACCAGAGGCGCCGGAAGAATAACAGGGGGGCGGCGGCCGGCCGCCGCGTTCGGGCCGGCGTCGGCCGGACCCCACTCTGTCCGGCGCCGCGAAAACAGGGCGCTCAGCCAACCCAACCGCGACTCGAAAGGTTTCGGTTAGTCACTCGCTTGGTCTGGCCACCGGTTGTGCAACCACAACCATTGTTCCGGCCGTTCGCGAATCCAGGATTCCAGCAAGGTGTTGATCCGGGTCATGTAGGCCAGAATGTCGGCCTCGCGATTGCCGCTGTCGGGGACGAACTCCGGCGGGGTGATCGAGACCCGGAAGCGGGCGCCGCCCAGGCGCTCGCACCGCGCCACCAGCACCGGGCAGCGGTATCGCAGTCCCAGCTGGGCCAGCGACGGCGCGGTCATCGCCGGCCGGCCGAAAAACGGCACCGGCATGCCGTCGTTGAGCTTCTGGTCGACCAGCATGGCGATCGAGCCGCCGCGCAGCAGGGTGTTGACCATCGCCCGCGCCGCCTCCTGGCCCTTGGGCAGGAAGCGGCCGCCCCCGGCCCGGCGGCGCCCGGTCATCAGGTGATCGATCAGCGGATTGTTGGGCTGGCGGTAGACCAGGGTCATGACTAGGCCGTGACGGGCACCGGTCGAGGGCAGCAGCTCCCAATTGGCGAGGTGGCCGCTGACGATCAGGCAGGGATGCTTCTCCTGGGCCGCCAGGGCCCGCAGATGCTCGCCGCCGACCACCTCGATCCGCGCGGCGCTTGTATCGTTCCACAGGCGGTCGATGTGGGGATGCTCGGCCAGATTGCGGCCGAGATTGTCCCACATGCCGCGAATGATCGCCTTGCGGCGCTCGAGCGGCAGTTCGGGCAGGGCGCAGGTGATGTTGCGCAGCGCCCGCCGGGTCAGGCCCGGCGCCAGCACGCCGATCAGGCGTCCGAGCATGCCGCCCAGCGCCGAGGCGACGCCGACCGGCAGCAGGGCGAAGAACCAATAGATCGGATACACCACCGCTGCCACCAGCGGATCCAGCAACAGCCGGCGCAGCCGGGTCGCTTTGTCGCTATGATCGGCCATGATGATCACCCTCGGAGGCATGCCCCGCCGGCCGGTGCCCGAGCTTCTCGGCCAGCAGGCGGGTGAAGGCGCCGACATTATGCCACGCGACGGTGACCGGCAGGACCCGGACCTCGGAGCGCAGCGCCTCGGGCAGGCGCACGAAATCCTTGGCGGTGGTCACCGCCTGGGCATCCTGCCGCCGGGCGCGCTCGAGCAAGCGTTCGATGTGTTTTTCGTCATAGGGCTGGTGGTCGGCGAAGGCCACGCGGTCGACGATCCGGGCGCCGACCCGCCGTTCCAGCGTTTCGAAGAATTTGGCCGGACGGCCGATTCCGGCGAAGGCCAGCACCCGCCGGCCGCGCAGGGCGGCGGCGACCGCGTGATCCGGTTCCAGGCGGGCCTGGAAAATCGGCAGATGAAGTCCGGCATTGGCGGCGAACTCGGTCACGCCGCCGCCGACTCCGGTCAAGTCGTCGCCGAGGATCACCAGCGCCGAGGCGCGGGCAAGGCCGCGCCCGAGGCTTTCCCGCAGCGGTCCGGCCGGCATCACCTTGCCGTTGCCGAAGCCGACGGCGCCATCGACCACCAGCAGCGACAGCCGGTAAGTCAGCGCGAAATTCTGAAAGCCGTCGTCGAGCACCAGCGAGTGGGCGCCGGCGGCGATGGCGGCCGAGGCGCCGGCCTTCCGGTCGTGGGCGATCCAGGTCGGGGCGCGTTGGGCGAGCAGCAGCGCCTCGTCGCCGACGTCGGAGGCTTCGTGCCGGCCGGGCGCGACCCGCTGTGGTCCGGCCAGCTTGCCACCATAGCCACGGGTGAGGAAATGGGGCGCGGCGCCCCAGCCGGTGAGCAGGTCTGCGACGGCCAGGGCGACCGGCGTTTTCCCGGCTCCCCCGGCGACCAGATTGCCGACGCACACCGTCGGCACCCCCGGCGTGTGCGGCGATGCCCGAAGCCGGCGCACCCGGCCGGCGAGATCGTACAGGCAACCAAAGGGCGCCAGCAGCGCGGCGAGCGCGCTCGGTGGCTGATACCAGAAGTTCGGCGCTTTCATCGTGCCCCCCTGCGTCACGCGTCCGAGGGCCGGGACGGCGGCGGCGGTGTGATGCCGGCTTCGAGCAGCAACGGCCGCAGCACCGAAAAGACCTCTTCCGCGACCTTCCGGCAATGGCGTCCGAGCACTTCGGCGCCTGCGTCGGCCAAGCGTTGCCGCGCCGCCGCGTCGCGCAGCAGCCCGTCGACCGCGCCGGCCAGCAGGCCGCGCTCCGCCACCTCCCGCGCCGCGCCCGCGGCCAGCAGTTCGGCGGTGATTTCGGCGAAATTGCTCATGCCCGGTCCGAACAGCACGGCGCAGCCGAGTTGCACCGGCTCGATCGGGTTCTGCCCGCCATGGGGCACGAAGGAGCCGCCGACGCACACCACCGGCGCCAGCCGGTAGAGCACGCCCATTTCCCCCATGGTGTCGGCGAGATAGAGATCGTCGGTTGCCGCCGGCAGCGCGCCCTGGGAGCGCCGGCCGGCGGTCAGGCCGCGTGTGCGCAGCATCTCCTGAATGGCGCCGCCCCGAGCCGGATGGCGCGGCGCGATCATGGTCAGCAGGCCCGGAAGGTGG
The DNA here is from genome assembly GCA_903856295.1 of uncultured Rhodospirillales bacterium. Taxonomy (GTDB): domain Bacteria; phylum Pseudomonadota; class Alphaproteobacteria; order Azospirillales; family Azospirillaceae; genus BOG-933. Next base: position 13,883 of record CAIOBP010000101.1, on the reverse strand, counting down.
GGCGCCAGCGCCTCGTGCACCTCGGCGGCGACCTCGTCCTCTCCGGGGTGGCTGCTGGCGAACAGCCAGACCGGGCGCCCGGCGATGGCGCCGCTCAGCTCCTTCAGCCGCGCCGGGTCGGCGGGCGGCGGCAGCGCCGCGAATTTGAGATTGCCGACGCTGCGCACCTCGGGGGCGCCCAGCTGGAGCAGGCGCTCGGCATCGGCGCCGGTCTGGGCCAGCACCAGCCGGAAGGCGCCGAGCAGCGAGCGGATGAAGCCGGGGAACCAGCGCCAGCGCCGGAAGGAGCGCTCGGACATCCGGGCGTTGATCAGCGCCGCACCGTGTTGGCGCCGGCCGATTTCCCACAGCATGTTGGGCCAGATTTCCGACTCGACCCACAAGGTCAGGTCGGGGCGCCAGTGATCGAGGAAGCGTTCGACATAGCCCGGACGGTCCACCGGCACGTATTGGTGAAACGCCCGAGGCGGCAGCCGCTCGGCCATCAGCGCCGCCGAGGTGACGGTGCCGGTGGTGACCAGCACCCGCAGCCGGGGGTCGCCATCCAGCAGGCGCTCGATCAGAATCAGGATCGACAGCGACTCGCCGACACTGGCGGCATGAAACCACACCAGCGGCCCCTCGGGCCGGGGACGCGACGGTAGGCCCAGCCGCTCGCCTTGGCGCGCCGGGTCCTCCTTGCCTGCCAGCCGGCGGCGATAGAGATAATAACGCAGCGCTGGCCCGCCGATCCGGGTCAGGCCGCGATAAAGCGTGTGAAGCATACCAGTGGTCATAAAACCGTGTTCAGCCGCTATGTAGCACGCCATCCCCGTCGGTTGCTAATTGTTTTGGCAAGCACGCCGCCGCGCCATTCCGCAGGCGGAACAAGTAACGCCTTGTCAATTCGTCGAAAATAATGCTAAAAATGTTGAGACAGAGATACTCGCCCGCTGCTGTGGCTGATTAATCCTTTCTTAACCAAGTCTGGGGCCGTCTTGACCGCAAGAAAGGAGAAACGATGATCCGGAAAATGCTTGCCGTTGCTGTTATCGTCGGCACTCCCATCCCGTTTCACAGTGCCAAGGCCGAGACGTTCAAGCAAAGTGTCAAGTGCTTGGCCGACAACATTTACTTTGAAGCGCGCGATGACGGGCCGGCGGGGTGGTCGGCGGTCGGACACGTCACGTTGAATCGCTGGCGGCAGATGCGCCTGCGGCGGCCCAATGTCGGAATCTGCACCGTCGTTTATGCCGGCGTCCATCGCGGCCGCCATTCCTGCCAGTTCAGCTGGGCCTGCGACGGCCGGCCGAAGCACAAGACCGAGAAAGAGGTGGCGGAGCAGATCACCCGCTTGGCGCAGCACCTGATCGCCGAACGACATCAGGTCGCCGACCCGACCCACGGCGCGACCTACTTTCATGAACGGCGTGTCCACCCGCGCTGGGCGCGGGACGGATCGACCAAGCGGACCGTGGCCATCGGCCGCCACTATTACTACAAACAGGCGGTGCCCACGGAAGTGGCGGCGGCTCCGGAACCGGCCGGGGCTTGCGCCGGAGTGGTCGACCGCATGCTGCTCAACAGCTTCGGCTTCAGCCTCTCGGGCGCGACCAGCTCTTGCGAGTGATACCGGCCGCGCGCCACGGGGGGCTCAGCCCGCGGCCCGGAACGCCTCAGCCTTCCGCGACCGGTGGTTTGTTCGAGCGGAAGGTGGTGAAGGGCGCGAGGTTGCTCAGGAACTGTTCGGCCGAGGCGCGCCAGGAATAGCCGAGCGCGAACTCCCGGCACCGTTCGGGCGAGCAGGTCAGGGCCTGACGCACCGCCCGGCCGAGGTCCTCGTCGAGAGCGCCGACATCCTTGGTGTCGCCCAGCACGTCGAGGGGGCCCGCCACCGGATAGGCCGCCACCGGCACTCCCGAGGCCAGCGCCTCCAGCAGCACCAGCCCGAAGGTATCGGTGCGCGAGGGGAAGACGAAAACGTCAGCGGCGGCGTAATACTGCGCCAACTCCTCGCCATGCATCGGACCGACGAAGCGGACGCCGGGATAGCGCAGCTTGAGGTCTTCCAACTGCGGTCCGCCGCCGACCACATACTTGGTTCCGGGCAAGTCGAGCCGCAGAAAATCCTCGATGCTCTTTTCCACCGCCACCCGGCCGACATACATCGAGATCGGGCGCGGATCGGTGATGAAGCTCTTGTCGCGGGGGTGAAACTGGTCGGTGTCGACGCCGCGCGTCCAATGGCGGATGTTGGTGAAACCGCGCGCCTTCAGCGCCTGCTCGATCGAGGCGGTGGCCACCATCACCGCCGCCGCCGGCCGGTGAAACCGGCGCACCACGGCGTAGGAGAGAAACAGCGGCACCGGCGCCCGGTCGCGGATATATTCGGGAAAACGGGTGTGGTAGGCAGTGGTGAAGGAGATGCCGCGCCGCATGCAATAGCGCCGCGCCGCGTGGCCGAGCGGCCCTTCGGTGGCGATGTGGATGGCGTCGGGGTCCATCGCCGCGATCATCCGGGTCAGTTTGCGCCCGGCGGCGATGGCCAAGCGGATCTCCGGATAGGTCGGCATCGGCACGGTGCGAAAATGCTCGGGCCCGATCACCTCGACGGTATGCCCGAGCTTCCGAATCTCATCGCGCACGGTGGCGATGGTCCGCACGACGCCGTTGACCTGGGGGTACCACGCGTCGGTCACCACCAGAACATTTACGCCGCTTGCTTGACCTGAGCCCCGTTCTGCTGGCGTTTCCAGTAAATGATCTCCAGTTCGCCGCTCGAATGCTCGACCAAAGCGGTGCAGGATTCCACCCAATCGCCGTCGTTGCAATAGAGGATACCTTCCATGTTGCTCATCTCGGCGGTGTGAATATGACCGCAAACCACACCGTCGACTCCGCGCCTGCGCGCTTCATCCGACAGGGTTTTTTCGTAGTTGCCGACATACACGACCGCCGACTTCGCCTTGTGCTTCAGATAGGCGGAGAGCGACCAGTAATCGAGCCCCAACCGCCGACGAACAAAGTTAAGCCCAGTATTGAGGCGCAGCAGCATGACATAGACATGATCGCCGACCCGCGCGATCCACTTGGCATACTTGACCACCGCGTCGAAGCGGTCGCCATGGATGACCAGCAGGCGCCGGCCATCGGCGGTTTCATGAATCACATCGTCAACCACGGTGACGCCGCCGAACTCGGTTCCGATATAGTCGCGCGCCGCTTCGTCGTGATTGCCCGGAATGTACCAGACCTTGGTGCCCTTGCGGGCCTTGCGCAGCACCTTCTGAATGACGTCGTTGTGCGACTGCGGCCAGTACCACCGGCGCTTCAGCCGCCAGCCATCGACGATATCCCCGACCAGATAGAGAAACTCGCTCTCGCTCTGCTTCAGAAACTCCAGCAGATCATCGGCCTTGCTGCCTTCCATTCCCAGATGGACATCGGAAATCCATATCGTGCGATATGTACGCCCCCCGGACACAGATTCCATCAGCCGACTCCCTCCGCAACCCGTTGACGTGGGGAAGCCTATACCCCTGAAATCCGCGCCAGCCAACCAAGCCTGGACGGCTTGGCCCGGACCATCGTCAAAATTCTCAAAACTGCCACAGCGCCATCGGGGGTGTTTAACAGCTTCGACACATCTTCGCAAGAGTGCGCCTGCGAACAGGCTCCGGGGGCGGGAGTTACAGCCCGGCGACGGTCATGCTCTCGATGCGCACGGTGGGGGCGTCGACGCCGTAGCGCAGCTCCAAGTCGCTGGCCGGTTCAAGGGTGCGGAACATGTCCTTGAGATTGCCGGCCACCGTCAACTCGCTCACCGGCCAGGCGAGTTGGCCCTTCTCGATCCAGAAGCCGGCGGCGCCCCGGCTGTAATCGCCGGTCAGGCCGTTGACCCCCTGGCCCATCAGTTCGACGACGTAGAGCCCTTCGTCGATCTCCCCGATCAGCTCCGCCGGGCTTTTGCGGCCGCCGGCCAGATGGAAGTTGGCGGCCGAGGGCGAGGGCGGCGCCGAGGTGCCGCGCGAGGCATGGCCGGTGGTGGTCAGGCCCAGCTGGCGCGCCGAGCGCAAATCCATCAACCAGGTGGTGAGGCGGCCATCCTCGATGATCGCGCGGCGCCGGGGCGCCACCCCCTCGCCGTCGAAGGGCCGCGAGCGCAGGCCCCGGCGCACGAACGGATCGTCGATCACCGTGATCCCGGGCGCGAACACCGGTTGGTTCAGCTTGTCCTTGAGAAAGCTGGTGCCGCGCGCGATCGACGGCCCGCCGATCGCGCCGGCGAGGTGGGAGAGCAGGCCGCGCGAGGCCCGGGGATCGTAGATCACCGGCAGGTTCTGGCTTTTCACCCGGCGCGGATTGAGTCGGCGCACCGTTCGCTCGCCGGCATTGCGGCCGATCTCGGCGGCGGCGGGCAGATCGCTGGCGTAGACCGTCGAGCCGAAATCATAGTCGCGCTCCATCGCCGTGCCGTTGCCGGCCAGCACCACCACCGACAGGCTGGACCGGCTGGTGCCGTAGCCACCCGAAAAGCCGTTGGAGGCGGCGAGCGCCACCTTCGAGCGGCTCCAGCCGGCGTCGGCGCCCTCGGAATTGGTGACGCCGGGCACGGCGAGCGCCGCTTCCTCGGCGATCGCGAGCTGTCCGATCAGGGTTTCGACCTCCGGTTCGGCGGGATCGCAGATATCGAGGTCCGGGATGTCGCGGGTCAGCTGTCCGGGCTCGGCAAGGCCGCACCACGGGTCCTCGGGCACCGCCCACGCCATGGCCACCGCCCGCTCGACCAGCGCCGCCAGCGCCGCGGCGCCGCGATCGCTGGAGGAGACCATGGCCTGCCGCTTGCCGATGAACACCCGCAACCCGAGATCGCAGGATTCGGAGCGCTCCAGCCGCTCGATCTTGCCCAGCCGCCGGGTCAGCGACAGGCTGGCGGCATCGTAAAGCAGGGCGTCGGCGGCGTCGGCTCCCGCCCGCATCGCCTTCCCGATCAAATCGTGCAACAGGTCGAGGGCGGCGGCATCGGCGGTCATCAATGGCTCTCCGGAATGTGTCTGGCGCTGTGGTAGCAAACTAAGCCGGGCGGGGGAATTGGCCACGACGATCTGGTTCGGACAATTTTGAATTATGGGATCGGGGGAGGTCCCGTCCGTCACTCCGGCCGCGACCCGCGATTTCACTTTGCCCGGCGACGGTGGTAGAATAGAGGAAATGTTCTACCATGGGCGTTTCGATGCATCTCAATATCAAGAGCGATGAAGCGCACCGGCTGGCGTCCGAACTGGCCGGGATGACCGGCGAGAGCCTCACCGCCGTTGTCACCTCGGCCCTGCGGGAGCGGTTGGAACGCGAGCGGCGGGGCCGGGGGCGCGGTGGGGCCGCCGAAGCGTTGCTGGCCCTGGGGGGGCGCTTCTCCAGTCTGCCCGACCGGGACGCCCGGAGCGCCGACGAGATACTTGGCTATGACGAGCATGGCCTGCCGGTATGATCGTCGTCGACACTTCAGCGGTTCTCGCCATTTTTCTGTGCGAACCCGAGGCTCGCGATTTCGCTGAAGCCCTCGCCAAGAGCCACGACGCCCCGGTGCTGTTCAAGGGCGACGATTTCGGCCAGACCGATTTAAGGGCGGCGGTGGCGGTTGGGGGGTAGCCTCCTTCATATCGTCTTGTTGAAATCCTGACTCATCAGGATTAACCGCGCTCCCTCACGGGAGCGCGTTGGCTGAAGCCCCCGCGCCACGGGGCGCGCCGCCGCGGTCGCGGCGGGATACCAGCGCACCGATGTGTCAATCTTTCTGCGCGCTGGTATCACACATCGATATCCTGCACGAACTTGGCGTTCTCCTGGATGAAGCGGAAGCGCAGTTCCGGCTTGCGGCCCATGAGTTTCTCGACCAGAGAGCGGGTGGCTTCGGTGTCTTCGCGGTCTTCGGGATCGTGGGGATTGGGGACGGTGACGCGCAGCAGTTGGCGTTTGCCGGGGGCCATGGTGGTTTCTTTGAGCTGGGCCGGCATCATCTCGCCGAGACCTTTGAAGCGGCTGATGTCGATCTTGCTCTTGCCGCCGAAACCTTTCTTGAGCAACTGCTCCTTGTGGGCGTCGTCGCGGGCGTAGACGCTCTTGCCGCCGGCCGCCAGACGATACAGCGGGGGCAGGGCGAGGTAGAGGTGTCCGGCCTCGATCAGCGCCGGCATCTCGCGGAAGAAGAAGGTCATCAGCAGCGAAGCGATGTGGGCGCCGTCGACATCGGCGTCGGTCATGATGATGATCTTCTCGTAGCGCAGCTTGTCCGAGGAGAACTCCTTGCCGGTGCCGCAGCCGAGCGCCTGAATCAGGTCGTTGATTTCCTGGTTGGCGCGCAGCTTGTCGAGGCTGGCCGAGGCGACGTTCAATATCTTGCCGCGCAGGGGCAGGATGGCCTGGGTCTCGCGATTGCGCGCCTGCTTGGCCGAGCCGCCGGCCGAGTCACCCTCGACCAGGAACAGCTCGGTGCCTTCCGAGGAGGTGCGGGCGCAGTCGGCGAGCTTGCCGGGCAGGCGCAGCTTGCGGGTGGCGGTCTTGCGCGCCTGATCCTTGGCGGCGCGCTTGCGCGCGCGCTCCTCGGCCTTTTCGATCAACCGCTCGAGCAGGGCGGCGCTGCCGGCGCGGTCGGTGGACAGCCAATGGTCGAAGCGGTCCTTGATCGCCTGCTCGACCAGCCGGGTGGCCTCGGGCGAGGCCAGCTTCTCCTTGGTCTGGCCCTGGAACGACGGCTCGCGGATGAACACCGAAAGCAGCACGGCGGTGTCGCCCATCACATCGTCGGCGGTGATCTGGCTGGCCTTGGCGTTCTTGACCCGCTCGCCGTGGTCCTTGAGGGCGCGGGTCAGGGCGCTGCGCAAGCCTTGCTCGTGACTGCCGCCCTGGGGCGTCGGGATGGTGTTGCAATAGGAATGGGTGAAGCCGTCCTCGTCCTCGGGCCAGCCGATCGCCCATTCGACCCGGCCGGCGTCGGCGGGAAACAGCGCTTCGCCGGCGAAGGGCGCCGGGGTCACGGTCCTGCGGCTTTTGAGGGCGGTGGTCAGGTAGTCGAGCAGACCGTTGGGGAAGTGCAGGCTCTCGCTGGCCGGTACCGAACTGTCGGTGTCGAGCAGGTCGGGGTCGCAGCTCCAGCGGATTTCCACCCCCCGGAACAGATAGGCCTTGGAGCGCGCCAGCCGGTACAGCCGCGCGGGAATGAAGCGCGCCTCGGCGCCGAAAATCTCGGGGTCGGGATGAAAGCGGATGGTGGTGCCGCGCCGGTTGGGTGTGCCGCCCTTGTGTCCGACCGGTCCCAGCGGCTTGCCCCGGCTGTAATTCTGGACATAGAGCTGCTTGTCCCGCGCCACCTCGACCACCAGGGAATCCGAGAGGGCGTTGACGACGCTGAGCCCGACGCCGTGCAAGCCGCCCGAGGTGGCATAGGCCTTGCCGCTGAACTTGCCGCCGGAATGCAGGGTGGTCAGGATGACTTCGAGGGCCGAGAGACCGGGATATTTCGGGTGTTCGTCCACCGGAATACCGCGGCCGTTGTCGCGGATGGTCACGGTGCTGTCGGCGCCGAGTTCGAGATCGATGCGGTTGGCGTGGCCGGCGACCGCTTCATCCATGGCGTTGTCGAGGATTTCCGCGACCAGATGATGCAGCGCCCGCTCGTCGGTGCCGCCGATATACATGCCGGGACGGCGGCGCACCGGCTCCAGCCCCTCCAGAACCTCGATGTCCTGGGCGGAGTAGGCGTCGGCGCGCGGCGCGGCGGGGGCTTTGAACAAGTCTGTCATGTCTTGCATTATGGCGGCGGGCGCGACACGGCGCAAGCGATGGTGTTCGGCGCGCGAAACCATGCCATGGCTGGAGGCGGCAGAAAATCTCCCTGAAGCCGGATGGTCTTCTGAAGCCGATCGATAGCCGCCCGCGAGGCCGACTCGGGCCTTCCCTGTGCCTTTTTGCGGACACGCCAAGTAAAAAACGCGGGGGTCACCGCCGATGCCCGATTCACCCCGGTGATTTTGCCCGCTATATAGAGATCACGGCGCCGGTGTGGGCGGCGAGACGGGCATGTGGCCGGAGGACGATGATGGTTAAAGGCAGGTGGGTGGCGCTGGGAAGCGCGATGCTGGCGGCGGTGGGCTTGGGATTGCCGGGGACGGCGAGCCGGGCCGAGGTCGCCATGATCGGAGCGCTCCAGACTTACACCACCACCCATGAGGACACCTTGCTCGATGTCGCTCGCAAGAACGACCTCGGCTTCGTCGAGCTGGTGGCGGCCAATCCGGGGCTCGATCCCTGGGTGCCGGGCGAGGGCGTGACCCTGCTGTTGCCGACCGCTCACCTGTTGCCGGAGGTGGCCCGGCACGGGATCGTGGTCAATCTCACCGAAATGCGGATGTACTACTTCCGCACTCCTGGCGAGGCGCCGGAGACCCATCCGGTCGGCATCGGCTCCGAGGGCAACAACACGCCGGTCTCCTCGACCCATGTCACGCACAAGATGGCCAATCCGATCTGGGTGCCGCCGGCCTCGATCCGCCGGGAGAAGCCGGAGTTGCCGGCGGTGGTGCCGGCCGGTCCCGACAATCCCATGGGGCTGTTCGCGCTCTATCTCGGCTTTCCGGGGGGCAATTGGCGCATTCACGGCACCAACGAGCCCTATGCGGTTGGGCGGCGCGTCACCCATGGCTGCATGCGTCTCTATCCCGAGGACATCGAGGACCTGTTCCACAAGGTCAGTCCGGGGACGCAGGTCACGATCATCGATCAACCGGTCAAGGTCGGCTGGGTGGATGGCGAGCTGTATATCGAGGTTCACCCGACCAAGCGGCAGGCCGACGAACTCGAAGAAACCCACCATATGACCGAAGACATGGCGACCGAGGCGTTGCCGATTGCCATCAAGGCCGCAGGCGATGCCGTCGCCCGTCTGGATGAACCAACGGTGCTGCGGGCGGCCAGGGAGCGGCGGGGCTACCCGATTCGCATCACTCAGTAAAAGTCCCGGTTTTTCCAAAGGCCCCCCGGCCTTTGGTGGGTCCAGGGCAAAGCCCTGGCCTTCCGCGGTCTCTCTCACCTGGGAGCCGCCCTTCGGCGACCCGGGGCCTTGCCCCGGGACCCCACCGGGGCCGGCGGCCCCAGACCCTGTTTTCGCGCACAAAAAAAATCCGCCGGGGCGAACAGCCTCGACGGATCGGCAACAGGAACGGCGGGGATACCCGATCCCGATCGCCCGGAGGCGGGCGAGTCGGGTATCCCGGTGCCGGACCGATTACTTGCGCATATGCTTGTTGTACAGGCGCTCGACCTTGTCGGCAGCGGCCTGGGCAGCAGCAGCAGCCTGCTGAGCGGCAGCGGCAGCCTGATCGGCACGGGCCATCGCGGCAGCGGCGCTGTCACGGGCCTGCTGGTCAACGGTGTTACAAGCGGCAGCGCCGAGGCTGACGCCAGCGAGCAGAGCAACGGTAGCAAAAGACTTCACAATCTTGTTCATCGTTTCACGCCTCCAAGAAGCAACGGCACTGACGGCTCTGACAGAGACTGTACCGCCGCGGGTTAAAAAGATCGATTTGCCGCAACTATCGGCAATCACACAACTCAGGGCCCGAGATGGTGCGGGCAAGCCTCTGAGGGAACCCTCTGCCGCCATCGCCTTGCACCAACCCCCGGATCGCGTGATGTTTAAACGAAACCGGGCGCGTTCGGGAAGCCCCTTGTTCGCTGCGGCGGAGTATACAAGCGTGATTGCCGGTTTGGCGAGTGTTCCGTGACGAATACGAGCCGGAAATCCGGTGAAGAGGGGGGGCATTGTGGCGCAAATGCCCGCATTCGGTCTGGCCGGCGGGCGAAAACACGGCTCTGGCGCTTGGGTATTCGCCAATCTGTGACATCTTTGCGGCACTATTAAAGTTTGTTGCCAATCTCCGAGCCGGAAACTGGGAGACTCGGGCAGGGTTTCAGCGCTGGTCGAGTTTCAGCTCGATCCGGCGGTTGCGGGCGAAGGCGTCCTCGGCGGTGCCGGGGTCGAGCGGCTGGAATTCGCCGAAGCCGGTGGCCCCCAGGCGCTCGGAGGGAATTCCCTGTTCGATCAGGAATTTAACCACGGAGATTGCCCGGGCGGTCGACAATTCCCAGTTGGATGGGTACTGGGAGGTGGCGATCCGGCGCGGGTCGGTGTGGCCGTCGACACGCAGAATCCAGTTCACCTCGGGGGGAATCGTTCGCGCGATATCAATGAGGGTCCGGGCAAGCTGGGCCAGTTGAGTCTTGCCCGCCTCCTGGAGCGTCGCGGAGCCGGTCGGGAACAGCACCTCCGACTGGAAAACGAATCGGTCGCCGACGATCCGGATGTCGGGACGGGTGCCGAGGGTTTCACGCAGCCGGCCGAAGAACTCCGAGCGGTAGCGCGCCAGTTCCTGGACCTTGCTGGCCAGCGCGGCGTTGAGGCGGCCGGAAAGGTCGGTGATCTGGAGTTTCTGCTCACCGCTCCGGGTTTCCGCGGCGTCGAGAGCGGCGCCGAGTCGGGCCAGTTCGGCGCGCAGGGCGGCGATTTCGGCGGTCAGGGTTTCGATGCGCTTGGCGGCCTCGGTGCTTTGACGCTGCTCACCGGTGAGCGCGGTCCGGGCCGACTCGGCGGCGGTCTGAAGCTCGCGATTCCGCTGCTCGCGCGCCTCGGCCTCCCGTTGGGCCAGGGCGGTGCGCTCGGCCTCGGTGGCGGCGCGCGCCTCCAGCTCTTTGGAGCGGTCGCGCAGTGCGGCCAGTTCGCTCAGCAGCAGCTTGCGCTGGTCTTCGGAGAGCCGCAGCGCCTCGTCCTGGCGCGCCTGCGCCGTTGTGGCGGTCTCAAGCCGGGCCGTGAGAGACTCGGACTTGCCCTTCAGCTCCCCGGTCAGGACGGTCAGCGCCGCGATTTCGGCCTGCAGGCGGTCGCGGGTTTCGGTCAGGGTCTTGATGTCGGCCTGAAGCCCGGCGAGTTCGCGCAGTTGCACCGCGATCTTGTCGCGGTCGGCGTCGACGGTCTTGTAGGCGTCCTCCAACTCGCGGGCGACCCGGCTGGCCTCGGCCCCCGAGGCTTCGGCGCGCCGGGTCAGCGCCGTCGCCTGGGTCGTGAGCTGATCGCGCTCATCCTTGAGGGCGGCCAACTCGGCGGTCAGCTTCTCCCGGATCGCCAGCGAATCGCGGAGCTGGTCGGAAAGCTGGGAGACATTGAGCCGCTGGTCGGCGCTGGCGCGTTTCTCGACCGTCAGCAAATCACTGAGTTCGGTGATCTTCTGGTTGAGCCGGAGCAGCGCCTGATCCCGGCCGGTGAGGGTGTGGGCGAGATAGAATTGCGCGACCACGAAAATCATCAGCACGAAGATGATGACCATGATCAGCGACGACAGGGCGTCGACCCAGCCGGGCCAGATGTTCATGGTGTGTCGCGCGCCGCGGCGGCCGCTGCTGTGCATGGATCGGTTCTCCCGGCCGGATCAGCGCGAATCGCCGCCCTCGCCGAGGGCGGCAATGGTGCGAGCGATCAGCTTGATGTCGCTGCGCAGTTCCTGCACCGTCTTGTCCCGGCCGCTGGTCGATTCCTGGACCAGCCGGGCGAGGTGGACGTCGATGTTGCGGATGTGCTGGCGCGTGCCGTCGTCGATGCCGAAACCGCCGCCCTCCGACAGTTTCGCCATCATCGGCTTGAAGCCGAGCATGCCCTCGGCCAGCGACAGCAGCAGCGCCTGCTCGGCGCGCATCTGGTCGGTGAGGGTGCTCAGCCGTTCGGCCAGGGCCGCCAGATTGGCGTTGGTCGAGCGCCGCCCTTCCTCGTAATGGCCCATGGTGCGCTGCAGGGTGTCGATGTTCTCGGCGGTCTGCTCCAGCAGCGCTTCGAGATAGGCCGGCACCGACTGTTCGCCATCGCCGATCCCGACGCCGGCCGAGAGCCGGGTGGCGCCGGCCAGCCAGTCCTCGACATCCTGGAAGAAGCGGTTCTGGGCCTGTCCGGCCTGCAATTCGAGGAAGCCGAGCACCAGCGAGCCGGCCAGTCCGAACAGCGAGGCGCTGAAGGCGGTGCCCATGCCCGAGAGCGGCGCCGCCAGCCCGGTCTGGAGATTGCCGAACATGGTGCCGAGATCGCTGCCCTCGACCGACAGGGTGGAAATCACCCCGGCCACCGAGTGAATGGTATTGAGCAGCCCCCAGAAGGTGCCGAGCAGGCCGAGAAAAATCAGCAGGTTGATCAGATAGCGCGACAGCTCCCGCGACTCATCGAGCCGGGCGCCGATGCCGTCGAGCACCGAGCGCATCGACTGGGCCGAGAGCCGGATGTTGTCGGGCGCGCGGTCGGCCAGCATGTTGGCCAGCGGCGACAGCAGCACCGGCTCGGGCGCGCGCATGACCGTGCCCGGCTTGGCGCTGCGGAATTCGTTGAGCCAGCGCACCTCGCGGAACAGCCGGGTCACCTGCCGGAAGATGTAGAGGCAGCCGAAGCCGAGCACGCCCAGAATCAGGCTGTTGAGCGGCCCGTTGATCGCGAAGGCCTGGGCCAGGGTCGGAAACAGCAGAAAAGCCACGCCGCACACGGCGATCAGGAACAGGAACATCCGGTTTAGGTAACGCATGGTAGTCATTTGATTTCTCAAGTGTTTTTCGATTACGCAGTTTTACGCAGTTTAGCATTGACCATCTTCCGGGCCTGTGTTCCAATTTTTTTGGGAACCTGAGGCCAGGAGACACCTATGAATAAGCGAATTGTGCAGACGAAACAAGGTTTCAAGCTGACAGGCACGGATGTTCACATTCGCCGCCGCACAGGAACGGATAACTGGGAAATAGCAATATATAGACCAGAATTGAGAACATATAAAACATGTTCAACCAAAACATCTGATTTAGATGAAGCAGTTGAGATTGCACAATCGAAAGCAACTGAGATAAAGTTTGCTAAAGAGCATGGCATTGATTTGTTTCCTAAGAAAACAAGCGAGGTTATCTCCGCATTCAATGAATACATAAGATCAAGAGAGGTGACGGACAATGAAACTGTTCATATGGCAAATTTATACATAAACACGGCACGGAAGCATTTGCTGCCGTATTTTGGGACAAACGGCATATCAACAATAAACCAATCGGCAATTAACACGTATTATAAAGACTATATCATTGAAAATGAATTGGCATCTCATACAACAATCAATCATATTTCTATAACACTGAAAAAGTTACTCACTTTTGCACAAGATAAAGGATGGTATAGAAGCCCAAAATTACCAAAAATAGAAAGACCGAAGTCATTGGAAGTTGGTGTTCGTGGTTATTTCACGGATATAGAGATTGATATTATGATGTCGTCAATAGATATGTGGGTTGATGAGCGGCCTGATATTATGGGCAGGGCGTTGGTTAGGTTTATGATAGTATTCATGCTTGCGACTGGAGCCAGAACTAATGATATAAAGTTATTAAAGTGGAAGAATTGTAGGTGGGAAAATGAAGGTGGAGAAAGTTTTGATGTTGAGGACAAGGAGTGTATAATTGATGGGAAAAAGGTTTGGGTAGTAGCAGAAATGTCATTCTTTAATTTAGCCGTAAATGCAGCAGGAAAAAACGAAAGAATGTACCTGAAGGTATTCCTTGAGGGAAAAAATAAGCCACGATGGGTTGCGTGCGATCAAAACATAATATTTCCATATTGTAAATGGAAAATGTTGTCCAATAAGCCAAAACCAAATGATTTAGTATTTTCCGCATCAAGGGAGGATCAAAAGCGCATATTTTAGGCCCGTCGCTGCGACTCGTGGGTTAGAACTCGCGTTGAAGTAGCTGCCTGCCCCTGACGCCGGACGCCGGCCTCCCATCATTTATCCCTTGGTGAGACCGGAGAGACCATCCCTCGGCGCCGACCTGCCGCTTGG
>CAIOBP010000100.1 GCA_903856295.1 uncultured Rhodospirillales bacterium | reverse complement strand
GCCAAGCAGGATCAGTCGGACATCGACGCCATGTTCGACGCTCCGGCGCCGAAGCCCAAGGCCGCGCCGGCAGCGGCGGCCCCCGCGCCGAAAGCCAAGCAGGATCAGTCGGACATCGATGCCATGTTCGACGCTCCGGCGCCAAAACCCAAGGCCGCGCCGGCAGCGGCGGCGCCCGCGCCGAAGGCCAAGCAGGATCAGTCGGACATCGACGCCATGTTCGACGCTCCGGCGCCGAAGCCCAAGGCCGCGCCGGCAGCGGCGGCAGCTCCGCCCCCTCCGGCCGCCAAACCGAAGGCGGCTCCGGCGGCGGCGCCAGCCACACCCTCGCCGCTCGATCAGTCGGCTATCGACGCACTCTTTGGTTGATACCGCACAGTCTGCCGGCCGAAAGGGCCGGAAACCGGGATTCACGCGACTTTCACCCCAGGACGGGCCATGACCATTCCTCCGAAACGTTTCATGGCCGAAATACAACTGGCGGCACGCCGCACCGGTCCCGGCGCGCAGGGCGGCGGACCGGCGGCGCTGCCCGGGACCGCGACGGCGGCAACCGACAACAGCGAGGTCTTGCGGGCGATCGCGGTGATCGAGGCCAAGCTCGACCGGGTGCTGGCGGTCGAACAGACCGATATCGCGAAGATTCAGATGGAAATCACCGATATTTCCGGCCGGATCAAGGCGACCAAGGTTGAAATCGCGGCACTGCGCCATCCGCTGTCCAGCGAGGACAAGTTTCAGCTCGCCTCCGAGGAGCTAGGCGCGGTGGTCAAGGCCACGGAGAACGCGACCAACACCATCATGACCTGCGCCGAGGAACTGGAGGACATCGTCCGCGAACTGCGCGCCCAGACCCGCGACGGCTACCAGACCTCGCGCATGAACGACATGCACGAGGTCATCGTCCGCATTTACGAAGCCTGCAATTTCCAGGACCTGACCGGCCAGCGCATCAACAAGGTGGTGCGGGCGCTGGCCTTTATCGAGGAACGGGTCGAATCGATGCTCAGCGTCTGGCACAAGGGCGACCTTGCGACCATGCCCCTGCCACCCTCGATCATCAAGGCCGACAATGGCTTGGCCCTGACCGGCCCCGCCCCCGCCGATCCCGACCATGCCGCCCACCAGGAAAATATCAGCCAGTCGGACATCGACGCGCTGTTCGACTGAGCGGCCGCCCGCGGCGCCCTCCCCGCGACGCCCCCACCCGCCTCCCGTGCAAAACGCGCTCTTGAAGCCAACCACGCCGCAGCGTAACGTCGACCCGTGGCGCCTCGCCCAGACGCCGCGCGGAGTTTGAAAGACTGCGGAATGACGGACAGCACACCGATCGATGTAAGAACGCTCACGGCGACCGAGCTTGCGGCTTTGGCGTCAAACCGCATCAAGACCTTGACGTCCGATCAGGTCAGCTTCCTGAGCGGCAGCCAGTTCATGGCGCTGACCGGGACGCAGCTGGCCACGCTGTCAACCGCCGCGCTCAACGGCTTGTCCTTCGGCAACGTCGCGCTGCTGAGCACGACCCAGATCAAGGCGCTGGCGCCCACCCAGGTCCAGGCGCTGAGTCCGAGCACCCTGGCCTACCTGTCGGCGGATCAGTTCGCCGGGCTGAGCGTCAGCCAGTTCCGGGCGCTGACCTCGACCCAGGCCGCGAAGCTGAGTTCAAGCGTGTTCAGCGTCATGACCGGGCCGGAAATTTCCGCGCTGACCCCGACGCTGATCTCGGCGATGTCGGCGGACCTGCTCAGCTATTTCAGCACCTCGCAGATCAAGAACGTCACGGCCAGCCAGCTCAGCCTGTTCGCCACCAGCTCGTTCGTCTCGATGACCCCCGATCAGGTGGTGTCACTGTCGGGCGGACAGATCGGCGGGATCGCCCCCACCCAGATCACCGGCATGAACCCGGTGCTGATCTCGGTGATCACCCCGACCCAGATCACCTCGCTGCAACCGCAGACCTTCGGCGCCTTCACGCCGACCCAGCTCAACATCATGGAAGGCTCTGTCAGCGGTGATTGTTGGCGTCCTGCACCGCCCCATATGTAGGGTTGGGAGGGTGGCGCGATGCGAGAGATTGATTTCACGGCGGCGATGGCGCGACTGGGCGATCTGACGCCCCGCCAGCGCCGGACGAT
>CAIOBP010000099.1 GCA_903856295.1 uncultured Rhodospirillales bacterium | reverse complement strand
TGCCAAGCGGCAGGTCGGCGCCGAGGGATGGTCTCTCCGGTCTCACCAAGGGATAAATGATGGGAGGCCGGCGTCCGGCGTCAGGGGCAGGCAGCTACTTCAACGCGAGTTCTAACCCACGAGTCGCAGCGACGGGCCCTATAACCAGTGAGGATGCTATCCGAACACACTACGCCGACACGACCACGGCTCAACTCAAGCGCTCGTTCGATGAATGCGCTGTAAAGATTTGTCCAATTCTCTGTATATGATTGCCGCAGATACCGCCCTAGCGCCCCTCCGACTTCAGTGTAAGGCGGATTTAGCACTACGGCGTCATAGCGCTGCCGACAAACATCTATGAAGTCGAGGCCGTGAGCCACGTCGTCGGAAAAGAGGTGACGTCGCATCTGATCGCCGGAAGCACCTCCACCGAGATATGAGCCAAGCGCCGAGATCAGCGATTCTTCTGTGCTGACCCACGCTTCCTCATCAGTTTTTCTAAACAAGTCACCATGCCGTCCGACAGTCGCCTTGATAGCATCACGGAGTTTATCTTCTATCCGTAGCAGCACCCCAGCTTGGCCTGCTATCTCCATCTCGCTCAACACCACTTGGAAGATACTGGCGACTTCTGGTCGAAGGGTTTCCAGAAAGCTTTTCGTCACCGCATGCTTTGCAGCGATCGGTGCGGCCACGACGATGTTGGTCCGTGAGATAGCCGGCCGTTCCCCGCGGGCGACCTCTAAATCTCGATATGCTCGCTGAGCCCGTAACCAAAGCGCCAGGCTGGCGATCTGGGCGCATCGGACATCTAAATCAACGCCGTACAGATTGTGACGCAAAATGAGACTGGGTAGCTCCGCAAAAAGGGAAGCCCTTGTCGGGTAGTCCTCGCGTAGCGTCCTGGAAGTCGCCTCAGATGGTGGTGATGCGTCGTCTGCCCACGCATCTTGATAAAATGACAGGTACAAATCAAACGCATAAAGTAAAAAATGTCCCGATCCACATGCAGGATCCAGCACACGGATATCGCGCGGGTCCCTCAATTGGCGCGAAATAGATGCTGACGTATCCGGCGCAATCATGAACGATGAAGGGGTACCGGAGGCGGAATGCGTACTGTGCATATCCGCCCAAATAACTCCCAGTGTGTTGTCCATTAGGAATTGAACAACGTGCTTTGGCGTGAAGTACTGACTTCTAAGTGAAATCTCCCGACCACTTTCAGGAACACGCTTCTGGCGTTTCGCCGCGTCCCTTTCCTCCGGCGAATTGAAAAACTGATAGACCCACCCAATGCTCTCTTCCTCACGCCAGACTTGCGCAAGGTCAGCAGTGTTCAGGGCTTCGAGCAAAGCATCGAACGTTTGCCTCTTGGGCCAAAGGACCGATGAGGCATCGCGGCGGTCGAATAACACCTTGATTTCCGTGGACAGCTCGTCCAGCAGGCTTTCGATATAGAGGCGATAGCCCGCTGCGTCGGGAAGCAACACCAGCCCGGGTGCCATCCCGCAGAACTCACGATATCCGGCGGATTGTTCACCCTTGGTGATGCACTCCTGCACCAAATCGCGGGCTTCGAGCATTTTGAGGGCCACAAAGCGATTCAGGGTGGTAAAGGCGGCATCCCGGACGTAGTCGGTAACTGCCTCAATGGCCTCCATCCCCGCAGCCCGTTTGTGCTCGATGGTTGCGAGGATTTTGTCCCGGTGGAATTTCTGGCGGACTGAAAGATGCGCGCCTCCGGATGTGCCAACCACGCCGCTTCGCAGCACGTCGAACGTGCCCTCGAGCTGCGACGAAAAATCCTCCTCCAGCAGATTCCGCGCCTGCTGGGTCGCTCGCTCAATGGCGTTGCGGGTCGACTTATCCATTGTGCGAGCCGATCACTGGACAATCACCTTCTTGCCGGTGCCGATCAGGCGCGAACATTCCTCCCGAATACCGGCCAGCGCAGCATCAAGCTGTTCCTCGGTCTCAACTCCCCCAGAGAAGTAGCCGCCCAGCCGCACCGTCGCGACACGATCGCCGTCGACGATGCGATGCAGCTCCGCGATGGCGTCTTGAAGACGCGTCTCGCAGGCATCCCGCTCCGAGCGGAGCTGTGGGATCGGTACAGGCTCCTCGTCCCGCATTTTTCCGCGCTCCAGCGGAGCCGCCAGTTTCCGCTGCTGGTCCTGATCGATGGCATCCCAGCCCGGCATATGCTCCAGCCGGTCGATGGCTTGAGTGTAGGCGGCGATCCGCGCGTCCAACGCTTCGTCAAAACGACGCGCGTACTCAGCGTCGATGGCCGACGCATGTTGGTCAATCGTGGGCAGCTCCCGGTAAAAGGTCTCTCGTTCTAGGAGGTCGTCGAGTGCCGCCGCCTTGGCTCGAAGATCCTCGCTGACATCGGATTCCCCGCGCAGAAAGGGCCAGGCGGTCTTCAGCGCATCGCGCGCCCGGTCAAGATCCCGCAAGCGAGGCTCGGACAGCGCCTGGTCAAGCTCGGTTGCGCGTTTGATTGCGTCCTTGATCGACCGATGCGACGCATTGAACGTCGCGATCGCGTTGTCCTCCGATCCGCGTAGGACGGCCTTCATTTGACCGATGGCGCCCTCGAGGACCGTAGCGCCGGGAAGGCGCGATGCGATGAGCTGGCCGTGCGCTGAGGCAACCGGGTCCTCATGCCGCGCGATTTCCTTGCGAAGCTCGGCCACGATGGCACCAGCATTCAGCTCGCGGACTTCGCTTCCAAACGTGTCCCGGAATGCCTCCGACGCCTTAACCAGTTCCTCGAACTCGATACCCTTCTTCGGCCGGAAAGAGGCCTGACGAAAGAAATTGTTGTTAGAAAACGTGTCGCGCGCCTCAATCCCCGTCGCGGAGTCGATCGTCTGGCCCTTGCTGGTCGCCTGGATCTTTCCGGCCCGCAGCAACGAGAGCACAAGCAACCGGACAACTTCGAAGTCCCAACCGAACGGCTCTTTCGCTAACTCGTCCGCAAGGAAGCGGCCGCTCGCCGTGTCCCCGTAATTGGCGCGCTCCTCGATCCGCGATAGCACCTCTGCCAAAGCGCCACTTTCAACGCGGAAAACGGTCTTCCCCTTTTCGTCGCGCAAGAGCCCGAGCGTGCCGAATACCGAAGGAAGGCCTTGGAGGTTCTCCGCGGTAAACAGCGCATCGACGCCCTTCTTCACGTCGGCGGGCTTGGCGGCGGCTTCCTTGAAACGATCGAATACCTCCGGGAGCACGTCACTCAGGATGTCCGCCGCGCTCTTGCCCATATCCACGGCCCGATCGTCTGGGCTGCGGTCATTGCCGCGGAAGCTGACGCTCCCGGCCAGGCAGGTGGCCTTTATGAGCCGGCGCAATTCGTCCTGGTGCCGCCTCTGCCGAATTTTCTCTTCGCCGATGAGCGCAGTTTCGTCAGCCGTTTTGGCTTCGCGCTCCTTCCTGGCCAGCATCTCCTTGGAGCGAAAGAGCTCGACGGTCTCTCGG
Source organism: uncultured Rhodospirillales bacterium (assembly GCA_903856295.1). GTDB lineage: Bacteria > Pseudomonadota > Alphaproteobacteria > Azospirillales > Azospirillaceae > BOG-933. The sequence goes on along the minus strand of CAIOBP010000099.1, from coordinate 10,156 downwards.
TCTATCGCGTCGTTGAGCGCGACGGCCCAAAAGACGCTCTTGCGCTCCTGTTGGCTGCGGGCACGCAGTTGTGTCGCGAGTGCCTGGAAGGGTGCGCCAACTTCGGCGAGCTGGACGTGGAACATCATGTCGCCATCGACGATTTCTCGACCATGGATGGATAGGCCAGCCTTGAAGGTCTTCGTGTCAAAGAGGGTATGGCTCGGCTGCGGCTGCCAGAACGCGGCCAGCACCTCGGAGTAGATGCGATGTGCGTCACCCGGCTTCGGGCTGATCCCGTTGCGAATGCGCTCCCAGTCGTCTTCGGCCGGCGTCGGAATCCGATATCCGTCGTCGCCGAGGCGAACCTTGTTGGCGGCCTCAAGCTGACGCAGTGCGTCCTTCACCGCGGCAAGCTGGGAATCGCCGGCAACACCGGGATGGAGCGCCGCTGAGATGTTTTCCGCCGTGCGGTGAACGCTCTTCACGTATTGCAGCAGGCAAATCACCTTGGCGACCGGCTGAGCGAGCGGATGTTCAAGTTCCTTCGATATGGCGGAGATCTTCGCCCGGACCTCAGAGCCAATGTTGCCCTCGACGAGGTCGTAGACCTGATCGAGCCTCGCCACCGAGCCGATTGGCTGGTCTGCAAGATTGACGGCCGGGTTGATGAGCAGCTGCTGGGCCAGCTTGATGATGGTGCGGTTGGCGCCGCCCACGTGCTTGCTCGCGCCGCCCTGAGTCCGAAGCCCAGAAACGACCTGGATGATCAGATCAATCTGATAAGGCAGCAGCGGATAGAGATCGATGAAACTGTCGCGCGTGAGCTCTGGCAGTTTGATATCGGCGGTGAGACGGGTGTGCTCCGTGAACCTTCCGCGATGCTGGTCGAACAGCTCTCCCAACGCTTTCTGCGCGGGGGCATTTTTCGACAGGACCCGTCGGCTGGTGACCTCGGAGATGTCTGACGGCTCCAGATGGACCTGAAGAGGGAAGCGGTCCATGAGGCGGGCAAGTTCGATCTTCTTGTCGTCGAGGCCGCTGACGAGCTCGCCAAGCTTTTCTTGCGACGTGACGACGATCCAGTGTTTGCCGCGGCCTTTGACGCCGAGGCTCTGCACAACGGCCTGCAAGTCGAGCATCTTTTGCACGTCACGAGCGACGAACTGGCCGACTTCGTCCACGACGAACATGAGCGCCTGGCCGGGTCGGCGGCGCTTCATCAATTCATTCGCGCGCTCCGCCAGCTTTCCCGGTGAGATGTCAGCCTTGTTCTTGACGGCCTTCACCCAAGAGTCGGCCATTGGGTATGTCTCGGGATCGAGGCTGTGAAGAACCCGGCTCGCTTCGCTGAGAGCGAAAGCGACCTTGCCTTTCTCGTACGACCATTCCTTTTTGAACAGGCGCCCGTACTCGGCCTCAAACCCTTCAAGCTGCCCCTTCTCTTCGAGTGCAATTTCCAACTCGGACAGGTCGAGATCTTTTGCGTAACCGAGGCTTTGTAGGAAAAGCCCATACATGATCTCGGTGAGAGACTGGTTCCCGCTTCTTATGCCTCGGTCGGTCGAGACGTCGAAGATTACGGCATGTGTTGGAATTTGCTCGTTTATCGCCTTCAGTAGCACCTGAAGCTTGTTGTCACCGGCTCGTTCGGCGAACCGATCCCCGGCGGGGATTCCCGCCACGTCACGGTTTTCAATCGATAGACCCAGCATCTTTGCAAAGCTGGATTTGCCCGACCCAAAAAAGCCAGACACCCAAATCGCGATACCCTCGTGCGGCTTGTTTGGTGTCTCGCGGAATGTATCGAAAATATTGGTGTAATGAGACCGAATGGCATCGGTCACCACGTACTCGTTGATTTCATCGCGTAGAATATCGTCACTGGTCTGGTCGACCTTGATGACTTCCTCAATCCGGCGATGGATGTCATTCGCGAAGAGACTTTTGATCGGTTCGTTGGCCATCACAGGAATCCCGTCAAAATATTTTTGGGCGATAGTTATGCTCGGCAGCGAGCACGCCCATGAACCGGAGCCCGGCGGCACCGTCCAGATCGCCTGGATAGAACAAGACCGTGGGCACCATGACCCGTCCCTTGAGCTGCTCCAACAATGAGAATGTACGGTAGACGGGGAATAAGGCGCCGGTCCGCATTATGAAGACGACGTCGCGAAGTGGGTCGGGATCGTCAGGCATCCGCGCAGCTACGAGATCAACCAATGGCGCGTACTCCGAAAGAACCGAATGCACTGTCTCGACTATCGTGTCCGTGCCCTGCTCGCGTTCTGCTGCAAACCAATCTTCGAGTGGTCTTTGAGATTGCATTGCCTCATCAAGGCACTGTGCCAATGATATGCGGCTTACACGCTTTCCCTTCTGGTTGAGGCGGGTCTCTAGCAGAGTGATTTGTTTGCGTAACTCAAATTCCTCGTCGGGATCATAGCGGCAGAGCGCGTAGGGCATGTCGTGGTAAGCGCTGATGCGCTCACGCGGGTCAGCCAGCTCGAGTATGGGTTCGAGGCTTGTCTTGATGCGGTGTAAGAGATCACTCATGCCACCATCCTTTCCGCATACTCACAGGCATTGGCGCAGGGCAGCGAAAGTTGGACGATGCTGCCGGCGACCTGGTAGTCAACCTTCCGATATTGATGAAGCCGAAGAAGCTCCCGCTCAACATCTGAAGGCTGCATCTGAAACATCCGCCAGTCTTCGGACGCGAGGACTTTGCGTGGGTTTTGGGCCTGCTCTAGGAGGGCGTACAGGAGATAGATAAAACTGCGTTCAGGGAGGTGATAGCTGGCAAATTCTTTGACGACCCTCCCGCGAAGAAAACCAAAGTCGACCGATATTTTGAGCAGGGCGGCAGAGACCCGATTCAGGGTCGTCTCGCTCCAGACGTGCTCTATTTTGCCTCCTCTAAGCCCAACACTGCGGATGTGCTCATAAATATCATCAGGTCTGATGCGATAATTGCCCGCAATAAAGGCGGGGAAAAGCCAGTTTATCAAGAAGTCACGAAGTAGAAACTCATCTTTTGTCATGTGCCAGAGCAATATTGGCTTCCATTCTTCAATTGGGCAGCCAATTTGAGCCAATCTGACCAGCGGCCGATCGCGATCATTAGGAGAGAACCTGCGATTTAGGACAAAAATAAAATCTCGTAGCCGAGCTGCTGTACGCACGCCAATATAATTTTCGCGACGTAGTCGTTCGAGATTATCTTTTTTTGTAGAGCTAAAGTCCCATGCCGCGAATACAGCATAGGTCTCGTCGATCATCGCGCCCTTATTGACCGTGAACGACGAAACGACGTGGGATCGCTCCAGCGGCATCATGCGTTGTCCAGTCTCGCGTATGGAATGGCCAGTGCCCCAGGCTCACCACGTGCAAACCCGAGCGCAAGACCTGCTATGTCACTATTTTTAAAGGTAAACGAAGCAGGCAAGGGTACCGCGCGCCCTTCAGCGGTGCGACGCAAACGTGAAAACCGCTCGAAATCTTGGTCTGCGATAAGATCGAACGATTGGAGCACCCCCTTAATGTCGGCTTCTCTCAGCTCCTCCAGCTGCAAGAAAAAGGGTTTCCAATCTTCAGCTTGATCAAGCCAACGCTCCCAATGCGCTTCGAACTCCTCCTCAACAGCTTCTGGAAGTTGCCAGAGGGTGACGCTTTGCGGCGGATCGAAGACTTCACGGCAGCGAAAACCTGCGACCGCGAATACCGACCTCGCCTGCGCAAAATAATGTGTCCGTGGGAATCCTCTGCGAACAGCGGAGGTCCCCAACCGGCTGAGTTGCCCGCGTGTATTCCACCACTTGGCTAAATCCATCTCGCCCACCCGGGCGACGACCAAGCGTAACTTTAGCAGGTAATCAAAGTCGATCCTGGAAGCGGTCACAGGCTGAGCTCACAGTCCGGAGAGGAAACACTGTGCGGGCCGAAAAAGGGGTCTAGCGGGTTGAATAAATTCATGCTGCAACTGGCTGCCATCTCACCGATCTCCTTCGTCTCGGGTGTTTACCTTCCGCAGGTCGATTCTCCGATTAATATCTAGCGCCGTCACCACTCTAGCCGCTCACTTTGAAAAAGGACGACTGCCGCATTTTCATCATACTTCTTAGCTACTCTGTGCGATTAGACCACCTACGGCAGCATTACATTTTCGTCAGCATCAACTGGCCCTCACACGGTATTCAAGGTCAAAACTTGCCAGACTTTGCCACCTGGCGCTAGCCGAAACGTAAGCGACGGATATGTGGAATCCCACGTGGCTGTCCCACGTGGCACTATGACACGAGCTGGATGCGGTTGCCGAGCAGGGCGTGCCATTCCGTCGCCAGCGACAAGCGCATCGACTGTTCCCGCTGCGCCGAGCGGACACCAAGTGTGGGTTTGCTCGCCACAGCCCTCGCGCACCACGGCAGCGCCTGGTACGATTTTGGGTCAGGCGTCCGGTCGAGGGCTACGGCCTCTGAGGCGTTGGTGCTCAATCTTGCGGTGATCAAGGCACCGACAGCTCGGCCCGCTCTAGGGCGGCTTGCCGTCACCGGCCCAGGCGACGCACCGCCGTGTAGGTTCGAGGGCCGACTCCGACAGCTCATAGACTCTGCGGGAAAGCTATGCCAGGCACTGATTAGCGGCACCGTTCCGATCACCGCATAGACGGAAGCTTTGTCAACATTCGTGTCAACATTTGCGAAGTGGTGATACGGGTGTGATACGCTGCTCGGCAGGCGGCTAACCACGGTATCACCGCGTACCGCCACGACATTGATTTATATGGAAAGATTGGTGGGTGATGAAGGACTCGAACCTTCGGCCCGCTGATTAAGAGTCAGCTGCTCTACCAACTGAGCTAATCACCCGCCCGGGGCGCCGGAGTGGCGCCGCGGCGGTGGGTATAGCAAGGGGGAGGCGGCTTGTCGATAGCAAATGGCTGGGAAAAGTGAAATCGTTGTGAGGTGCGTTCAGCCGTGCTGATGGCAGCAGTCGGGGCCGTCGCGTTCGGCGGCGTTGACCGAGCCGCGGGCGGGGTCGCGGCGTTGGCATTCCAGCAGAATGTCGCGGGCGATCGGCGCCGCCACCACCGAGCCGCCGCCGCCATGCTCGACCACCGCGGCCACGGCATAGCGTGGCGCGTCCACCGGCGCGAAGCCGATGAAGAGGGCGTGGTCGCGTTCGCGCCAGGGCAGGTCCTCGTTCTTGACCACACCGGAGGAGCGCTCGGCCATGGTGATGCGGCGAACCTGGGAGGTGCCGGTCTTGCCGCCCATTTCGAAGCCGGGCTCGGTGATGCGGGCGCGATAGGCGGTGCCGTGCTGATGGTTGACCACCAGATTCATGCCCTGAACCACAACGTCGAGGTTATGCTTCTGCACGCCGATCGGCGGCCACATCGTCCGCTCGACGGCGCCCTGCTTGACCTGTTTGACGATGTGCGGCTTGACGGCATAGCCGCCATTGACCAACCGGGCGCACATCACCGCCAGTTGCAGCGGCGTCGACAGGACGTAGCCCTGTCCGATCGCCGCGACCAGGCTCTCGCCCTGCTGCCAGGGGGTGCCGAGGGTCGCCTGCTTCCAGGCGCGCGAGGGCACCAGTCCCGGACGTTCGCCGGGCATGTCGATGCCCGCGGGCTCGCCCAGCCCGAAGCGGTGGGCCATTTCCGCAATCCGGTCGATGCCGAGTCGGCGCGCGAGATCGTAAAAGAAGGTGTCGCAGGACTGGCGCAGGGCGTCGTACATGTCGACGGTGCCGTGCCCGCCCTTCTTCCAGCAATGGAAGCGGTGATCGCCCAGGTCCATCCAGCCGGGGCAGAACACCGAATGATGCGGCCCGACCACGCCGGCCTCCAGGGCCGCCAGCGCGACCACGGTCTTGAAGGTCGAGCCAGGAGAGTATTGCCCGGCCGAGGTCTTGTTGGACAGCGGCGCCGTCGGATTGGCCAGCAGCTCCTCCCACAATTCGGCGTTGATGCCGGTGGAAAAGCGGTTGGGGTCGAAGCTGGGGTTGGAGGCCATGGCATAGATGCCGCCGGTGTGCACGTCGATCAGCACGGCGCAGGCGCTGAGTTCGTCGGCGAGGCGCTTCTGGGCGAATTGCTGAAGCCCGATGTCGAGGGTGAGGGTCAGCTCGCGGCCGGGCTGGCCCTCGTTGCGCGACAACTCCCGAATCACCCGGCCGACGGCGTTGACCTCGAGCTGGCTGGTGCCGGCGACGCCGCGCAGGTCCTTTTCCCAGTATTTCTCGATGCCGGCCTTGCCGATGCGGAAGCCGGGCAGCGACAGTACCGGGTCGCCCTGGATTTCCGACATCGAGACCTGACCGACATAGCCCAGGATATGCGCCGTGGCTTCGCCATAGGGATAGTTGCGAATCTCGCCGACCTCGATCGAGACGCCGGGCAGATCGGGGGTGTTGATCTCGATCTGGGCCACCTGATCCCAGGTCAGGTTTTCGCGCACCGTCACCGGCACGAAGCGGCGCTTGCGCTGCAGCTCGCGCATGATTCGCCGCCGGTCGGCATCGGACAGCGGCACGATCTGGGCCAGCTGATTGAGCGAACCCTCGACATCGCGGGTGCGCTCCTGCACCAGCACCACCCGGTAGTTCTGCTGATTGGTCGCCAGCGCCACGCCCTGGCGGTCGGCGATCACGCCGCGCGACGGCGCCACCAGCCGCAGGCTGATCCGGTTCTCGTCGGCGAGCATGGTGTAGCGCGCCGACTGGACCACCTGGAGGTAGTACATGCGCGCGACCAGTGTCGACAGCAGTCCGAGCTTGATGCCGCCCAGCACCATCACCCGCCGGGTCAGGGTGTGGTAGCGGTCGGTGTCGCGGTTCGAGGTGCCTGCGCCGAAGGTCATCGCCTTGTCTCAAACCTCTTTCAGGAACGCCCGATGGACACTGATGAACAGCGAGGCGAAAACCGGGAACACCGACACGGTCACCGCCGCCTGCACCAGCGGACTCTGCATCGGTATCAGGGTTTGGTAAAGCACGGTGTAAATCATCCCCTGTAGCAGCACCGCGCCGACCGCGATGAAGGCGAAGCCCAGCCAGAGGATCAGGAAGCCGTTGGCGAGAAAGAACGCGCGCTGGGTCTCGACCACCAGATGGCAGGTCACCAGCACCAGCGCGGTCAGTCCCGGCGGCGTCCCGGCCAGCATGTCCTGAAGCAGGCCGATGGTGAAGGCGGCGCTGGGCGGCAGCAGATCGGGCCGGTGGATCGACCAGTAATACACCGACATCAGCGCCATCGAGGGCACCAGCTTGTCCCAGCCCGGCAGTTGCAGCGGCACCATGCTCAGCAGCACCAGCATCGTGGTGACGGCGGCGGGCGCGAGCGACCGGCCGACCTGGTCCAGTCTCTGCCAGATGCTGGTGTTCATTTCAGGCTCGTGAGGCGCTCCGCCTCGCCGGCCAAGCCGCCGGGCAGGCCGAAATTGATCAGCTGGACATGTTCGAGCCGGCCCATGTCGACCATCGGCTGAATCTTGACCATGTGGTCGCCGATGAACGAGACCACGCCCACCGGCAGCCCGGCGGGAAACAGGCCGCCATCGCCTGAGGTCACCACCCGGTCGCCGATGGTCACCGGGGCGTCGGGCGGCAGGTAGATCAGGCGCGGCTGATCGGAATTGTCCCCGGCCAGCACCGCGCGCTGCCGCGAGCCGTCGAGCACCACCGGCACCCGGGCGTTGATGTCGGTGATCAGCAGCACCCGCGACGACCATTCGCCGACCTCGACCACCCGGCCGACCATGCCGGCCCCGGCAACCGCCGCCTGGCCGCGATGCACGCCCTCGCGCCGGCCGGCGGTGACCACGATGTCGCGCAGGAAGGGGCCGCCGGGGGCTGCGATCACCCGGGCCGAAATGAAGGTCGACTTGGGCTCGGGACGGTAGCGCAGCAGCGAGCGCAGGCTGGCGTTTTCGGCATCGAGACGCAGCGCCGCCTGCTTCCATTGCAGCAGCCGGGCGTTCTCCTGGCGCAGTTGCTTGTTTTCCTTGTAGACCTCGGCGATGTCGACAAAGGTCTCGATCAGGCGGGCGGCGGTGGCGGCCGGGCGCGAGATGGCGTCCTGAATCGGCACGAAAGCATCCATCACCCGCGCGCGGGTGTGCTCGACCAACTGCGGGTCCATGCGGCCAAGCATCATCAGCGCGACCGAGGTCATCAAAAGCAGCAGGAACGAGAACCGTTGGACCAGCGCCTTGAGCGCGGTCAGGCGAGCCATCGGTCTGGCGCCACGAGGTTTCACGTTACGTGTCCGTGATGGTCTCTGAAGTCCCGCAGCCGCCGATGGGCCGGCCCCTCAGGACCAACCCGTCCGCGTACGGACATTCCTGATCCAAACGTACAGGATCAGTACATTGAGACCAAGACGTTTCTCAGAGTTTTCATCTCTTCGAGCGCCCGCCCTGTCCCCAGAGCAACACAGCTCAGCGGGTCGTCGGCGATCGAGACCGGCAGGCCGGTGGCGTGGCGCAGCACGTAGTCGAGATTGCCGAGCAGGGCGCCGCCGCCGGTGAGCACGATGCCCTTGTCGACGATGTCGGCGGCCAGTTCCGGCGCGGTGTGCTCGAGGGCGACCTTGACCGCCTCGATGATCGCGCTCACCGGTTCGGCGAGGCTTTCGGCGATCTGGCGTTCGGAAATGATCAGTTCCTTGGGCACGCCGTTCATCAGATCGCGGCCCTTGATCTCCATGATCCGGCCCTCGCCGTCTTCCGGCGGGCAGGCCGAGCCGATTTCCTTCTTGATTCGCTCGGCGGAACCTTCACCGACCAGCAGATTGTGGCTGCGCCGGATGTAGCCGATGATCGCCTCGTCCATCTTGTCGCCGCCGACCCGCACCGAGCGCGAATAGACGATGCCGCCCAGGGACAGAACCGCGACCTCGGTGGTGCCGCCGCCGATATCGACCACCATCGAGCCGGTGGGTTCGGTAACCGGCAGGCCGGCGCCGATCGCCGCCGCCATCGGCTCCTCGATCAGGAACACCCGGCGGGCGCCGGCCGACTCGGCCGATTCCTGAATCGCGCGCCGTTCGACCGCCGTCGAGCCCGAGGGCACGCAGATGATCACCTGGGGACTGGCGAAACTGCGGCGATTGTGAACCTTGCGGATGAAATGCTTGATCATTTCCTCCGCGACCTCGAAATCGGCGATCACGCCGTCGCGCAACGGACGGATGGCCTGGATGTTGCCCGGCGTGCGGCCGAGCATCATCTTGGCTTCATCGCCGACCGCCAGCACCTGCTTGCGTCCGCGCACGGTTGCGATGGCCACCACCGACGGCTCGTTGAGGACGATACCCCGCCCCTTCACGTACACCAGCGTGTTGGCAGTTCCGAGATCGATGGCCATATCGGCCGACAGGAAGCCGAGCAGTTTGGAAAACATGGGGGGGTCAACTCTTCATCGGGTTAAGGCGTGACTCAGAGGCAAGCGAAAACGCCAGGGTGAGCCCCGCGCCTCCAGCCTGATCAGTCTCCATAGAGCAACACGCTCAGCCACTCAAGCATTATGTCTTGGGGCCGGACGACGAGATGTCTTGGGGCCGGACGACGAGGCGGCGGCTGTTTCCCCAGCATCTCAGTTCCGGTCGCACCATTCTCTTTGAGGTGTATGGGGTGGGGGCGCGCTCGCGGGGTTTGTGTGGATTGTCCAAGTCGAGCTGCAATCAAAAATTGTAACATAGTGCGGTAAAAATGTATTGATGTTGATGCTGTTGGCAACTCATAGTGGGCTAATGCTGGCAATTGCGTGGCATACACATGTGTGTATGCGGCAAGCTGCCGCGGTTTGAATAGGTTTTGGAGGGAATCGTGGTTGACAATAAATCGACCGAAGGCAGGAAAGGCGCTCTTGCAAAGGTAGTGACATTTCTCACCGCTCACCGTCGCGATATTGAAGCGGCGTCAAAATTCGCAGGTGGTGCGCTGGCAGTCATCTCCGGAATTTGGTCAGCGCTTCAGTTCGTTTCAGAAGGATATCTTCGCAAGTCTGAGAATGAATTCAAAAAATTCGGGCCCGTCGCTGCGACTCGTGGGTTAGAACTCGCGTTGAAGTAGCTGCCTGCCCCTGACGCCGGACGCCGGCCTCCCATCATTTATCCCTTGGTGAGACCGGAGAGACCATCCCTCGGCGCCGACCTGCCGCTTGGCAG
>CAIOBP010000098.1 GCA_903856295.1 uncultured Rhodospirillales bacterium | reverse complement strand
GAGGTCGCCGATAACAGCGGCGCGCGCCGGGTGCAGTGCATCAAGGTGATCGGCGGCTCGAAGCGCAAGGTCGCTTCGGTCGGCGACGTCATCGTCGTCTCGGTCAAGGAGGCGATCCCACGGGGTCGCGTCAAGAAGGGCGATGTGCACCGCGCCGTGATCGTTCGCACCGCCAAGGATATCCGGCGGGCCGACGGCAGCTCGATCCGCTTCGACCGCAACGCGGCCGTGCTGATCAACAAGCAGGGCGAGCCGATCGGCACCCGTATCTTCGGGCCGGTCACTCGTGAACTTCGCGGCAAGAAGTTCATGAAGATCATTTCTTTGGCGCCGGAGGTGCTGTGATGGCCGGCTTGAAGATCAAGACCAAGGACAAGGTCGTCGTGATCTCCGGTCGCGACAAGGGCAAGACCGGCGAAGTGCTGAAAGTGATCGCCAAGGACGAGCGCGTGATCGTGCGTGGCGTCAATATGGTCACCAAGCACGAGCGGCAGACCGCCCAGTCCCAGGGCGGGATCAAGGAGATCGAGGCCCCTCTGCACATCTCCAACGTCGCCCATGCCGATCCCAAGACCGGCAAGCCGACGCGGGTGGGCTATAAGTTCCTCGCCGATGGACGCAAGGTGCGAGTCGCCAAGCGGTCCGGCGAAGTGATCGATCTCTGAGAAGGCCACCGACCATGACCAGATTGAAAGAACGCTACGACAGCGTGATCAAGGCGGCCCTCAAGGCGGAATTCGAGTACGCCAATGAGATGGAAATCCCGCGCCTTGACAAGATTGTCATCAACATGGGTGTTGGCGATGCCACCACCGACAGCAAGCGCGTCACCCAGGCGGTGAAGGAACTGACCGCCATTGCCGGCCAGCGGCCGGTGGTGACCAAGTCCCGCAAGTCGATCGCCCAGTTCAAGCTCCGCGAGAACATGGCCATCGGCTGCAAGGTGACCCTGCGCCGCGAAATGATGTACGAGTTCCTCGACCGCTTGGTGTGCATCGCGCTGCCGCGTGTCCGCGACTTCCGCGGCGTGTCGCCCACCAGCTTCGACGGCCGCGGCAACTATGCCCTGGGCGTCAAGGAACAGATCATCTTCCCAGAGATCGACTACGACAAGATCGAGCAGGTCCGGGGCATGGATATCATCATCGTCACCACGGCGAAGACCGACAAGGAAGCCAAGGCGCTTCTCAAGGGCTTCGACATGCCGTTCATCAACTGACGCGGCGGAGAAGCAACCATGGCAAAAGTCAGTGCCGTCCAGAAGAACAAGCACCGCGAAAAGCTGGCAAAGCAGTATGCCAACAAGCGTGCTCGTCTCAAGGCCAAGGCCAAGGATCCGTCGGTTCCGCCCGAAGAGCAGTTCGCCGCCCGGCTGAAGCTCGCCGAGCTGCCGCGTAATTCGAGCCGGACCCGCGTCCGCAATCGGTGTGAGATCACCGGTCGGCCCCGCGCGTTCTACCGTAAGTTCAAGCTCTCGCGCATCGCGCTGCGGGATCTGGCCTCCACAGGGCAGATTCCCGGCATGACGAAGTCGAGCTGGTAAGAGGGATCAAAGAAGATGGCGTTGAGCGATCCCCTTGGCGATATGCTGACCCGCATCCGCAACGGACAGCGGGCGCGCATGGCAGCCGTGGACAGCCCGGCTTCCAAGCTGCGGGCGAATGTGCTGGAAGTGCTGAAGCGTGAGGGCTACATCCGCGGCTATACCAGCCGTGAAGTGAAGCCCGGCGTATCCACTTTGCGCATCGAGCTGAAATATCATGAAGGCGAGCCGGTGATTAAGCACGTCTCCCGGGTTTCCAAGCCGGGCCGGCGGGTTTACTCCAAGATCGCCGACCTCGACCGCGTGTTCAACGGGCTGGGCATCTCCATCCTGTCGACCCCGCGCGGGGTGATGTCGGACAACGAAGCGCGCGCAGCCAATGTCGGCGGCGAAGTGCTCTGCCAGCTGTTCTAAGGAGCCGGACCCATGTCACGCATTGGCAAGCATCCGGTGCCGGTTCCTGCGGGTGTCGACGTGAGCGTCGACGGCCAGACGGTGACGGCAAAGGGTAAGCTCGGGCAGCTGAGCTTCGTGGTGGTTGATGACTTGATCGCCAAGCTGGAGGACGGCAAGGTGGTGGTGGCCCCAAGGGCCGACACCCGCCGCGCCCGCACCCAGTGGGGCACCGCCCGCACCCAGGTTTCCAACCTGATCGTGGGCGTCAGCAAGGGCTTCACGGTCAACCTCGAAATCAACGGCGTTGGCTATCGCGCCGCGATTCAGGGCTCTGATCTGGTGCTCCAGCTCGGTTACAGCCACGATATCAAGTATCCGATTCCCGAAGGGATCACCATCAAGGCTGAGAAGCCGACCGCGATCTCGATCTTCGGACGTGATCGCCAGAAGGTCGGCCAGGTTGCTGCCGAGATTCGCGGTTACCGCAAGCCGGAACCTTACAAGGGCAAGGGTATCAAGTACTCTACTGAGACCGTGCTTCGTAAGGAAGGCAAGAAGAAGTAAGTGGGGCGCAAGTCATGAACAAAGCCAAACAGTTGAACTTGCGCCGCAAGCTCCGGGTTCGCACCCGGATCGCCCGGACCTCCGGTGGCCGCGTGCGGCTTTCGGTCTTCCGGTCGAGCAAGCATATCTACGCTCAGATCATCGACGACACTCAGGGCCGGACCCTGGCGGCGGCGTCGAGCCTGGATACCGGCCTCAAGGGGCAGCTCAAGACCGGTGCCGACATCGAGGCGGCCAAGCTGGTCGGCAAGCTGCTCGCCGAGCGGGCTACCCAGGCGGGCATCACCCAGGTGGTGTTCGATCGGGGCGGATATATCTATCACGGGCGGGTGAAGGCGTTGGCCGACGCCGCGCGTGAAGCCGGCCTGCAGTTCTAGACCGTATCGCGAAGGAGCCTGGAAATGGCGCGTGAAAAAGGCGAGCGTGGCGACCGCGAACGGCAACCCCGGGAGCGTGAGCGCGAAGAGAGCGAGCTGATCGAGAAGCTGGTCAGCATCAATCGTGTGGCCAAGGTGGTCAAGGGTGGCCGGCGCTTCGGGTTCGCCGCCCTGGTGGTGGTCGGAGACGGCAAGGGCCGGGTCGGCGTTGGGTCGGGCAAGGCGCGCGAGGTGCCCGAGGCGATTCGCAAGGCCACCGAGCAGGCCAAGCGGACCATGATCCGGGTGCCTCTGCGGGAAGCGCGGACGCTGCATCACGATGTCCAGGGCCATTACGGCGCCGGACGGGTGGTGCTGCGGGCGGCGCCGGGCGGTACCGGCATCATCGCCGGCGGCCCGATGCGCGCGATCTTCGAGGCTCTCGGCGTCCAGGACGTGGTGACCAAGTCGATCGGCACGTCCAATCCCCACAACATGATCAAGGCGACGTTCGACGCCCTGGTTCAGGTGGTCAGCCCGCGTCTGGTCGCGGCGCGCCGGGGCCGGCGGGTTTCCGACATCCTCGGACGTCGTGAGACCGGCGATACCAAGGAGGCGGCGGCCAATGGCTGAGACAGAGAACACCCTGATCGTCACCCAGGTGGGCAGCCCGATCGGGCGCAAGCACGACCAGCGGGAAACCCTGATCGGCCTCGGGCTCAACAAGATGCACCGGACCCGCGAACTGCCGGACACCCCGGCGGTGCGCGGCATGGTGGCCAAGGTTCAGCATCTGGTTCGGGTCGAACAGGCCGACTGAGCGCTGAAGAGGGATCGTAAGTCATGAAACTCAATCAGATTCGCGACAACGAGGGCGCGACCCAGAACCGGACCCGTGTCGGTCGCGGCATCGGCTGCGGCAAGGGCAAGACCTGCGGCCGCGGCGTCAAGGGCCAGACCTCCCGGACCGGCGTCGCGATCAAGGGCTTCGAGGGCGGTCAGATGCCGTTGCATCGCCGTCTGCCCAAGCGGGGCTTCAACCCGATTTCGAGTGTCGAGTACGCCGAGGTCAATGTTGGCCGTCTTCAGCAGGCCATCGAGTCCGGCCGACTCGATGCCGGCAAGCCGATCGGCGTAGCCGAGCTTCAGGCCGCAGGCTTGGTCCGTGCGGGCAGTCCGCTGGTGCGGTTGCTCGGCAAGGGCGAGCTCAAGGTCAAGGTGACGGTCACGGTCACCGGAGCGACCAAAGGGGCGATCGCGCTCGTCGAGAAGGCGGGCGGAAGCGTTACTGTCGGGTAAGCAAGACCAGGGGGTTCCACCCCTTGGAACCCCGGCCGGGGCCGCAAGGCCCCGGACCCGTTTCGGGAGAGGACCTTATGGCATCTGCTGCGGAACAACTGGCCGCCAATGTCAATTTCGGGGCGCTGGGCAAGGCGACCGAGCTGAAGCAGCGGCTTTGGTTTACCTTGGGTGCGCTGGTGGTGTACCGGCTTGGCACCTATATTCCGCTGCCTGGTATCGACCCCCAGATTTTCCACGACGTCTTCAGCAAGCAAGGCGGCGGAATTCTGGGAATGTTTGACATGTTCTCGGGCGGTGCGCTCGGGCGCATGACCATCTTCGCCCTCAATATCATGCCGTACATCTCGGCCTCGATCATCATTCAGTTGATGACCTCGACCTCTCCGACGTTGGAGGCCCTCAAGAAGGAGGGCGAGAGCGGGCGCAAGAAGCTCAATCAGTATACCCGCTACCTGACGGTGGCGCTGGCGACGGTCCAGGCTTATGGCCTGTCGATCGGGCTTGAGGGGATGACGGCGGCTTCGGCCCATGCGGTGATCGATCCCGGCCTGTTCTTCCGGCTTAGCACGGTGATTTCGCTGGTCGGCGGCACGATGTTCCTGATGTGGCTGGGCGAGCAGATCACCGCCCGCGGCGTCGGCAACGGCATCTCGCTGATCATCTTCGCCGGCATTGTGGCCAACCTGCCGAAGGCGCTGGCCGGCACCCTGGAAATGGGACGGACCGGCGCGCTCTCCACCCTGTTCATCATCTTCCTGCTGGTGATGTCGGTGGCGGTGGTGCTGTTCATCGTGTTCGTCGAGCGGGCCCAGCGGCGGGTGATCGTTCAATATCCCAAGCGTCAGATGGGCAACCGCATGTATGGCGGCGAGTCGTCCCATTTGCCGCTCAAGCTCAATACCTCGGGTGTGATTCCGCCGATCTTCGCCAGTTCACTGCTGCTGTTGCCTTTGACGGCGGTTGGCTTCGCCGGTGGCAACGGGCCGGAGTGGTTGCAGGCGCTGTCGAGCTTCGTCACCCATGGCTCGTGGCTCTATATGGTTCTGTACTCGGCGCTGATCATCTTCTTCGCGTTCTTTTATACGGCGATCGTCTTCAATCCGGTCGAGACGGCGGACAATCTCAAGAAATATGGCGGTTTCGTTCCCGGGATCCGGCCGGGCAAGAACACAGCTGATTATCTTGATTTCGTGCTGACCCGGCTGACGGTGATCGGCGCCGCCTATCTGGCCGCCGTATGCCTGCTGCCTGAACTTCTGATTTCTTCGCAGTCGGTGCCGTTTTACTTCGGCGGCACCAGCCTGTTGATCGTGGTCAGCGTCACCATGGACACCGTGGCGCAGATTCACTCGCATCTGTTGGCCCACCAGTATGAGGGGCTGATCAAAAAATCAAAGCTGAGGGGGAGGAAAGGATGAACATCATTCTGTTGGGGCCGCCGGGCGCCGGCAAGGGAACCCAGGCCAAGTTTCTTGAGGATACTTTCAAGATCATCCAGCTTTCGACCGGCGACATGCTGCGCGCCGCCGTCAAGTCCGGCTCAGAACTGGGCAAGCAGGCCAAGGAGATCATGGAAGCCGGCAAGCTGGTGCCTGACGACTTGGTGATCAACCTGATCTCCGAGCGGATTGATCAGCCCGATGCCAAGAACGGGTATATCCTTGATGGCTTTCCGCGCACCGTGCCCCAGGCCGAGGCGCTCGACACCATGCTGTCGCAGAAGGGCCAGAAGCTCGATCACGTGATCGAAATGAAGGTGGTTGACGATGTGCTGGTCGAGCGCATTTGTGGCCGCTATTCCTGCGCCAAGTGCGGCGCCGGCTACCATGATTCGTTCCAGAAGCCGAAGGTCGCGGGTGTTTGCGATGGCTGCGGCGGCACCGAGTTCAAGCGCCGCGCCGACGACAACGCCGAGACGGTCAAGACCCGGTTGGCTCAGTACCATGCGCAGACCGCGCCGATTCTGCCGTATTATCAGGGCAAAGGCATCCTGAAGTCGGTGGACGGCATGGCCGATATCGCCGTGGTGACGCGCCAGCTGGAGGCGGTTCTGCGGGCGTGATGAAAAAAGGACTCAAAAGGGGTTGACAGGCAGGGATTTCCGTCTAACATCCGCCGTCCCCGGTTCCTTGTGAACCGAGCGGTTTTTCGTGCCTGTCGGCTCCGGTGTGGCGCTGCAGTTGGCGTTGCTGGTGTGTGGTGTTCGGTGCGGCCTTTGGTCCCGTCGCTATCGTTCTGGTGAGTAAGCCGGGCGGGGGTGGGGAAAAGGGTCGCTTTGTGGTTAAGATCAGGCCGTTCCGGCTGACCGGAGGCGGTATGACCAAGCGAGGAGGCTAGGCGTGGCGCGTATTGCTGGCGTCAATATTCCCGCACAGAAACGTGTGGAAATCGGATTGACCTATATTCACGGCATCGGGCCGGCCAAGGCCAAGGAGATCTGCTCCAAGGTCGGGGTTACCCCGGAACGCCGCGTCAACAACTTGACCGACGACGAGGTCTTGCGCATCCGGGAAGTGATCGATAGCGATTACCGGGTGGAAGGCGATTTGCGTCGCGAGGTTGCCATGAACATCAAGCGATTGATGGATCTTGGCTGCTATCGTGGCCTGCGCCACCGCAAGGGGCTGCCGGTTCACGGACAACGCACGCATACCAATGCGCGCACCCGCAAGGGTCCCGCCAAGCCGATCGCCGGCAAGAAGAAATAACGGAACGAGTCCCAGCCCATGGCCAAACCGTCTGCAGCCGCTCAGCGCCTGCGTCGCCGCGAGCGCAAGAACATTTCCTCGGGCGTGGCGCACGTCAACGCCTCGTTCAACAACACCATGATCACCATCACCGACGCCCAGGGCAACACCATTGCCTGGTCGTCGTCGGGGAGCCAGGGCTTCAAGGGGTCACGCAAGTCGACCCCCTATGCCGCCCAGATCGCCGCCGAGGATGCCGGACGCAAGGCGATGGAACATGGCATGAAGACCCTCGAGGTCGAGGTCAAGGGGCCTGGGTCGGGGCGCGAGTCGGCGTTGCGGGCATTGCAGGCGGTCGGGTTTTCGATCACCTCGATCCGCGATGTCACGCCGATCCCCCACAACGGCGTGCGGCCGCCCAAAAAGCGCAGGGTCTGATCACTTCTGGAACGATCCGGCCGGTTGTCCAGGCACTCGCCCATGGGGTGGGTGTCGGCTGGCTGGAGCGGAGCGGGTCACAGCGGGTGGCCGAATGAAGTGGGGTTGGCGGTCCGGTCACAGCCGCGTTCCCGGATAAGGCAATGAGGACGCTCCCGTGATGCAGAAAAATTGGCAAGAACTGATCAAACCGAAGAAGCTTGACGTGCACCCCGGCGACGATCCGGGGCGGGCCGCGCGGGTGGTTGCCGAGCCACTTGAGCGCGGTTTCGGCCTGACATTGGGCAATGCTTTGCGCCGCGTGCTGCTGTCGTCTCTGCAAGGCGCGGCGGTGACCTCTATTCACATTGAGGGCGTGCTGCACGAGTTCTCCTCGATTCCGGGTGTGCGTGAAGACGTCACCGACGTTGTGCTGAATATCAAGTCGATGGGTCTGCGCATGCATGGCGACGGCCCGAAACGGATGCGCGTGCGCGCCGAAGGTCCGGGCGAGGTCACGGCCGGCCAGATCGAAACTGGCGCTGACATTTCGATCATGGACCCGGATCTGGTGCTGTGCACCCTCGACACCGGAGCCAAGTTGGTGATGGAAATGACGGTCGAGTCGGGCAAGGGCTACGTCCCGGCCAGCCAGAACCGTCCGGAGGACGCGCCGATCGGTCTGATCCCGGTCGATGCGCTGTTCAGCCCGGTGCGCAAGGTTTCCTACAGGGTCGAGAACAGCCGCGTCGGTCAGGTTACCGATTATGACCGGCTGTCGATGGAAGTCGAGACCAACGGTGCGGTTTCGCCCGAGGATGCGGTGGCTCTGGCCGCGCGTATTCTTCAGGATCAGTTGCAATTGTTCATCAATTTTGAGGAGCCGAGCCACGCGGTTCGTGAGGAGCGGGGCGAGGAGCCGCCGTTCAACAAGAATCTGCTGCGCAAGGTTGATGAACTCGAACTGTCGGTGCGTTCGGCCAACTGCCTCAAGAACGACAACATCGTCTATATCGGTGATCTGGTTCAGAAGACCGAGGCCGAGATGTTGCGTACCCCGAACTTCGGGCGCAAGTCGTTGAACGAGATCAAGGAAGTTCTTGCCCAGATGGGGCTTCACCTGGGGATGGAAATTCCCAACTGGCCGCCTGAGAATATCGAAGAGCTGGCCAAGCGTCTGGAAGAGCCGTATTAAGATTGGTCTTGAAGGGGCGGCGCGGGTGACCTTGCCGCCCTTTTCATGTCCGGGTCACACCGACCCACCCCGTCGTACCGGTCGCCGGGCGGCGGAAAACGCCATCGGTTTCGCGCGGCGAAGCCAAGCCATGTTGAAAGGGAGCTGAGATCATGCGTCACGGCGTCAGCGGACGGAAACTGCACAAAACCTCGAGCCACCGTAAGGCGATGTTCGCCAACATGGCGGCGGCGCTGATCAAGCACGAGCAGATCACCACCACTTTGCCCAAGGCCAAGGAACTGCGCCCGATCGTCGAGAAGTTGGTGACCCTGGGCAAAAAGGGCGGGCTGCACAACCGACGTCAGGCATATGCCGTATTGCGCGACGACGTGATTGTCGCCAAGCTGTTCGGTGTTCTGGCCGCTCGTTATGCGTCCCGGGCCGGCGGTTATACCCGGGTTCTGCGGGCTGGCTTCCGCTATGGCGATGCCGCCCCGATGGGGTTGATCGAACTCGTCGATCGTGATCCGGATGCCAAGGGCCAGGACAGCGGCCCGGTCCAGGTCAGCAGCGACGAGGCGTGAGGGTGTGATGAGTGAGGGGCGGCGGGTGCCGCCCCCCAGTTTGTGAGGAGAGTCGAAGCGTGGATGATGGGGTGGCGAGTTGAGACCGGTCTATAACTGGCTGGTCGAGCGGGCCAAACGTCCCGACGCCATTTGGTGGATGTGCGCCGTTTCATTTGCGGAGAGTTCATTCTTTCCGTTGCCGCCGGATGTCCTGCTGGTGCCGATGGCCCTGAAGGATCGCTCCCGGATGTGGTGGAATTCCACCTGGTGTTCGGTTGCCTCGGTGTTGGGCGGCTTCTTCGGATATGCCGTCGGCTTCTACCTCTTCGAGTCTGTCGGTCGGCCGGTTATTGAGTTTTACAATGCCGGTGAAGCTTTCGGGCGCTTTCAGGAGGCATTTTCGGTCTATGGCCCCTGGTTCTTGATTCTCAAGGGGGTGACGCCGATCCCCTACAAGCTGCTGGCTATTGCCGCCGGTTTTGCCAAGCTTGATCTGACCGTGTTTGTTCTGTGCTCTCTTGTCGCCCGGTTTTCCCGCTATTACATGATTACCGCGGCTCTTTGGTATTGGGGGCCCGAGGTCGAGAAGTTTATCGAGAAGCGCCTGATGCTGGTGACCGGGGGATTGCTGGCGATTATCGTGCTGGGCGTCCTGAGTTTCCGGCTGTTCTGATCGCCGCGTCTTGGCGTCTGGGGGTGGCGGAGGTATAACGAAGCGGGGATGTGCTCTGGCATCAAGCGTGGATGGGTGGCCGAGCGGTTTAAGGCACTGGTCTTGAAAACCAGCGAGGGTGAAAGCCCTCCGTGGGTTCGAATCCCACCCCATCCGCCATTTATCGTCAGAAGCCATTGAAACCGGCTGATGTTTTTGCAACCGATTTCACGGCCCCCAAACCAACCCCCAAATCCGCTGCGGATTGATGTGGATGAGTGTGGCAAGGCGTCGCTTGCCTGCGACAACCTGCCGCACCCCATTTCCGCCCCGCCGACAGCAGAAGCCCCGCCGTAGCACGGGGCCGAGCGGGGCTGGTCGTGAACACTGTTGCCGCGGTGGCAATGGGGTTAGGGCGACGGCGCACGCCGCTTCTCCCACAGCTCATGCGCCATCAGATGGCGGATGCTGTCGGCGAGCGGGGCCGTGGTGATGTCGTCACCTCGTCGCAGGCAGCCATTGCCTTGACTCCTATCCAGTCGGGGTGTGGTTAGCCGGGCGACGGTGTTGGAAGCGCCACGTCCGGCCGCCTCGCTATTGCTAAGCCGGGGCACGCTACCTACCATGACGCCATTGGTCGACGCCAATGTCGGTAAACGTCGCCATGGCAAAAATTTCATCCCTCGGTGTCCGCGTGCAACCTGCCGTCAAGGCGGCTCTTGAGCGCGCAGCCCGAGACGATATGTGATCCCTATCGTCGTTAATTGAGAAGATCGCCGTCGAGTGGCTGCGCGCGAATGGCTACCTCAAGCCCGACGAATCCGGAGCGCCATAGTTGGGGGCAGGCGCGGCGTGCGGCTGGGGAAGGATGGCGAGGAATGAGCCTATCCACAGTCTTCGGCATATCCGCTGCGGTCGCCGCTACTCAATCTTCCTGATCGACGCCGTTCCACCCTGCCGGCTTGCATATCGCTTTGGTGCCGAACCGACGGTCGAAATCCACGGTGCCGCCGTTGAGCGGAATTCGTGTCGGCGGCAGGCCGCGGGTGTACTGGTCGAGCATCACGGCTTTGCCGTCGGCGGTCGGACGCAAGATGACCGGTTCCAAGGGCTTGCCCTTATTCGCCTTGGACAGGTCGAGCGCGTAGAGGCCCCGGATAGCCCGGCTTGCTCCGGCTGTCAGGGACTCGGCGGACGGAATGAAAATCTCCATGGTCGCGTCCGGACCCTTGCAGAAAATGACGCGATCGTAAGCGCCGTCGCCGGGGGCGGCGCACGCGGAGCCGGCCACGGCGGCAGTCAGAACAACGAGCAGGCAAGGCAGAAAGCGGGTCATCGGATGGCGCCTCCGGACACGGCCAGCGCGTCATCGGTGAGAAGAGTCGTCGAGCAGGAGAGCGAAATCAGGTAGGAGGCGATGGCCTTGCGGCTGATGCCCATGAAGCGCACCGACGCTGGGCGAAACCTCGCCGGGCACGCCGGGCTGGAAGAGGCCGATCACGCCCTGCTGCTTCTCGCCGGTGCGCAGCAGCAGGATGTTGGTCTTGCCCTCGGCGTCGATGGCCAGCTTGTCGGTGGGCACCAGAGGAATGCCGCGCGGTTGCTCGTCGGCGCCGTCTTCGAGGCGGGTCCCGCACGATCTTACCACCCGCATCGACCGCACAGACGCTGCTCTGTTCCAGAGACACATCGATTCCGGCTTCTCACTGTCTGACGGGATCCGGGCAGGGGCAAGCGTCTGCACCATAGTCAGCGCCAGCGCCATGCCGGCTCCGCGCCGACTCCCAAACAACCCCGCTCCCAAACGCCAAGAAGCGGGCTAACTTATTGAAAACTTTGGTCGGGCAGGCGGGATTCGAACCCACGACCCCCAGTCCCCCAGACTGATGCGCTACCAGGCTGCGCTACTGCCCGACACAAACGGAAGGCAGCGAGCGCAGCCCGTGCCATCCGTCCGCCTCTGATTACGAAACTCTGAACCTGCCTGTCAACCGGGAAAATGGCCGCCTGAAAAACGGTTGGAATATTTTCAAATTTCTGGGGCTGACGATGACAATGGCACGGTTGTTTTGGAATAATCGGTGGGTGGATCGGAGATGTCTTGCGTTCACGATCATGGTGGCCGGGGGCTTTTGGTGATGCGCGTGCGAGTGCCCCGGTGTTGGCCGAGCCGAGCCGGTGGAGATGAGCGGGGCCGGTTATTGACGGCGCCATTCCGGTTTCTTCCGGCGCCTCGGCCGGTCCGGCCTTGATGTTACCTGATCATTACGGGCCTTGTGAGATCGTCGTCAGGGCAGGATTTGTGGCGCGGTCTGTTTGCGCTGTGGCGCGGGTTCTGATAATCAGTCGGTGGATCGGATGGTGATTGGCGTGAGTGGGGGGCTAGTGACGATGGGTCTGCACAAAAAAGCCGGCTCCGGTTGGTGGAGCGCTGTCACGAGGCTGGTGATGGTCGGGTTGGCCTGGGGGGCTTTGGCGGTGGCGGCGCTGCCCGGAACGGCGCTGGCCCATGCCATTCTGAAGTCGTCGACGCCGGTGGCGAATGCGACGGTGGCGGGGCCGGACCTGGATGTGCTGATGCACTTCAACAGCCGAATCGATCAGCAACGGTCCCGGCTGGCGGTGGTGTTGCCGGACGGCAGCCGGAAACCGCTGGCGATCATTCCGAATCAAACGGACCCGACGGTGCTGGCGGGCCGGCTCCAGGGCCTAGTGGCGGGGGCGTACACCCTGAACTGGCGGGTGCTGTCGGTCGACGGGCATATGACGCGCGGCAATGTGCCCTTCACGGTCGGTGGACGGTAGGTGAATCATGGCGCTTCTGTTCGACATTTTCGGCTTTCTGACCGTCCTGCTCGACGGGGCGACGATGATGGCGCTGGCCTTCACCTTGGGTGGGGTGTCGTTCCTGATTCTGCTGGCCCGGCCGCTGGCCGGGGCGCTCGGAGATGTCGGGGAGCTTTTGCTCGGTCGCACCCGGACCATTCTGGTTTGGAGCGCCTTCGCCCTGGCGGTGGTGGCCGCCGGCCGGGCGGTCCTTGAGGCGCATGTTCTGGCCGGCACGCTCGATGTGTCGTTGACCGAGGCGCTCGGCGCCCTCTTCGTGCGCGCCGGTTTCGTGGTGGCCGGGACGGCGGCGGCCATCGTCGTGGTGGTCGCGACCAGACTCGATCAGCACCGGCCGCTGTTGCTGCCGCTGATCGCCTGCATGATGCTCGGGGCGCTGGCGCTGCTCACCCATGGCGCCTCGCGTCTGGAAGACCGGGCCATGCTGATGGGGCTGATCGTGGTCCATCTGGTCGCGATGTCGGTCTGGCTGGGCGGGCTGCCCTATTTCCTGTCGGCGCTGGCGCTGACCCGCGATCATGTGGCCGGCCACCGGGTCGGCAGCCGTTTTTCGCTGATGTGCCTGCTCGCGGTGATCGTGCTGCTGGCCAGCGGCCTGGGCATGTCATTCGTCTACATCGATTCTCCCGATGCGGTGTATGGCACGGCCTATGGCGCGATGCTGTTCACCAAGCTGGTGATGTTTCTCGGGCTGCTCGGCTTCGGCTTCAAGAACATGCTGATCGTGCGGCGTCTGCGCCGCTCGCCCGACGCGCCGGTGATGGTGATGCGCCGCTTCGCCGAGGTTGAACTGGGGGTCGGCATCGCGGTGATCTTGTCGGCGGCTTCGCTGACCTCGCTGCCGCCGGCCGTCGATCTCAAGCAGGACCGGGTGGAGTGGCAGGCGGTGGTCGAGCGGCTGACCCCGGTGATGCCGCGTCTGGTCTCTCCCGACCATGATCAACTGGCCATTTCCTTGCTGGCGGTCAAGCTGAAGGCGGCGCAGGAAGCCGGGGACGCCAAGGCGGCGGCACTGGCCTACGTGCCGGGGGCCGGCGTCGTGGTGCCGTTCAACGCCGTCGATATCGCGTGGTCGGAGTTCAATCACAATTGGTCCGGCATCCTGGTGCTGCTGATCGGTTTCCTGGCGCTGTTCGAGAAAACCGGCTGGGTGCCGATTGCCCGGCATTGGCCGTTGCTGTTTCTGGTCCTGGCCGGGTTCGTGCTGGTGCGCGCGGATCCCGAGGCATGGCCGCTGGGCCATCTCGGCTTCTGGGAATCGATGCGGGAGCCCGAGATCACCCAGCATCGCATCTTCGCGGCAATTACCATCGGTTTTGGCCTGTTCGAGTGGGCGGTGCGGGTCGGCATGCTCAAATCGGAGCGGGCGGCGCTGGTGTTTCCGCTGCTGGTCGCGGCCGGCGGCACGGTCATGCTGGCCCATTCCCACGCGCTCGGGAATATCCGCCAGGAACTGCTGATCGAGTGGACGCACATTCCCGTCGCGGTGTTCGGCATCGTCTCGGGGTGGGCGCGCTGGCTTGAGCTGCGGTTGCCGCCGCCGCGCGGCCGTTTTTATGGTCTGCTCTGGCCGGTGCTGTTCATTCTGATCGGCGCGTTGCTGACGGTTTACCGAGAATCGTGAAAGCGAGCACTTCGTGATAGTTCTCAATCGTTTCGTGCAGGACAGCGTGACCCGGCTGGTCAAGGTCAGCTGTGAGCGCGCGGTCCTGATGCTGTGCCTGTGTCTGGTCGCGGTCGGACTGTTGGGGGGCGTCGCGGCCGTTCGTCTGGGCATGGACACCAATCTCGACCACCTGCTGTCGATCAAGGAGCCGTGGCGGCAGCAGGAAATCGCCTTTTCCAAGGCCTTTCCCCAGTTCGACGATCTGCTGGTGGTGGTCGTGGATGGCGAAAACGCCGACGCCGCCGATGATGCCGCGGCGGCGCTGGCGGCGCGGCTGGCGGCGATGCGCAAGACCTTCGCCAGTGTCGTCCGCCCCGATGCCGACCCGTTTTTCCGCCGCGAGGGCTTGCTGTTTTTGCCCCCCGAGGAGGTCTCGGCGGTCGCGTCCCAGGTGATCGAGGCGCAGCCTTTCATCGGTTCGCTCGCGGCCGACCCCAGTCTGCGCGGCTTGTTCGGCACCCTCAATCTCGCGCTTGAGGGGGTGTCGCGGGGGGCGGCGCCGTTCTCCCGGCTCGACAAGCCGTTGTCGGCGATTGCCGACACCATCGGAACCGTGCTCAAGGGGGCGCCGCGCCCGCTCGGCTGGTCCGATCTTCTGACCGGCCGCAAGCCGCGTCCCGATGAGTTGCGGCGCTTCATCCTGTTGCGGGTGGAGCGCGACTATGGCGAATTGACCTCCGCCGATGACGCGATCGACGCGATTCGCGACGCGGCGCGGGCCCTGGGGCTGAACGGGACCTCGGGTGTTCGGGCGCGCATCACCGGCGAGGTCGCGATCGAGACCGACGAGATGGCGACCCTGGCCAGTGGCGCCGGGCTGACCTTTGGGCTGTCGGCGGTGCTGGTCGGGCTGGTGCTGTATCTGGCCCTGGGCTCGTGGCGCCTGATCGTGCCGATTCTGATCACGCTGGTGGCCGGGTTGCTGGGCACCGCCGGTTTCGCGGCGCTGGCGGTGGGGACGCTCAATCCGATTTCCGTGGCCTTCGCGGTGCTGTTTCTCGGGTTGGCTGTGGATTTCAGCATTCAGGTCACGGTGCGTTACCGGGAGGAGCGCTTTCTCGCTCCCGAGTCCGACGATGTCCTGGTGGCCACGGTGTTCAGGGTGGCGGGGGGCGTGCTGCTGGCGGCGCTGACCACCTCCTTGGGCTTTCTCTCTTTTCTTCCCACCGCCTATGTCGGGGTGTCTCAACTCGGGCTGATCGCCGGCGCCGGCATGCTGATCGCGGTCGGGCTGAATTTCACCCTGCTGCCGGCCTTGCTGACCCTGTTCCGGCCGAAGGGCGAGGCGGAGTCGGTGGGGTTCGCCTGGGCGGCGCCGGTCGATGACTGGCTGCGGCATCACCGTCGCGGGGTGATCGTCGGGGCGGTGGTGGTCGCGCTGGCCGGGCTCGCGGTCGTGCCGAAACTTCAGTTCGATTCCAATCCCATGGATCTGCGGGACGCCAAGACCGAGTCGGTGGCGGTGACCCTGGATCTGATGGCCGAGCCCGACACCTCGCCGTTCTACGCCGAGATTCTGGTGCGCGACCCGGCGCGGGTGCCGGAGATGCTGGCGCGGCTGGAGGTGCTGCCCGAGGTGCACCGGGCGCTGGCGCTCAACGTGTTTGTGCCCGAGCAGCAGGAGCCGAAGCTGGCGCTGCTCGACGACGTCAATCTGCTGCTCGGGCCGACGCTGTCGCCGGTCAGTGTCGCCCCGGCGCCCGACGCGGCGGCGGTGCGCCAGACTCTGACCACCACCCTGGACGGGCTGAAGGCGCTTCAGGGCGAGGCAACGGCGCGCCGGCTCACCGGACAGTTGGAACAGGTGCTCCGGCGTGGCGATGCTGATCTGGCGGCGCTATCCTCGGCGCTGCTCTCGGGGCTGATGCCGCGTCTCGATGCGTTGCGCGAGGCCCTGGCCGCAACGCCGGTCACGCTCGAAACCCTGCCCGCCTCCTTGCGCCGGGACTGGATCAGCCCCGACGGGCAGGCGCGCATCCAGGTGTTCCCCAATGGCAATGCCGGGGATCCGGCGGTGCTGGCGCGCTTCGTGGCGGCGGTGCGCAGCGTAGCGCCCGACGCCACCGGGCCGGCGGTGATCACCTACGAGTCCGCCGCGACGATCGTTCACGCCTTCATCGAGGCCGGGGGCATTTCCATCCTGGCGATTTTCGTGGTGCTGGGGCTGGTGCTGCGCCGGGTTTCCCATGTGCTGATGGTGCTGGCGCCGCTGCTGCTGTCATCGCTGATGACGCTGATCGTCAGTTATGCCATCGGGCTGCATCTCAATTTCGCCAACGTCATCGCCCTGCCGCTGCTGCTCGGCATCGGGGTCGCCTTCAGCATCTACTTCGTCATCAACTGGAGGCGGGGGCAGGCGGCGCACCTGCAATCGAGCACGGCGCGGGCGGTGCTGTTCAGCGCCCTCACCACCACCGTCGCCTTCGGCACCCTGGCCTTGTCCAAGCATCCCGGCACGGCGTCGATGGGGCTGCTCCTGACCATTTCGCTCGGCTTCACCTTGTTCAACACCATGGTGACGCTGCCGGCGCTGCTGGGCAATCCGCCGGACCGGGGGTGAGGCTCGCGCCGGACCGGCGTTGAGTCCCGCGCCGGACCGGCGTTGAGTCTTGGATGTCACAGGTGGCGGCCGATAGCGGGCTGCTCCGCCCGACAGCGTCTTGACAGGGGGAGGGGAGTGGGCACAATTACTCCCCGGTGCATCGCCTTGCCCTGCCTTCTTTTTCATCGGCGGACCCCACGCATGAAGAAACATTACGAGAAAGTGGGCCGGCCTGCTTTTGGTCTGGTCGCCGTGGGACTGGCGCTGGCGACGCTCGTGGGGTGTGCCACCCCGCCGTCCGACCCGGCGGCGCGCGCCGAGTTCGAGCAGAACAACGATCCGCTCGAGCCGCTCAACCGCTATTTCT
This sequence comes from uncultured Rhodospirillales bacterium, assembly GCA_903856295.1. GTDB lineage: Bacteria > Pseudomonadota > Alphaproteobacteria > Azospirillales > Azospirillaceae > BOG-933. Next base: position 35,818 of record CAIOBP010000098.1, on the reverse strand, counting down.
TCGAGCTGAACCGCTTTATCGACTTTCTGTTCCTCCATCCCTGGGCCGACACCTACCGTCGCGTCGTTCCCGAATACGGACGCCAACGCGTTCATAATGCCCTGAATAACGCCGGGGCGGCGATGGATGTGGTCAATGAGTCTCTCCAGGGCCGGGGGACCGACGGTATCTCCACTGTTGGCCGTTTCCTGGTCAATTCGACCCTGGGGGTCGGTGGGCTGTTCGACGTGGCCACCGATTTCGGTCTGCCCGCGACCGCAGCCGACTTTGGCCAGACCCTCTATGTTTGGGGCCTGCCGGAAGGGCCGTATCTGGTGCTGCCGGTGTTCGGGCCGTCCAACCCGCGCGACGCGGTCGGCATGGGGGTCGATGCCTACGCCGATCCGGTCAGCTGGGTGTTCAAGCTCAATCACCTGTCCGAGGTCAACACCGGCCGGACCGGGATGGGCGGCATCGACAAGCGCGCCGAATTCATCGAGCCGCTGGAGGCGCTGGAGAAGTCGTCGATCGATTTCTACGCGCAAATGCGCAGCATGAGCCGGCAGCACCGGGCCAAGGAGCTGGGCATCGAGACCAATCCGGCCGGCAGCAACAGCACCTATCCGAGCTTCGATTTCTACGACGATCCCGTGGCCGGGACCAAACCCAAGGGCAAGTAGGGTCAGGGCGATCGGGTGAACGGAGGACGGCGCCGATGTCGGGGGCTGCCGCCTCCGAACCCCTGCCCGGGGAACCCGATGGGCTCCCCGGACCCCACGGTTTTTTTCTGTCCCCCCATCCCCAAAGGAGCCGCTGATACGGTCGGGATGGGGGGACAGAAAAAAGTCAAGGGGTCAAGGGGCCTTTCGGCCCCTTGCGAGGGGGCGCGGGGGAGCGGCGCTCCCCTGCTATCGGCACCGCCACCAAGTCATCGCGTCCGGAGGTTTTCGAGCGGGAGCGGCGGTTGGCATTGCCTTGTGCGTTGCCAGGGCGGGGGGTGTCGTGCGACAGTCCGGCGCGTTTCCCCGCTTCAAGCAGCGATAGCCATGGCCTCTCCGCCCGACAGCCCCGCTCTATCCGTCTGGACCGTTGACCCGGTTCGCGATTTCCTGTGCTACCGGCTGGTGACGCTGGCGGTGGCGGTGCTTGACGTGGCGTTTGCCGAGGACGAGGTCGAGCAGGAATATCTGCGCTGGCACAAGAGCCAGAAGCGGCGCAAGCCGCGCGCCGGGGCGAAGGCGGCCGAGCCGGCGCTGAAGGAGTTGCGCTCCTGGGAGCGTGTCGGCGGCCATACCGTGCGCGTGCTCGCCCGGCCGGCTCCGGGCGCGTTCCTGATCGATATCCGGGAGGAGGATTTTCAGGCCGAGGTCGGCGCCGTCTACGACGTCGACAACCTGTTGATCTCCTCGGCCGGCATCGAGAGTTTCTCCGGCGATGCGCAACTGGCGACCGAACTGGTGGACAGCTTCGTCGACATGCTCGAGGAGACCGGCTACGACGAGGACGAGTCCGGACTGGATATGTCGTCCTTGCCGCGGATCTCCGGGCACGCCTTCGGAGCCGCCGACCTTGACATCCGGCAGCGGGTCGAGGCGATCGCCGGCCGGGTGGCGGCGGCGCTGGCCGGGCGTCCGGGGGATGGCGTCGGGGCCGAGGACGGCTTTTTTCTGGCCACGACGCCCGATGCCCTGTGGGCGATCCGGGATGGCTTCGTCGCCCGGGCCGGCGAGCGCGCATCCCGGGGCGATCAGCGGGAGTTGCTCGCCTGGCAGACCCTGCTGGAAAAACAGCTCGAGGAAATTCGTTTCAAGGCGGAGCGCAAGCACGGTTGGGCGCTCGAGATGATCGAGCACTATCAGGGCGATCTGCTGGCCATGGCCCATCGTCCTGGCGTCGACATCAACACTTGGCAGGCGCTGGTGATCGCGCTCGACCGCGCCAAGATCGAAATCCGCGCCGACGTCCGCGCGGCCTCGCTCGAGCTGGCCTCCGGAGTCGACGGACGCGGTCCGGCTCCCGCCGATATCATGCGCTCGATGGAGGAAATCGTCGAGACCGGCGGCGGCGATCCCTTCCGCATCGCTCACCATCTTTTCGACGCCATGACCATGATGCCGCCGGACTTCGCCAATGCCGGGGTGATGATGGTCAGCGAGGCGCCGCTGCCGGCGTTGCGCGATGTGCTGCCGCTGGTGCTGCTGTCGCCCGAGGCGACCTGCCGGCAGGCGGCGGCGGTGGCGCTGGAGCAGATGGCCGCCGAGAAGCGCCTGACCCCCGCCGGTTTGCGCCGGCTGATCGCCTTGCGCTCCTGGCTGCCCGAGGCCGAGCGTCCGGTGGTCGATCAGGCGATCCGCAAGGCGCGGCTGGCCGGCGTCGATTGCGCGCCCTGGCCGTCCGGGCAGGTCCGGTCGCTCAAGGCCACGGTGATCGACGGCTCGGGCTGTCAAAGTCTGATCGGGCTGGCCAAGGACGATCACCGGACGCTGTTTACCGGCATTCTGCTCAAGCAGGATTTCGGCGTGCGCGACGTCATGCTCGAGCGCGGCATCGCCCGTCGCGAGGCCGAGACCTTGATGAGTTCGGTGGCCGATCAGGTGTTGACCCTGACCGTGGATCGCGCCTATCTCGACCGCATGGTCCAGCACGCGCTCTGGACCGGGGTCTCGGCGGGCCGGGTGCCGCCGCTGGAATTGCTGGAGGCCGCCGAAACCCTGGGGGCCGCCGAGTGGCGCGCCCAGCGTCTCGATGCCGCCGAGGAACTGGAACAGATGCTGTCGGACCTGCCGTCCGGACAGGCGGCGTCGGCCGCGCGTCAGGAGGCGTTGCGGCGCAGTGCCGACTGGCTGAAGATGCCGGAACTGGCCGGCTCCTGGTTCGAGGATGACGAGCGCGCCCGCGCCGTTTGTCTGGCCCACGCCCGCAGCTCGAAGAAACTGATCGCGGCGCTGCTGGCCGAGGTGGTCGAACCCCGGCGGGGCGTGTGGGCCGAGCGGCTGGTCTGGATGGCCATGTGGAGCAAGGTGGGAAACGCCGGTTCCGGCCTGCCACGCTGGTCCGATTATGCGCTGGTGGCCCAGGCGCTGTATGGCGGCACGCCGCTGGCCGAGGTGCCGCTGATGACCGGCATCGCGAAACTCACCGCCGCCAACGGCGGTTGATACCAAGCCCCGGTGGCGGCACCGGCACGAGCGGGACATGGTGTAGGGTCGGGGCATGGCGGGGCAGCGGTTGGAGCATCTGGACGGCATCCGGGGCGCGGCGGCGTTCTCGGTGTTCGTCTGTCATTTCGTCCAGATTTTCTTGCCGCACGTCTTCTATGCCGCGCCGGCCGAAGGCCACGGGCTGTGGGAGGACACCTTCGCGACCTCGCCCTTCAACATCGTGGTCAACGGCAATTTCGCGGTCTGCCTGTTCTTCGTTCTCAGCGGTTACGTGCTGAGCTGCCGCTATCTGGCCGAGGGCGATATCGGTTATTTGCGCCGGCTGGCGGCCAAGCGCTATCTCCGGCTGATGCTGCCGGCGCTGGGCGCGGTGCTGGTGGCCTGGGTGCTGCTCGCGTTGGGCGGTTACAGCTTCGGTGCCGCTCAGCCCTTCACCAAATCGGGCATGCGCGATACCTACGCGGTGGTCGTGCCGCTGTGGTCGGCGCTGGAACAAGGCGCGGTCGGTGCGTTCTTTCTCGGTCAGTGGAGCCTGGACCCGGTGCTCTGGACCATGCAGACCGAACTCTATGGCTCGTTCCTGGTGTTTTCGCTGCTGGCGCTGTTCTCCGGCGTGCGGAATCGCTGGCTGGTTTACGCGGTGGCGGCGCTGATCTTCTACAACGGCTTCTATCTGGCCTTCGTGCTCGGGGTGGTGCTGGCGGATCTGCACGGCCGGACCGTCGGCCGCGAGGCGCCCTATCCGCTGGTGCTGGCGCTGGTGACGTTCGGCATTTATTTCGGCTCCTACCCCTATTATGGCGCCGAGCGCGGCCTGTGGGCGCTGTTGCCGGCGATCGGCAGCGCCCAGAAGGTGGTGTTCTACCATGTGCTGGGCGCGTTTCTGCTGATTTTGGCCGCCAGCCTGTTTAGCGAGGCGCGGGAACTGTTTTCGCTCCGGCCGTTCCGGTTTCTCGGCCGCATCTCCTATTCGCTCTATCTGATCCATTTTCCGGTGGTGTGCTCGGTGGCTACCGGCCTGTTTCTGCTGCTGCTGCCGTCTTTGGGCTACACCGCGACCATCGCGCTCACCTTCCTGGTGTCGACCCCGGTGGTGGTGGTGGCAGCGGCCTTGTTCACCAGGGCGGTCGACGAGCCGGCGACCCGGCTGTCCGACCGCTTCGCGCGGCTGGTGCTCGAGCGCGGGTGAATGCCGGCGGCTATTCCTCGCTGCGGCTGACCGGGTTGCCGATCATGCTCAGGAATTCGCGGCGGGTCGAGGGATTGTTGCGGAAGGCGCCGAGCATGCGGCTGGTCACCATGATCACGCCCGGCTTGTGGACGCCCCGGGTGGTCATGCACTGATGGCTGGCCTCGATCACCACCGCCACGCCCTCGGGTTGCAAGACCTGATCGATGGTGTTGGCGATCTGGGCGGTCATCTTCTCCTGAATTTGCAGACGGCGGGCATAGGCATCGACCACCCGCGCCAGCTTCGAGATGCCGACCACCCGCCGGCGCGGCAGATAGGCGACATGAACCCGGCCGATGATCGGCACCATGTGGTGTTCGCAGTGGGATTCGAAGCGGATGTCCCGTAGCGCCACCATTTCGTCATAGCCCTCGATTTCCTCGAAGGTGCGCGAGAGATAGGCGACCGGTTCCTCGTGGTAGCCGGCGAAGAACTCTTCGTAGGCGCGCACGACGCGGTCGGGCGTGCCCGCCAAGCCCTCGCGTTCGGGATCGTCGCCCGCCCATTGGATCAGAGTGCGCACCGCCGCCTCGGCTTCGGCGCGGCTGGGGCGGCCGGTTTCCGGCGCGCCGGGGCGAATCGGTACCGGGCCACGACTCACCATTTCTTTTCCGGGGAACCTTGATGCGCTCACGGGCCAGGATGCTCCTCACCGTTGGTGGAGTCGCGCCCGCGTCGGCAGGCGGCTTCAGAAAATGCATGTGGCGCGGCGGGCGCGCCTGTCAAGGCGGGGCCGTGCTCAGTGCAGACGAATCGGCTGGTGGGGACTGTCGAGCGAGAAGGCGGGAACCGCGACATCGAACGTCTCGCCATCCCCGGTTTCCATCTGGTACGACCCGACCATGATACCCGAAGGCGTTGTCAGAGGGGTTCCCGACGTATACTCGTACGAGGTCCCGGGCTTGATCACCGGCTGTTCCCCGACGACCCCGGGCCCACGGACCTCCTGAACCCGGCCGAGCGCGTCGGTGATGCGCCAGAAACGCGAGCGTAACTGTACCGGTTGCTGGCCGGCGTTGTCGATGCGGACATGGTAGGCCCAGACGTAATGGTTGTCCGCCGGTGCCGATTGCTCAACGAGATAGGTCGGTCGAATGGTGACCCGGATATCGCGGGTGATTGAGCTGTACATCGCTATCGTCTTTCCCGGCGTGAAGGCATTTCGCCAGATGGCGTGCGCGGCCCGCCGAGCATAAGAGGCGACCCGGCCCGTTGTCCAGTGACGGTGCTGTGTTCACGGCTACGGGCGATTCCGGGTGACGCGGCCTTGTCACAAAAGCCGGCGATTCTCACGCCTGGGCGCTTGCCGCCGTCGCGGCGGGGCGCTATTGTGCAGGTGCGAAATCGATCAAGACAGCCATGTGAGCGCGAGAGGATCCTGAGCGGGGCTCGAGGACTTGGCCCCCCTGCCGTGAAGACCGTCCCGGATGCCGCCGGATCACGGAAAAGAGCTGTCCTGTTCAGAGATTTGCGGCAAGACAAACGGGAGAGACGAGACGATGCCAAAGCGGACGAGGAACGGCAAACTCCTGGCTTGGGTGGAGAAGGTCTCCAACCTGTGCAAGCCGGAGCGGGTGCATTGGTGCGATGGATCCCAGGAGGAATACGACCGTCTCTGTCAGGGGATGGTCGATAGCGGGACCTTCATCCGCCTCAATCCGGAGAAGCGCCCGAATTCATTCCTGTGCCGCTCGGATCCCGGCGACGTTGCGCGAGTCGAGGACAGCACCTACATTTGCTCGACCCGCAAGGAGGATGCCGGCCCGACCAACAACTGGGTCGCTCCCGCTGAAATCCGCGCCAAGCTCGATGGCTTGTTCGACGGCTGCATGCGTGGCCGCACCATGTATGTCGTGCCCTTCAGCATGGGGCCGCTGGGCTCGTCGATCTCCCATCTCGGCGTGCAGATCAGCGATTCGCCTTATGTCGCGGCCAACATGCGGATCATGACCCGCATGGGCCAGGCGGTGCTCGACGAGTTGGGCGACTCCGACTTCGTGCCCTGCCTGCACTCGGTGGGCGCGCCGCTGGACGAAGGGCAGGAAGATGTGCCCTGGCCGTGCAACGCCAAGCACAAGTATATCGTGCACTTCCCCGAGACCAACGAGATCATTTCCTTCGGTTCGGGCTATGGCGGCAATGCGCTGCTGGGCAAGAAGTGCTTCGCGCTGCGCATCGCCTCGGCGATGGGCCGCAAGCAGGGCTGGCTGGCCGAGCACATGCTGATTCTCGGCGTCGAGGACCCCAAGGGCGAGAAGACCTATGTCGCCGCCGCCTTCCCGTCGGCCTGCGGCAAGACCAATTTCGCCATGCTGGTGCCGCCCGAGAGCTTCGAGGGCTGGAAGATTCACACCATCGGCGACGACATCGCCTGGATCAAGCCCCGGCCCGACGGCACGTTGCGCGCGATCAATCCCGAGGCCGGCTTCTTCGGCGTGGCTCCGGGCACCAGCCTGAAGTCGAACCCCAACGCCCTCAAGACCCTGTATGGCAACGTCATCTTCACCAACGTCGCCCTCACCGACGATGGCGATGTCTGGTGGGAGGGGCTGACCGACGAGGCCCCGGCCCACCTGATCGACTGGCAGGGCAAGGACTGGACCCCCGGGTGCGGCCGGGTTGCCGCCCACGCCAACAGCCGCTTCACCGCCCCGGCCAGCCAGTGCCCGAGTATCGATCCGGCCTGGGAAGACCCGGCGGGGGTGCCGATCTCGGCCTTCATCTTCGGCGGCCGGCTCTCCAAGACCTTCCCGCTGGTCTTCCAGGCCCGCGACTGGACGGCTGGCGTGTTCTGGGCCGCCGTGATGGGCTCGGAAGCGACGGCGGCGGCGGTGGGGCAGGCGGCGATCCGCCGCGATCCCTTCGCCATGCTGCCGTTCTGCGGCTACAACATGGCCGATTACTGGAACCACTGGCTGACCGTGGAAAACCGTACCCGGAAAAAGCCCGGCTTCTTTCGGGTCAACTGGTTCCGCAAGGACGAGAACGGCAAGTTCGTTTGGCCCGGCTTCGGCGACAACATGCGGGTGCTGAAGTGGATCGTCGAGCGTGTTCGGGGCCGCGCCCCCGAGGCGGTCGAGAGCTCGTTCGGTTTCAGCCCGCGCTATGAGCATCTGGACTGGAGCGGTCTCGACTTCCCCAAGGAGAAGTTCGAGAAGATCATGAACATCGACCGTGCCGAGGCGCTGGCCGAAGCCCGCGATCAGGCCGATTGGTTCGATCGCTTCGGCAGCCGTCTGCCCCAGGAACTCGAACAGGAGCGTTTGGGCCTGATCAAGGCGCTGGAAGCGGCGCCGCCGGTGTGGAAGATCAGTTGACGGGTCTTTGACCGCGACATGCAAAAAGGCCGGCGGTTTCGCCGGCCTTTTTCGTGACTGTTGGGCGCTCCGGGGTGGCCGGGGGCTGCGGCCTTGCGGGGGGCAGCACAGCAGGGGGCGCCAAATTTTATATTGCAGGTGTTAAAAAAACATTGCTAGAATCGCGCCATCGTTGCTCGGGGGGCGGCCGGTGACTGTCATCGGATGCCAAGGCCTCGCGGGGCTTCACTTGGACATGATGCAGAGATGACTGCGATTTCGATGACTTCTTTCGGATTCCGTGTTGTGCCGGCGCTCCTGCTCGGTTTGCTGGCGCTCGTGTCCGGAGCGCAGGCGGGGAAGCCGCCGACGCCGGTTCCCACGGTCGATCGGATCGAAGTGTACAAGGCGGGGCATCAATTGAAGCTGCTCCACGAGGGCAAGGTGGTCAAGACCTACCGGGTGGCGCTCGGGCGTCAGGATGGCCGCAAGGAACGGGCCGGGGATAACCGGACTCCCGAAGGCGCCTATGTCATCGATTTCATCAAGGACGACAGCGTTTATCACCGGGCGCTGCACATCTCCTATCCCAACCAGGATGATTTTCAGCGGGCGGCGGCCAAGGGCGAGCGGCCGGGGGGCAACATCATGATTCACGGGCTCGCCGAAGAGACCCCGATGGCCCTGCGCATGCACCAGATTTTCGACTGGACCCACGGCTGCATCGCGGTGACCAACGAGGAAGTCGAGGAGCTGGCCAAGGCGATCCAGCCCGGCACCCCGATCACCATCTATCCATAAGCAAAGTCCCGGTTTCCAAAGGCCCATGGCCTTTGGCGGGTTCAGGGCAGAGCTCTGGCCTTCGGCGACCAAGGGGCTTTGCCCCTGGACCCCACTGGGGCCTTAAGGCCCCAGACCCCGTTACTTGCGAATGAGTGGTTTGACGTTCCAGATTTCGCGGGCGTATTCGCTGACCGTGCGGTCGCTGGAGAACCAACCCATGTTAGCGGTGTTGATCACCGCCTTGGCGGTCCAGGCGCCCTCGCTGCGGTAGAGGTCCAGCACGGTGTCGTAGGCCCGGCAATAATCCTTGAAGTCGGCGGTGACCATGAAGTGGTCGCCACCGTCGGTCAGTTGGCGCAGCAGCGGGTGGAAGCGGCCGCGATCGTCGGGCGAGAAGGTGCCGTCGCCGATCGCCTGGAGCGCGCGGGCGAGCCCCGGGCTGGCGGCGATGCACTCGCGTGGGCTCCAGCCGTCCTGGTACAGGGCCGCGACGTCATCGGCCTCGAGTCCGAAGATGAAGATGTTGTCCGGCCCGACCGCCTCGCGGATTTCGACGTTGGCGCCGTCGAGGGTGCCGATGGTCAGGGCGCCGTTCAGGGCCAGCTTCATGTTGCCGGTGCCCGAGGCCTCCATGCCGGCGGTGGAAATCTGTTGGGACAGGTCGGCGGCCGGAATGATCAGCTCGGCCGAGGTCACGGAATAATTGGGCAGGAAGGCGACCTTGAGCAGGCCGCGGATCGACGGATCGTGGTTGACCACCGCCGCGACGTCGTTGATCAGCTTGATGATCAGCTTGGCGGTCTGATAAGAGGGCGCGGCCTTGCCGGCGAAGATTTTGGTCACCGGTACCCAGTCGCGATCGGGATTATCCTTGATCTCGTGATACAGCGCCACGGTCTGCAACAAGTTCATCAGCTGGCGCTTGTATTCGTGGATGCGCTTGACCTGAACGTCGAATAGACTGTCGATCGAGACCTCGGTGCCGACCTGCCGGGCGATGTAGGCGGCTAGGCGGGCCTTGTTGTCGCGCTTGACCCGGCGGAACAATTCCTGGAAATCACCATCGTCAGCCAGTTCGGCCAGCGCCGCCAGCCGCTCCAGATGATCGACCCAGCCCTGGTCGCCCAGCCGCTCGGTGATCAGCCGAGCCAGCCCCGGATTGGCGTCGAGCAGCCAGCGCCGGGGGGTGATGCCGTTGGTTTTGTTGTTGATCCGGCCTGGGAATTCGGCGTGGAAGTCGGCGAACACCGTCTTCTTCATCAGGTCGGTGTGCAGGGCCGAGACGCCGTTGACCTTGTGGCTGCCGTAAAAGGCGAGATTGCCCATGCGCACCCGCCGCTCGCCGCGCTCGTCGATCAGCGACAGCCGCTGCAGGCGGCCGATGTCGCCACAGCGCCGGGCTTCGGAAGCGTGCAGGAACTGGCTGTTGATGTCGTAGATGATTTGCATGTGGCGGGGCAGCACCCGCTCCATCATGCGCACCGGCCACGCCTCCAGCGCCTCGGGCAGCAACGTGTGGTTGGTGTAGGAGAAGGTGCGGGTGGTGATGTCCCAGGCCTTGTCCCAGGGCACGGCATGGTGATCGACCAGCAGGCGCATCAGCTCGGCGATGCCGATCGCCGGATGGGTGTCGTTGAGCTGGATCGCCGCCCGCTCGGGCAGCATCGACAAATCGCTGTGTTGCTTGAGGAAGCGGCGCAGAATGTCCTGCAACGAGGCGCTGGTGAAGAAATATTCCTGCTTCAGGCGCAGCTCGCGCCCAGTCTCGGTGGTGTCATTGGGGTAGAGGACCCGTGAGAGGTTTTCCGACAGCACCTTATGCTCGACCGCACGCAGGTAATCGCCGACCGCGAACAGCCCAAGATTGAGTGCGCTGGTCGCTCGCGCTTGCCACAAGCGCAGGGTGTTGATGGTGATGCCGCCATAACCGACCACCGGGGTGTCGAAGGCTTCGGCGAGCACGCGCTCGGCGTCGACCCAGCGGTGGGCGTGGCCGCGCGGGCCATCGCGCACCGTCTCGACCCGGCCGTAGAACTGCACCGGATAGAGCACCTCGGCGCGGGGAAACTCCCAGGGGTTGCCGAACTGGAGCCACTGCTCGGGATATTCGACCTGCCAGCCGCGCTCGAAATGCTGCTCGAAGAGGCCGAACTCGTAGCGGATGCCGTAGCCCATGCTCGGCAGGCCGAGGGTGGCCATGCTGTCGAGAAAACAGGCGGCGAGGCGCCCCAGGCCACCATTGCCCAGCGCGGCGTCGGGCTCGGAGGCGGTGACCTCGTCGAGGTCGATGCCCATTTCGGCCAGGGCCCCGCGGCACTCCTCGAGAATGCCGAGATTGCTCATGCCGCTGGTCAGCAGCCGGCCGATCAGAAATTCGAGGGAGAGATAGTAGACCCGTTTGGCGTCGCAGCGGTATTGCTCGCGGATGGTGTCCATCCAGCGGTCGACCAGCCGGTCGCGCAGCCCCAAAACCACGGCGTGGAACCAGTCGCGCCGCGTGGCGTGGGGGCGGTCCTTGCCCACCGAGTAGACCAGCCGCTCATGAAACGATCGTCGCAGAGACTCGAGGTCCAGCTTGCGAGGCTCCAGCACCAGTCCCTTAGTCCCTGCGTTCATCGAAACGTCACCGTTGTTCGCTCAGTCCGCGCCAAGCCTCTTATCTGCCAGAAACACACGGAAAAAGCTAATAATCCTGTCATCGGACGCGAACAGCTCAGCTTTGCTTGCGCGGGCACCAGAAGCTCGAGCGGTTGGCCTGGGTCAGGCGGACGATGCCGCCCGTACGTTCCGGCTGACACGTACACCCGGGGCAGGGCTGGCCGGTGCGCCCGTACACCGCGAAATTATGCTGAAAATAGCCCAGTTCGCCCGAGGCCTGGACATAATCGCGCAGGCTTGAGCCTCCGGCGGCGATGGCGGCGCTCAGCACGGCGCGGATCGCCGGCACCAGCGCTTCGGCTCCCGTACCGGCTACGGTGTACGCCTCGCGTACGGGGCTGATGCCGGCATGGAACAGCGCTTCCGAGACATAAATATTACCCAGTCCGGCGACCACGCTCTGATCGAGCAAGGCCGCCTTGATCGGGGAGCGCCGCCCGGCCAGCGCCGCCGACAGTGCCGCCGGGGTGAAATCCGGTCCCAGCGGTTCAGGGCCCAGCTCCGCCAGCAGCGGGTGCGCGGCCAGCCCGGCGGCATCGGTCATCACCATCAGGCCGAATCGGCGCGCGTCGTTGAAACTGACCACGGCGCCATCGTCGGTTTCGAGAATCACATGGTCGTGCTTGCCCGGCGCCGGGGCTGGCGCCTCGGCGATCACCATCCGTCCCGACATGCCGAGATGGGCGATCACCACCCCGCCATCGTCAAGATGGATGAGAATGTACTTGGCCCGCCGGGTGATGGCGCTGACCACCCGCCCGGTCAACCGCGCCGCCATGCCCTGGGGAAACGGCACCCGCAACCCCGCCCGCCGCACCTGCACCCGCGCCAGTCGCCGCCCGACCAGTCGCGGCGCCAGTCCCCGGCACACGGTCTCAACCTCGGGAAGTTCGGGCATGAACGGTCACTCCAGAATCCACAGCCCATCGCGGCGGATGGCGTCGTACATGGCGTCCGGAGCCAAGTCGATCTCCTCGGGCCAGGATACGAATCCTTCGGTCACCCTCAGTTGTTTGAAAAGTCGGGCATCTTTCAAGGGTTCAAACACTCCGTAAAGATGACTCTCACAGAACCGCACCCGTCCTTTCAGCCCGTCTGAAAAGCACACGGCAAATTCAAGATTGCCTGTGACGGCAGCGTCGACAACCTCAGGATACGCCATGGCAGGTCCTATTGCAGGGGGGCGATCTTATGGGGGTGCTGATGGCGCAGGCACAGCGCCCAATCCTCCAGCAACTCCGCGCGATGCAGTTCGGCCCAATCGAGAGTCAGCTCAAGGGCTCGGCGGGGCAATTTTCCGTCAAGAATCTTCAGGTCGTCAATGGCAATCGAGGCCTTGAACTCACCGTATTGCGCGAGGAAATGCGGTGGCGCGTGCTCATCGTAAAACATCCTGACAATGATGCCATAAAACATGCTGATCGTCGGCATGGCTGTCTCGCCTTCGCAGTAACGTTTTAATCTTTTTCTCTATATTCCTGGGGATAACTTTCCAATCAAAAGCTTTGTGTGTCCCGGCCGTCGGATAGGCCCACCCACATGGCGTGCTCACCGAAACGCGGCGATTCAGCTAAAATGCACACGCCTGACTATCCTCGGCGTTGACGGCAGCACTTTATCATATTTTGCTCCGTGACGGAGCCCCCCAAAAAAACCCGACTGGCACCGCGCCGTCGGAGTCGCTATGGTGCGTCGCATGAGCGAGATACATGATACCGATGCTGGGAAGTCCGCCGCCGCTGTGCCCGAACCGGGTTCGGAGGGGCGGTGGTTTGGGTTCAAGCCGGTGGACCCGCGGGAGAAGGCCGGATTGGTCCGGCAGGTGTTCGACAGCGTGGCCGAGCGCTACGACCTGATGAACGATTTGATGTCGGGCGGCGTCCACCGCTTGTGGAAGGCGGCGTTGATCGAGATGATCCGGCCGCGCGCCGGCATGGTGCTGCTCGACGTGGCGGGGGGGACCGGCGACATCGCCTTTCGGTTTCTCGATGCCGGCGGCAGTCAGGTCCATGTCTGCGACATCAACGAATCGATGCTGCGGGTCGGGCGCGACCGCGCGATCAACCGCGGCACCTTGGCCGGCATCGACTGGATTACCGGCGACGCCATGCATCTGCCGGTGGCCAGCCGTTCGGTGGACGCCTACACCATCGCCTTCGGCCTGCGCAATGTCACCGGCATCGACGAGGCGCTGAAGGAAGCTCACCGGGTGCTCAAGCCCGGCGGCCGCTTCTTCGTGCTGGAATTCAGCCATGTGGTGGTGCCGGGGCTGCGTGAGGTCTATGACGCCTACTCCTTCACCCTGCTGCCCAAGATCGGCAGAATGGTTGCGGGCGACGAGGCGGCTTACCGGTATCTGGTCGAAAGCATTCGCAAGTTTCCCGATCAGGATAATCTGGCCCGGCGGATCGCGGCTGCCGGCTTCGGTCAGGTGCGGGTGCGCAATCTTACCGGCGGCATCGCCGCGATCCATTCCGGCTGGCGCCTGTGATTCGAACCGTCCGCAATCTGTGCCGGCTGTTCGTGATCGCCTGGACGCTGGCCCGGCACGACGCCTTGTTCCTCAAGGAACTGGGCGAGGTGCTGCCGGGGCTGGCGCTGCTCGGGCGGTTGCTGTCCCGGCGCGGTGTCCAGGGGCGGCCGGGGCAGCGGCTGGCCGCGGCGCTGACCGCGCTCGGGCCGACCTTCATCAAGCTCGGACAGGCGCTGTCGACCCGCTCAGATCTGGTCGGCGCCTCGATCGCCGCCGATCTGGCGCAATTGCAGGACCGCTTGCCGCCCTTTCCCGGTCAGGAGGCGGTGGCGATCATCGAGAGCCAGCTCGAGAAGCCGCTGGCTCAGCTGTTTGCCCGATTCGATACCGAGGCGGTGGCGGCGGCCTCCATCGCCCAGGTGCATTTCGCGATCACCGCGTCGGGCGAGGAGGTGGCGGTCAAGGTGCTGCGCCCCGGCATCGAGCACGCCATCCGCCGCGACATCGACCTGCTCTATTGGCTGACCGCCATCGCCCTGCGCGCCCAGCCGCGCTTGATCCGGCTGCGGCCGACCGAGGTGGTGGAGATTTTCGAGCGCACCTGCCGGCTGGAAATGGATTTGCGCATGGAGGCCGCCGCCGCCTCCGAACTGGCCGATAATTTCCGCGGCGACCCGTGGTTCCGGGTGCCGCGCGTCGATTGGGACCGCACGGCCCAGCGGGTGCTGACCCTGGAGCGCATCCACGGCACCAAGGTCTGCGACACCGACGCCCTCAAGGCGGCCGGGCACGATCTCAGCCGGATCACCGCCATCGCCTCGGCCTCGTTCTTCAACCAAGTGTTCCGCGACGGCTATTTCCACGCTGACCTGCATCCCGGCAACATGTTCGTCAATGCCGATGGCGGCGTCACGGTGGTCGATTTCGGCATCATGGGCCGGCTCGATCGCGCCACCCGCTATTATCTCGCCGACATGCTGCTCGGTTTTCTCACCGGCGATTACCGGCGGGTGGCGCTGGTCCATTTCCAGGCCGGATACGTGCCGGCGCATCAGTCGATCGAGGTGTTCACCCAGGCCACCCGCTCGATCGGCGAACCGCTGCTCAACAAGCCGCTGAATGAAATCTCGGTCGGACGGCTGCTGGCCCAGCTGTTCGCGGTCACCGAGCAATTCGAGATGGAAACCCAGCCGCAATTGCTGCTGCTCCAGAAGTCGATGCTCACCGCCGAGGGCGTCGGTCGCGCGCTCAATCCCGAGATCAATATGTGGGAGCTGGCCCGGCCGCTGATCGAGGACTGGATGCGCGAGCATCGCGGCCCCGAAGCCCGGGTGATCGACGAGTTCGAAAGCCTGGCCAACGCCCTGCGCAGCCTGCCCGCCGCGATCCGGGGCTCCCAGCGCACCGCCGATCTGCTGGAAAAGGGGATTCGGCTTGCGCCGGAAACGCTGGCCGCGCTGTCCGGGGCCCGGCATCGGGCGGCGCTTTGGCCCTTGTGGGGGGCGGTGATCGGGTTGGCGCTTGCCGTCGGCTGGCTGGCCGGGCAATAGCCTTCCTGCACCTTTCCGGCCATAAACCACCGTTCTTGACTCGTCACCCAGCGAAGCGCACCATGGAGCGAGAGGAGCCTCGCCTATGGACGACGATGTCAAAACCCTGCTGGTTGGCATCGGCACCATGCTGGCGGCGCACACGGCTCGCTTCGACAAGATCGACGCCCGCCTCGACAAGGTCGAGGGGCGTCTTGACACGTTTGATGCCCGCTTCGACAAGATCGACGCGACGCTCGCCGTCATTCAGCAGGACAGTGCCGAGATTCGTCAGGCGACGTCGGTCAACCATATTCGCGTTTCCGCACGCGTTGAGACGCTCGAGCGCCGGCTCGACGACCATCTGCTGCGCCACCATTCGCAGTAGTATCTCCCTCCCTATACAGACCAAACTCCCATGCCGTCGGGGCGGCTACGAGGAAGCTCGGCTCAGGGTGCCGTCGGTGGCTTCATAGAAGTCGGGGTTGCGCTCGGCCACCAAGTCGGTGAGGCCCGTGAATATGGCTTCGAGGGCGACGGGGTGGGTCGGTTTGCCGACTTCCCAGGCTTGCAGCGGCACGCCGCTGCCGGAACTGTCGAGCAGCACCAGATAGAGTTTTTCATATTGTTCGTCGCGGCCGGCGGGGTCGTTGCGGCCGGTGAACAGGCGCAGCCGGGCGTGGGCGTTGAGCAGGGTCGAGCGGCGCTTGTCGGTGCCGTCGTTTTCCGCCTCTTTGTCGAGAAAGAAGAAACCGGCGAGCACGGCGTAGGGAAAGCGGCGATGCAGGGTCACCGCCTCCATCAGCATGTCGGCGCGGCGGTTGGTCAGGTTTTTCTGGAAGTTGCGGGTCTTGGCGTCGCGGAAATTGATGGTCTTGATCGAAATGCCGAGGATCAGGCCGCATTCCTCGGTGGCCCAGGTGACGTCGACCTTCTTGGCACCGATGCCGCCGGCGATGCGCCGCTCCGCGCCCGAGTCTCCGGGGGCGCCGGCCGGGGCCGGGCGGGCCTCGGGCATGCCGCGCCGACGCAGTTCCTCACCGAAGGCCAGGGCCAGCAGTTTGGAGACCCGCTCGCTGTAGGCCTTCTTGTCGGACTGTTTGGCGCCGTCCTCGGGTTTGGGCGGCAACTCGGCCAGCGCTTGGTCCAGCAGATCGTCAATCCTGGCCATGGATCTCGTCCTTGGCGACGGGGCGGGCGCGGGCGACCCGGCGGCGGAACAGGAAGGCGCGGGCCTCGCGCAGCACCTGCAACTCGCCGGCTCCGAGCCCGAGCGGCCGGGTCAGCACCGCCTCGTCGACCAACTCGACCGCCTGGGCGCCGTCGCCCCGGCCGAGCGCCGCCAGCACCCGGGGGCGCAGCGCTTCCAGCTGGGGCGCGAGGGCGGCCAGCGCTTCGGGCGGCGGGACGGGGAGGGTGTCGGCCTCGCGCGGCTCCAGCTTGAGCAGGCCGCCGCCATAGGCGCGCCCGACCATTTCGGCACCGAGCAGGGTGACGCTGTTGAGCGCGGCCAGCGGCAGCAGGGATCGTCCCAATTCGCGCAGGTGAGGGTGCAGGGAGACGCCGTAAACCGAGTTGACGATATGAACGCCGGCCTCGTTGCTCACCAGCCGGGGGCGGTCGTGATTCATGTAGGTCAGGATCAGGTCGGGTTCGGCGACCAGCGGCACCCGCCACCAGGGCTTGCGCACCCGGCATTTGTAGGCCTGGGGCACCTTCTCGCGCTCGCCCCGGGCGATGTGGCGGCGGGCGGCGGCGGCAGGTTTGCCGTCGCGCGGATAGAACAGCCAGCAGCGCCCGCCGCCGTCGCGCAGGGCCTGCCATTGGGCGTCCGGGAAACTCAGGCCCGAGAGGTGGCGGGCGCCGGGTGGCGAGATTTTCAGCAGATCGTGGCGGGGCAGGCGCAGCGCCTCGGCCTCGGCCTGGGTGAGGGTGAAGAAGCCATTGGCGCCGGTGACCGCGCCGAGATAGGTCTCGCCCCAGCCGAGCAGCGGCGAGAACGCCCCCTGGCGGCACAGCGCCTGATAGACCCCGAACGAGGCCTGGGAGAGCAGGGCCGGGGTCCATTTATCGACGGCGCCGAGGTCGAAGCCGGTCCAGCCGTGGGTGTCGAGCCGGGCGAGATCGTCGAGGTCGCGGGCCTGGAAAACCTCGAAGCTGGTGGCGCCGCCGCTGCCCTCGGCGAGCAGCAAAACCACCTCTTCCAGCACTTCTGGAAAAACCCGGGTGTCGAACATCACCAGCCGCACCCGCGAGAAGCGCCCGAGCAGAAAGCGCCGCACCTCGGCGGCATAATTGACGCTCAGCAGTTCGGCCGGCAGCACCAGCCCGAGCCTGCCTTCGGGCTTGAGGAACTGGCTGGCGTGAATCACGAAGGCCGCCCAGGAGCTCGACAGGCCGGTCAACCGCACCCCGGCGGCCAGCGCCGCTTCCAGCGACTTGCCGCGTGCCTCGCCCCGGAAGTGCTGATAGCGGATATAGGGGGGATTGCCGACCACGGCGTCGAAGCTCGGGGTCGGCGGGCAGTCGAAGAAGTCCGAGACCCGGATGGCGGCCTCCAGCCCGGCGGCGCGCAGCGCCTCCAGCCCCAGCTCGGCGGAGGCGTCGTGAATCTCGATGCCGTGCAGCCGTCCGGCGCCCGCACCGGAGTCGCCGAGGTCGCGCAGCCGCCGGCCGGCGGCGAGCAGAAACGCCGCCTCGCCGCAGGACGGCTCGAGGACGGTGTCGGTGGGCGCGCGTATCGCCCAATCGCTGATGAACCGGGTGATCTCGGGCGGCGTGAAGAACGCGCCTCGAGCCTTCCGGACCGTCAGGCCCTCTGCCATGTCCGAGTTTCCTCCCCGGCCCGGAGAGTAGCAAAGCCCGGCGCGCCGGGGGTATTGTTTTCGCGAGCGCCCGAGCCAGTTCAATCGGCGGATCGGAGAGACGTCTCCGGGGCGCCGGGGTTCAAGTTCTGGGTTGTCAGGGTGGCGGCTACCCGATATCAATGAACGAAGCCGGGGCTTCCGGCGCTCTGAATCCGCTGGCAGGATGGCCGTGGGTTCTTCTCTGCGATGGCTTTGCGTTTCAACATATGCGAGGGCGACATGAATAAAATTATCGTGGCTGCGGGTCTGGCTTTGACCCTGGTTCTGGGTGGCCTGAGCGGTCAGGCTCGTGCCGAGGGGAAGCAGGATTTCGTCCTGATCAACAAGACCGGCTATCAGCTGAAGGAAGTCTACGTTTCTCCGACCGGCAGCAATGACTGGGAAGAAGACGTGCTCGGCCGGGAAATGCTCGACAACGGTGAAACCACCGAAATCAAGTTCCATCGCGCGGCCACCGGCTGCAAGTGGGACCTGAAGGTCGTCTACACCGATGACGGCAGCGCCGCCATGTGGCAGGGTTTCGACCTGTGCAAGATTGAGAAGATCACGATCAAGTACAATCGCAGCACCGACACCACCAGCGCTTCGGTCGAGTAAGCTCTGGCGCGTTTGTCCCGACGGCCCCGGTTCCGCCGACAGATGGAGCCGGGGCCGTTGTCGTTTGCGCCGATTTCTTTCCGGCCGCTCCGAAAACGGGTATGGTGGCGGCAGGTCGGGCAGCAGGGCACGCGGGATGTTCAGGAATGTTCGGGGGCTGATCGCGGCTGCGGTGCTGGCGCTGGGGATCGGGCTGGCGCCGGAGGAGGCTGCGGCCCAGGCGTCGGGCGCTGCGGTGGCGGTTTCGCCCGCGATTCAGGTGCAGGACGGGGGGATCAGGCCCGGCGAACTGGCCGCCTACCGGTTGAGCGGGTTGAAGCGCGGCGACCGGGTCGGCGCCCATTTGAGCGGCTCCTCGGGCAATCTCACCCCGGTTTTGGCCCTGGTGGCGCTGCCCTTCGATTCGGATGCCTTCCGCAAGCAGTTCAAGACCGAGACCGACCGGGCCGTGCTCGAGGGGGACAGCCTGCGCGGGGCGCTGGACAAGGTGGCCGCGACCTTCTTTCTCGCCTGGAACGATGGCGACGACACCGGCTACGACGCGACGTTGAACGGCACGATTCCCCGGGATGGCGATTACCTGATTCTGGTTGCCGGAACGCCGGCGGCGGCGAGCGGCGGCGCGGCGGCCGAGCCCAGTTTCGGCCGCTTCCGGCTGGTGCTCGGGCTCAATCCGGCGGCGGCGATCACCCAGGACAGCCGGGCCACGGGTCGGGTGTTCGCCACCGAAGACGCCGGGATCAATCCGGCCGAAAGCCAACTTCAGACCGTGACCGGCGAACTGGGCGCCGCCCGGCCGCGCGCCATCCTGACCCTCACCCCGTTTGACGTCGGGGATGTGCTGAGCGTGCGGATCGAGAACACCGAGGGCAAGCGGCCGCCGGTCGTTCAACTGCTTGATTTCGGACAGAAAGTTCTGGCCCGCTCAACGGTCGACGCCGATGGCCGGGCCGCCGTGCTGCGCTATGTTTTCAAGGCGCCGGCCGACGAATACCGTTTGCGCTTGAGCGGCGACTCCGAGTCTTTCGGGGCCTACCGGCTGCAATTGCGCAACAACGCCCGGGTGGCGGTGGATGGTGGCGGTGGTGACGGCGCTGACCATGGGCCGCCGGTGGCCCGGCCGCCGACTCCGGTGACGATCGCGATTCAGCTGGACCAGATTTCCAGCATCGCCCAGCGCGACGGCAAATTCTCGGTGGTCGCCACCATGAGACTGCAATGGCGGGATCAGGGCTACGCGTTCAGCCCGGCCAGTTGTCGCTGCAACTTCAAGACCTTCGATTTGGATGGCTTCCGCAGTTTCGTCGAAGAGCGCCATCTGCGCTGGCCGGATTTCGTGATCTACAATCTTCAGGGCAGGCGCATCAACCAGGGGGTGCTGATCTTCGTCGAGTCCAACGGCACCGCCCGCTATATGGAGCGCTTTTCGGCCTCGCTCCAGGCGCCGGACCTGGATTTCCGCCAGTTTCCGTTCGATTCCCAGAATTTCTACATTCACATCGATTCGATCTATCCGAGCGAGCGCTATAAGTTTGTCGCGAGCCCGACCAAGAACGCGCTGGGCAATAAGGTCGGAGTCGATGAGTGGGTGGTGTCCAGCTTCGATACCTCGACCAGTCTCACCGAGGAGATGAAGGCGCGCTTTACCTTCCATATCGCGGCCAAGCGGCATCTCGGCTATTATATCATGAAGATATTCATGCCGCTGATGATCATCCTCATGACGTCCTGGGCGACCTTCTTGCTGAAGGACTATAACAAGCGCATCGATGTCACCGGTGCCCACCTGCTGTTGTTCGTCGCCTTCAACTTCACGATCTCCAACGATCTGCCCCGCTTGGGCTATATCACCTTCATGGACACGATTTTGGCCAGTGCCTTCATGGTCGGGGCTTTATTGATCGTGCTCAACGTCTATCTCAAACGCAGAGAGACCGCCGGGCGGCTCGCGGAGATCCGCCACACCGACAGGGTGTTGCTGGCGCTCTATCCGGTTGGCTATTTTCTGCCCTGGCTGATCGCCATGATCAGCTTCGGGATCATCTTCTGATACCGCGCCGCTCGCGCGGCGCGCAGGCCCCGGTATCCAGACCGGGGAAACGGAACGG
The DNA here is from genome assembly GCA_903856295.1 of uncultured Rhodospirillales bacterium. Classification (GTDB taxonomy): domain Bacteria; phylum Pseudomonadota; class Alphaproteobacteria; order Azospirillales; family Azospirillaceae; genus BOG-933. The sequence goes on along the minus strand of CAIOBP010000098.1, from coordinate 15,136 downwards.
GAGTGTGCCATGGTTCACATCGCCAGCGTCCTTCGTTTGCTTTTGCTGTTGGTTTGCGCCGGGGTCGCCCTGGTGACGGCGGCGCCCGCCGCGCTGGCCGACCGGCTGGAACTGCCTGGGCTCGATGCCGACGCCCAGGCCTATGCCGGCACGCTCACCACCAAACTGCCGCCCGCGGCCAACCAGAAGCTGATCGACGAGGCGATCAATCTCGCGGGGCAAGCCCTGGCCGCGCGGGACATGGTCAAGGCGGTTCAGTCGTTCGAGCGCGCGATCGGCGTTCGCGACGAACGGCCGGCGACCTGGATGGCGCTGGCCCGGGCGTTCGCCGAACAGACGCCGCCCAATCTGAACCGGGCGCTGCAGGCCGGCTGGCTCGGCTATTCCAAGTCCGACCCGGGCAGCGATCGGGTTGAAAACGGCTTGTGGCTGGCCCGGCTGCTCGAGGGACCGCTCAAGCGGCCCCGCGACGCCCTGGCCGCCTATCGCGCCGTGCTCACCGACGCCAAGGACGCGCGGCTGCCGCCCCCCGAAATCGAGCACCGGATGGCCGAGTTGCGGGTGCTGGTCGGGCTGTCGCTGAAGAACAGTTCGGTGTCGGCCGATGAATATCCGGCGCGGCTGTGCCTGACCTTTTCCGACCAGCTGAAGACCGGCCGCGACATTCATTTCGAGGATTTCGTCAAGCTTCAGCCGGCGGCGCGGGTTACCGCCATTGCCGACGGCGCGGAGCTGTGCCTCTCGGGCCTGAGCCATGGCTCGACCTATCAGCTGACGGTGCGTCAGGGCCTGCCCGGCATCGATGGCCTGAGCCTGAAGGCCGATGTCTCGCAACGGGTCCAGGTGCCCGACCGCTCGCCTTCGGTGGCCTTCAAGGGCCAGTCCTTCATCCTGGCGCGCGGTGATACCGGCGGCGTGCCGGTGCTGACGGTCAATCTCGATACCGTCGGACTCAAGGTCTACCGGATCAACGACCGTGCCCTGGTCACCCAGGCCAAGGAGCAGAACCTCAATCAGCAATTGTCCTCGTGGCAGGCCAGCAGCCTGAAAAACAATGATGGCGAACTGGTGTGGGAAGGCAAGCTCGCGGTCAAGGGCGAGCGCAACAAGGAAGGCGTCACCGGTCTCGCGGTGCGCCAGATCATTCCCCAGCCCAAGCCCGGCCTTTATGCCGTGGTCGCCGAGCCGGTGGATGTGGCCGAGGACATCAAGCCCTGGCGCAAGGCCACCCAGTGGCTGATGATCTCCGATATCGGCATCACCACCACCCGCGGCGCCGACGGCGTTCACGTCTTCGCCCGGTCGCTGGCCTCGGCCAAGCCGCTGGCCGGGGTGGACATCGGGCTGCTCGCCCGCAACAATTCCGAGCTTGGGCACGTCGTCACCGACGCCGAGGGCCACGCCCACTTCGCCGAGGGCCTGACCCGGGGCGAGGGCGGGCAATCGCCGCTGCTGGTCACCGCCTCCGGCAAGGATGGCGACTTCGCGGTGCTCGACCTGACCCTGACCGCCTTCGATCTCAGCGACCGGGGCGTCGGCGGCCGCGCCCAGCCGGGGCCGCTCGACGCCTACCTCTATAGCGACCGTGGCGTCTACCGTCCGGGCGAGACCGTCAACATCACCGCTCTGCTGCGCGATGACCGGACCGTCGCCGTCGATAATTTCCCGCTGACCCTCAAGGTGCTGCGTCCCAGCGGCACCGAATACTGGTCGGGCACGCTCAAGCCGGCCGCCGCCGGCGGCTTCACCCTGCCGCTGGTTCTCAGCCGCTCGGCGCCGTTGGGCGGCTGGTCGGTGCAGGCCTATGGCGACCCCAAGGGCGAGCCGGTCGGCAAGCTCGAGTTCCAGGTCGAGGAGTTCATGCCCGAGCGCCTCGCGGTCGAACTGTCCGCCGGCGGGCCGGTGATCGAGCCGGGCAAGCCGTTCGAGGTCGGGATCGCCGCGCGCTTCCTCTATGGTCCGCCCGCCGCCGGCCTGGGCGGCGACGCCCAGGTGTCGCTGGAGCAGGACAGCACCCCCTATCCCCAGCACAAGGGCTATCGCTTCGGTTTGGCCCAGGAGCAGGTGACCGGGCGGGCGCTCGACCTGGTGCTGCCGACCACCGACGCCGAGGGCAAGGCCCGGCTGGCGGTGGATCTGCCGCCCCGGCCCGATACCACCAAGCCGTTGCGGGCGGTGATCCGGGTCGCGGTTTCCGAGCCGGGCGGGCGGCCGAGCCGCAAGTCGATCACGGTGCCGGTGCGCACTCAGCCCTACGCCATCGGCATCGCCTCGGCCTCCGGTTCGGACGGCGAGCGTGTGGAAGAGGGCAGCGCCGCCAGCTTCTCGGTGATCGCCGTCGACGCCGCGGGCAACCGCATCGCCAAGTCCGGCCTGCGCTGGGAACTGGTGGCCGAGCATCGCGATTTCCAATGGTACTATGAGCAGGGCCACTACAAATATCGCGTCAACCAGCGCGACCAGTCGGTGCGCAACGGCACGCTCGCCGTGTCGGCCGCCAGCCCGGCGGTGCAGGATGTCGGGGCGCTGCCCTGGGGCCGTTATCGCCTGGAAGTGACCGACACCGGGACCGGCGTCGCCTCTTCCTACCGCTTCAGCTCGGGCTGGGATTCCGGTCCGAATGTCGGCGACACGCCCGATACCGTCGAGGTCAGCGCCGATCGCGAGTCCTACAAGGCCGGTGAAACCGCCCACATCCGCATTCAGCCGCCCTTCGCCGGCGAGGTGCTGCTCACCGTCGCCACCGACCGTCTGCATCTGACCCGCAGCCTGTCGGTTCCGGCCGGCGGCACCACCGTCGATGTCCCGGTCGATGCCAATTGGGGGCCGGGCGCCTACGTCACCGCCACGGTGTACCGTCCGCCGGTCCATGGCAAGGAGCGGATGCCGGTGCGGGCGATCGGCCTGACCTGGGTGACCGTCGATCCCGCCGAGCGCACGCTGGCGCTGGCCATCGACCTGCCCGAGATGGTCCGGCCGCGCCAGACCATCGAGGTGCCGGTCAGCGCCACCCCCGGTGCCGACGCCTATGTCACCCTGGCGGCCGTCGATGAGGGAATTCTGCAACTTACCTCGTTCGACTCGCCGGATCCGGGAAGTCATTTCTTCGGCAAGCGGGCGCTGGGGCTGGATATCCGTGACGATTACGGCCGGCTGATCGACACCATCGATGGTCCGATGGGCGAGTTGCGCCAGGGTGGCGACAGCGGCGGTCTGGCCGGCGGCCTGCCCAAGGTGCCGGTGATCGTGGTCTCGCTGTTCAAGGGGCCGGTGAAGCTCGACGCCCAGGGCAAGGCCCGGATCAAGCTCGATATTCCCGACTTCAACGGCCAGTTGCGCATCATGGCGGTGGCCTTCGACCGCACGCGGGTCGGGGCGACTTCGACCAAGCTGATCGTGCGGGATCCGCTGGTCGCCGACGCCACCTTGCCCCGCTTCCTCGCGCCCGGCGACGATGGCCGCCTGACCGTCTCCCTGCATAATGTCGAGGCTCCGGCCGGACGTTATCGGGTGTCGGTGATCGGCGAGGGGCCGGTGCGGGTGGTTCAGCCCCAGGGCGGGCAAATCCTGGACCTCGCCCGCGAGCAGCGGCGCAGCCTCGAATTGCCGGTGACCGGCGATGGCGCCGGGGTTGGCGGCATCGTGCTCACCGTCGACGGGCCGCTGGATGGCCCCGGAGCGGTGTCGGTGCGTCAGGAACTGGGCATCACCGTCCGGCCGTCGCGGGCGGTGGAGACCGACTTCGTCACCCGGCAGGTTCCGCCCGGTCTCGACAGCGTGATGGATGCCTCGGTGCTGGCCGGTTTCGTCCCCGGGACCGCCGGCGTCTCGCTCAGCTTCAGCGCCAGTCCGCCCTTCGATGTCGCCGGTTTGCTGGCGGCGCTCGATCGCTATCCCTATGGCTGCCTCGAGCAGGTGGTCAGCCGGGCGCTGCCGCTGCTGGTGGTCAACGACGTCGCGCTGGCTCTGGGCGCCCAGCACGCCCCCGACGACAATATCGAGGCCCGTGTCGATCAGGCGATTTCCCAGGTGCTGGACAAGCAGCGCTTCGACGGCTCCTTCGGGCTGTGGAGCGCCAACAACCAGTCGGAAAACTGGCTGACCGCCTATGCCATGGAGTTTTTGACCCGCGCCCGCGCCGCCAAGCACCCGGTGCCCGACGCGCCCTATCTCGCCGGTCTGACCTGGTTGCGCCAGCATGCCATCGAGGGTGGGGTCGAGCCCGGCGATCTGGCCAGCCGCGCCTATGCCCTCTACACCCTGGCCGAGGCCGGGGTGCTGACCGCCGGGCCGGTGCGTTACTTCGCCGACGCCTTCACCGCGAAACTGCCGACACCGCTGGCCAAGGGACAGGTCGGGGCGGCGCTGGCTCGTCTCGGCGACCGCGACCGGGCCGAGGTCGCCTTCGCCTCGGCGATGTCGCAACTGGCCCGCGATGTCTGGCGGGACGATTACGGCTCGACCCTGCGCGATGCCGCCGCTCTGGTGACGCTGGCCACCGAGACCGGCATGGCCGGAAACGGCCGCTTGCCGACCCTGCTGGAGCGGATGCCGGCCAATGCGGCGTCGGTGCATGAGACCAACACCCAGGAGCAGGCCCGGCTGGTGCTGGCCGCGCACAGCCTGATGAAGGGGGCGACGCCGCTGGCGCTGACCCGCGAGGGCGGACCGTCGCTGGGCAAGGGCGATCCGTTGCGCCTGACGCCTTCCGCCGCCGAGCTGGCCGCGGGGGTGAAGATTCACAATGGCGGCAGCCAGCCGGTCTGGCAGGCGATCGCCACCTACGGCGTGCCCGCGGTCGCCCGGCCGGCGGCGCGCGAAGGTCTGAAGATCAAGCGCAATTTCTTCCGGCGCGACGGCACGCCGGTCAATCTCGATCAGGTCAAGCAGAACGACGTCTTCGTGGTGGTGCTGGAGGGCGAGTCATCGACCAAGCTGTTCCATCAGGCGATCGTCACCCAGCCGCTCGCCGCCGGTTGGGAACTGGAGAACAAGAGCCTCGGGGCCGGCGGTCTCGCCGAACTGCACTGGCTGCCCCAACTCACCGACACGGTGGCCGCCGAGTTGCGCGACGACCGCTATATCGCGGCGGTCGATCTCAGCGAAAGCAGCCCGAAGTTCACGCTGGCCTTCCTGGTCCGTGCCGTTACGCCGGGCGGTTACGAGCTGCCCGGCGCTCATGTCGAGGACATGTACAAGCCCCGCTTCTTCGCCCGGCAGGCGACGGGGCGGATCACGGTGCTGCCGGCGGGGCCGTGACCTGAACTCGGCCAAGACCGGGAGGGTGTCATGAAGGGGCGGCGGTTGACTCTGGCGGCGGCGGCGCTGGCCGCCGCCGTTCTGCTGCTCGACCGGCTGTGTCCGCCGCCGCTGGAGCGCCTGTCCGATCTTTCGGTGACGGTGAGCGATCGCGCCGGGGCGCCGCTGCGGATGTTCACCAGCGGCGCGGGGACGTGGCGGTTGCCACCGGCCGGGGTGGTGGCGCCGGTTTATCTCGATATCCTGACCGCTTATGAGGACCGGCGCTTCTTCAGCCATGCCGGGGTCGATCCGCTGGCGCTGGCGCGGGCGGTGGGGCAGAATTTCGGGGCCGGGAGGATCGTTTCGGGCGCCTCGACCCTGACCATGCAGGTGGCGCGGCTGCTGGAGCCGCATCGGCGCTCGTGGCCGGGCAAGCTGCGGGAGATGGCGCGGGCGGTGCAGCTGGAGGCGCGCTACGACAAGCGGACCATCCTCGAGATGTATCTGACTCTGGCGCCGTTCGGCGGTGCTCTCGAAGGGGTGCAGGCGGCGGCGCTGGCCTGGTTCGGCAAGTCGCCGCGCGAATTGTCGCCGGCCGAGGCGGCGCTGCTGGTGGCCTTGCCCCAGGCGCCCGGCCGGCTGCGTCCCGACCGCCTGCCCGAAGCCGCCCGAGCCGCCCGCGATAAGGTGCTGGCCCGGGCCGCCGCCGCCGGAGTGCTCTCCGAGCGGGTGGCGCGCGAGGCGATGGCCGAGCCGGTGCCGACGCGCCAGCGGCCGTTTCCCGATGCCGCGCCCCATCTGGCCGATGCCCTGCGCGCCCGCCATCCCGGCGCGGTGAGCGTGGCGTCCACCCTTGACGGCGCCCTGCAGCGCCAGTTGGAAACGCTGGTCCGGCGGGAGCTGCCGGCGCTGGTCGAGCATGGCGGGCTGGCCATCCTGATCGTCGACAACGCCAGCCGCGCGGTGCTGGCGGCGGTGGGGGCGCCCGATCCCCATGACGACAGCCGCAATGGCTGGGTCGATATGGTGCGGGCGGTGCGCTCTCCGGGGTCGGCGTTGAAACCGTTCATTTATGGCCTGGGCTTCGATGACCGGGTGATCCATCCCGAGACCCTGGTCGCCGATGTTTCCACCCGCTTCGGCGATTACGCCCCGGCCAATTTCGACCGTGGGTTCCATGGCGAGTTGACGGTGCGGGAAGCGTTGCAGATGTCGCTCAACGTGCCGGCAGTGCTGATTCTCGACCGCATCGGCCCGTCGCGCTTCGCCGAGCGGCTGAAAAGCTCCGGCGCCCGGCTGGTCTTTCCCAAAGGCACCACCGAGCCCGGCCTGCCGATCGCCCTGGGCGGCGTCTCGATCAATCTGCTGGACCTGACGACGTTGTATGTCGGGTTGGCCCGCGATGGCGAGGTGGCGCCGCTGCTGTTCGAACCGGGGGGCGCGACGGGGCCGGTGCGGCGCCTGCTCTCGGCCGGGGCGGCGTGGCAGGTGCGGCGGATTCTTCAGGGCACGCCGCCGCCGTCCGGTCTGGTGCCGGCGGGCGAGGTTAGTCTGAGGCCGGTGATCGCGCTCAAGACCGGCACCAGTTTCGGCTTTCGCGATGCTTGGGCCTTCGGGGTCGGGTCCCGTCATACCGTCGGGGTTTGGGTCGGACGGCCCGATGGCACGCCCAGCCCCGATCGCTATGGCCGCAACACCGCCGCGCCGTTGCTCTATCGGGTGTTCGACCTGCTCGACGATGCCACCAGCGCCACGCCCGGCCCCGGCGCGCCGGCCGGTGTCGAGCCGATCGCGGCGCACGCCCCGGCCCTGTTGCGGCGGATCGAGGCCGGCGATCCGGAACGCCGGCCGCTGACCCTGGCCGATCCCGAGCGCTTGCGGCTGGTGTTTCCGACGCCGGGGCTGGTGTTGGATCAGGAGGATTTCGGCGACGGTCCGCGCGCGACGGTGACTTTCAGCGCCGCCGGGGGGCGGCGGCCGCTGACCTGGATGATCAACGGCCGGCCGCTGGAGGCCAGCGAGAGCAAGCGCGAGGCGACATGGCGCCCCGAGGGTCCCGGTTTCGCCCGCGTCACCGTGATCGATGCCGAGGGTCGCAGCGCCAGCGCCGATTTCCAGGTGCGCTGACGTCCGGGTTTCCAAAGGCCACCGGCCTTTGGCGGGGTCCAGGGGCGAAGCCTCTGGATAGAAGACGCTCAGACTACTCGACGGTGAAGCTCTGGACCTTGCAAATGTCGATTTCGCGTTCCTCGAAATCCTTGCGGCCCTTGAAGACCGCCTTGAGGTCGTAAAGACACTCGGAAGTGCCGTCGTCGACGGTCATTTCCAGGGTTTCGCCGCCTTCGAGGGGTGACTCAATGACGTTTTCCTCCCAGTCGGTGCCGCTGGAGGGGGCGAGGTAGAGCTGGGTGATCCGCCGGTCGAGGCCGTTGACGATATCGAAGACGATCTTGCCCCGCTCGTGGCTGGTGCTGGTGTCGGCGTTCGGAGTGACGGCGGCCTCTTCGTGCTTGACCTTCGACGGCGCGGCGCTGGCGGGGGCGGTGGGCGCGGCTGCCGGAGCGGTGGGTTTCGCTTCGTGGCCGGCCTCCGGGCCATGGGCGGGCGGGGTGTGAACGGTGGCGCCGTGGGCCGGCGGTGCGCCGCCCGGCGCCGAGAAATAGAAGTCGCCGATCAGCGACGAGGATTCCCAGGAGATCTGGCGGTCGTTGGTGGCATGGGCCAGTTCGATGCGGGTGTCCTTGAACACCTCCTCGACCTTCTTGCCCGGCGCGGCCATGGCCCGGAGCAGGGCGGTGGTGTAGGGGCTGTTGTTGCCGGTGCCGTCCTCGGCGGTGGTGCCGGGGGCGGTGGCATAGGCGATCACCGTGCCCTTGGGCGCCGAGACCGAGGCCAGACCGCCGCCGCCACCGCCGATCGCGCGATGCAGGCCGCGTTCGAAGGGATTGTTGCGGCAGGCGTCGAGAATCAAAATGTTGACGTCGGTGCCGGCCTGAACCAACTGGGTCATGATGGCGTCGACGCTGACCAGTTCCAGCGGCATGTCGCCTTCGGACTCGATCTGGGCGCCGATCGGAACCATGTAGTTGATGCCGCCGGCCTGGATGCCGTGCCCGGAATAATAAACCAGGGCGACCTTGGCGCCGCGCAGCTTGCGGCTGAACTGGCCGATGGCCCGCTGCATGCTCCGCTGGTCGCCATCGGTGATGAGCACGACGTCGAAGCCGAGATGGGTGAGCGACAAATTCATCGCCCGGGCGTCGTTGATCGGATTGCGCAGCGGGCTGTCGGCATAGTTGGTGTTGCCGATCACCAGGGCGACGCGCTCGGCGGCGGCGGCGGGCAGCGCGGCCGCCAGCAAGACAACGGCGGCCAGCCAGGACGCCAGCCGGAGCGGCCGTCGGATCGAACCCAGGAGACTCATGGTCTCACCCTCCCCATGTGAACAGCGGACAAGAGTGAGAGATAGCATTTCGGTGCCGGCATCCCAACCGTTCAATGGAACAGGGGGCGGCGCGGCGCCACTAATTGGTCTTGGCGTTCGGGGTGAAGAGTTGCTGGCCCTCGACCCGGAAGGCGCCGATGGCGCTCTGGCCCTCGGGCGAAACCAGCCAGTTGGCGAAGGCGCGCGCCATGTCTGCCTTGACGTGGGGGTGACGGACGGGATTGACCAGAATCACGCCATAGGGATTGAACAAGCGCGGGTCACCCTCAAGCTCGAGTCGCAGCGCTCCCCGGTCGCGAAAGCTCAGCCAGGTGCCGCGATCGGCCAGGGTGTAGGCGTCGCGGGCGGCGGCCATGGTCAGGGTCGGCCCCATGCCCTGTCCGGCCGAGAGATACCAGGGCGCGCGCGTGCCGGCCGGGTCTTCGCCGGCGCTGCGCCAGAGCCGGGTTTCCATGGCGTGGGTGCCGCTGTTGTCGCCGCGCGAGACGAAGAGCGCGCCGGTCCCGGCGATGCGCTGGAAGGCCTGGGCGGCGTCGGTGGCGCCTTGGGTCTTGGCGGGATCGGCGGCGGGGCCGACCAGGATGAAGTCGTTGTACATGACATCGCGGCGGTCGATGCCGAAGCCCTCGGCGACGAACTTGTCCTCGGCCGGACGGTCATGGACCAGCACGAGGTCGGCGTCGCCATTGGCGGCGGTGCGCAGGGCCTGTCCGGTGCCGAGCGCCACCACATGGACCGCGATGCCGGTCTTGGCGGTGAACAGCGGCAGCACATGGCGGAACAGGCCCGACTGCTCGGTCGAGGTGGTCGAGGCCAGGGTGATGAAGCGCTCCTCGGCGCCGGCCGCGCCGCCGGCCAGCATGCCCAGGACACACAGCGTCACCGCGAGAAATCGGCTCATACGTCAGCGCTCCTGTCTGTCAGCGGTTCTGGCTGCGCATCGCCGCGACGCTGACCCCGGCATTGATCAAAAGAGCGATGGACAGCAGGACGATACCCAGCGCCAGCGCCAGCGGCAAGTCGCCCTTGCTGACTTCGAGGGCGATGGTGGTGGTCATGACCCGGGTATAGTGGTCGATGTTGCCGCCGACGATCATCACCGCCCCGACCTCGGCGTTGGCGCGGGCGAAGCCGGCGAGAATGGCGGTGATCAGGCTGACCCGGCCCTCCCACAGCAGGGTGGCGATCAGGCCGGCGGGGCCGACTCCGAACGAGCGCAGCTGCTCGTCATACTCCTCCCACAGGCTTTCGACGATCTGACGGGTCAAGGCGATCACGATCGGGGTCACCAGCACGGTCTGGGCGGCGATCATGGCGGTGGGCGAATAGAGCAGGCCCAGCCAGCCCAGCGGTCCGGCGCGGGAAATCACCAGATAAAGCCCAAGCCCGACCACCACCGGCGGCAGCCCCATCAGGGTGTTGAACAGCACGACCACCACCATCCGGCCGGGAAAGCGGGTCAGCCCGAGCAGCGCCCCCAGCGGCAGCCCGATCACCGTCGCGATGGCCACGGCGGTCAGGCTGACCCGCAGGGACAGCAGGACGATGGCCAGCAGATCGGCATCCAGCCCGCCGATCAGGCGCGCGGCGAGACTCAGCGAGTCGGTGAGGGTGGTCATGGCTCCGTGCCGCTTATTCGCGCCGCGGAGGCTAGCACAGCCGCGCCGGCTCATAAACCCCGGCTCATAAATCGTGGACCTCGGGGGGGCGGGTGCGTTACCCTGCGGACTCGGTAGCGGGCGCGTTTCCGGTTCAAGCCGGCCAACCATGGTCCTTCAATCCGTGGGTCGCGAAGCCCGGACCGGCAGGGGAGGGGCGAGCTTCTATGGCGGATGAGATTCCCTTTACTCTCGACGGACGCGCCGTCACGGCCCGGCCCGGCGAGACGATCTGGCAGGTGGCCAAGCGCCACGGCACCGAAATTCCCCATTTGTGTCTTTCCGGCGAGCCCGATTTCCACCCGGACGGCAATTGCCGCATCTGCGTGGTCGAGGTGGTCGGGCGGCGCAATCTGGCGGCGAGCTGCATCACCAAGCCCCAGCCGGGCATGCAGGTGATGACCAACAGCGGCAAGGCGGCCAATGCCCGGCGCACGGTGATGGAACTGCTGCTCGCCGAGGCCGAGGTCGCGCCCGACTCGGAATGCGCGCGCTGGGCCAAAGCAATGGGCGTCACCGCCACCCGCTATCCGCGCAAGGAGCGCGAGGGCACGGTTGATCGCAGCCACCCCGGCATCGATGTCGATCTCTCGGCCTGCATCCATTGCCTGCGCTGCGTCCAGGCCTGCCGCGAGTTCGTGCTCCACGATGTCATCGGCATGTCGGGGCGCGACGGTCACAGCAAGATCGTTTTCGACTTCGACGCTCCGATGGGCGAGTCGACCTGCGCCAGTTGCGGCGCCTGCGCCCAGACCTGCCCGACCGGGGCGATTTCTTTCCGGAGGACGGCGGCATGAGCGACGCCCGGCATGTGGATAGCCTGTGCCCCTATTGCGGCGTTGGCTGTCAGGTCCGCTACCACGTCGAGAACGGGCGCATCGCCTGGGCCGAGGGCATCGACGGCCCGTCCAATCGCGGCCGGTTGTGCGTCAAGGGCCGCTTCGGCTGGGACTACACGGTCCATAAGGACCGGCTGACCCGGCCGCTGGTCCGCCGCGACGACGCCCGCAAGCAGCCGGAGATCGACGGCGACCCGATGGCCCAGTTCCGCGAGGCGAGCTGGGAGGAGGCGCTGGACCGCGCCGCCGGCGGCTTCGCCCACATCAAGGAGAAGTTCGGGCCGGACGCGCTGGCCGGTTTCGGCTCGGCCAAGGGCTCCAACGAGGAGGGGTATCTCTTCCAGCGCTTGGTGCGCAGCGGTTTCGGCACCAACTCGGTGGATCACTGCGCCCGGCTGTGCCATTCCAGCTCGTTGGTGGCGCTGATCGATCAGATCGGCTCGGGCGGGGTCACCGCCACCTTCACCCAGTGCGACAACGCCAATGTCATGATGGTGGTCGGCTCCAACCCGGTGCGCAATCATCCGGTGGCGGCGGCCTTCTTCCGGCGGGCAAAACGGCGCGGCGCCAAGCTGATCGTGGTCGACCCGCGCGCCAGCGAAATCGGCCAGGAAGCCGACATCGTGATCACCCACCGGCCGGGCAGCGACGTCGCCCTGTTCAACGCCATCGCCCAGGTGATCATCGAGGAGGACCTGCACGATTCGGTGTTCCTGCGCCAGCGCACCAAGGGCTTTCCCGAGTTCCGCGAGAGCGTGCGCCGCTACACTCCCGAGGCGGTGCAGGCCGAGACCGGGATTCCGGCGGCGCGTATTCGCGAGGTGGCGCGGATGTTCGGTCGCGCCAAGTCGGCGATGATCTTCTGGGGCATGGGCATCACCCAGCATATTCACGGCGTGCGCAATGCCCGGACCTTGGTCAATCTCGGCCTGCTGACCGGCAATGTCGGCCGGCCCGGTTGCGGTTTGCACCCGTTGCGCGGCCAGAACAACGTTCAGGGCGTGTGCGACATGGGGCTGCTGCCCGGGCTGCTGCCCGGCTATGCCGGCGTCGGCAAGCCCGAGGAGCGGGCGCGCTTCGAGAAGGTCTGGGTCGGCGAGACCATTCCGTCCAAGCCGGGCATGACCATGATCGAGCTGATGAACGCCGCCGACGAGGGGGTGGTGCGGGGCATGTTCTTCATGGGCGAGAATCCGGCGATGAGCGATCCCGATTCGCATCATGTCCGCCACGCCCTGGCCAAGCTCGATCATCTGGTGGTGCAGGACCTCTTCCTCACCGAGACCGCATGGTATGCCGACGTCGTGCTGCCGGCCTCGTCGCTGATGGAGAAATGGGGCAGCTTCACCAACACCAACCGCCACATCCAGATTTCCCGGCCGGTGACGGAGCCGCCGGGCGAGGCGCGCCAGGATTGGTGGATTCTCCAGGAGCTGGCCAACCGGCTCGGGCTCAACTGGCGGTTCACCCATCCGCGCGAAATCTGGGAGCAGGTGCGCAGCCTGTGGCCGGCGATCAAGGGCGTGAGCTGGGAGCGGCTGGAGCGTGACGGCTGGTGCCAGTATCCGTGCGCCGACGAGCGCGAACCGGGCAAGGATGTGCTGTTCGGCGATCGTTTCCCGACCATCGATGGTCTGGGCAAGCTGGTGCCGGTGGCCTCGGTCGAACCGGCCGAATTGCCCGACGAGCACTATCCGCTGGTGCTGATCACCGGCCGGATTCTCGAGCACTGGCATACCGGCGCCATGAGCCGGCGCAGTCAGGTGCTTGACACCATCGAGCCCGGCCCGGTGATCTATCTCAATGAGACCGATCTGCCGCGTTTCGGCCTGCGCCCTGGCGACCGGGTGCGGCTGGTCTCGCGGCGGGGCGAGATCGAGGCCAAATGCCGGGTCGATCCCGGTCTGCCCACCGGCACGGTGTTCATTCCCTTCTGCTTCGTTGAAGCCGCCGCCAACCTGCTGACCAACGCGGCGCTGGACCCGCAATCGAAGATTCCCGAATTCAAATATTGCGCCGTTCGCCTGATACCCGCCGGAGACTTGGCCGAAGCCGCGGACTAAAGAACCGGTTTCCAAAGGCCGCCGGCCTTTGGCGGGGTCCAGGGGCGGCGCCCCTGGTGTCTCCGACGGCCAAGGGGCGTTGCCCCAGGACCTCACTGGGGCCGGCGGCCCCAGACCCCGGGAAAAGACATGACCATGCCAATCGCGTTGACACATCGGGGGATTCTGCGGGTTTCCGGGGAGGAGCGCGTGGCGTTTCTCCAGGGGCTGCTGACCAACGACGTAACGGCGGTGGATGCCGGCACCTCGTGTTACGCCGCGCTGCTGACGCCCCAGGGCAAGATTCTCCACGACTTGATCGTGGCCGATGGCGGTGACGGGGCGCTGCTGCTCGACATCGAGGCCGCGCGCCTGCCCGATCTGCTGCAGCGGTTGGGCCGCTACCGTCTGCGCGCCAAGGTCGCGTTCGAGGATGTGGGCGGCGCGTTCGAGGTGCTGGCCCTGCCGGAGGGCGATCCGGCGCTTGGGCTGTCAACCCGGCCCGGCGCCAGCGTGCCGTGTCGCGGCGGGGTGGCGATGGTCGATCCCCGGCATCCGGCGCTCGGGCTGCGTCTGATCGTGCCCAGGGGCGGCGGCGCGGCCGGCGGCTTCGAGGTTTACGACCGCTTGCGGTTGGAACGGGGCGTCCCCGATGGTGTCCAGGACTGTGGCGAGGGGGCGATGCTGGCGCTGGAGGCCAATCTCGATGCCCTCAACGGCGTCTCCTGGACCAAGGGCTGCTATGTTGGTCAGGAGGTTACCGCGCGCAGCCGCTATCGTTCGCTGATCCGGCGCCGGTTGTGGCCGGTGCGGGTCGACGGGCCGCTGCCCGGGCCGGGAACGCCGGTGACCAGCGACGGCCGGGAGGTGGGGGAGGTTCGCTCCGGCCGTGACGATCTGGCGCTGGCGGTGCTGCGGACCGAGTTGATCAGCGGGGCGGCAAGCCCTCTCATGGCCGGGGCGGCGCGGCTGACGCTCCTGTCCCCGATTTGGGAAACCAGCCCTGATGCCTGACCGGAAAAGAGCGGCCCGATGATCGGCGAGCGCAAGAGCCTGAAAATTCTGATCGCGGACGACACCACGACCACCCGTCAGATGGTGCGTGAGATGCTGCGCACCCTGCCTTATGACATTACATGTCTGGAAGCCGGCGACGGTGTCGACGCGGTGCGCATCTTCAGCGGCGAGCATCCCGACATTTCCTTGCTCGATCTTGAAATGCCGAGAAAGAGCGGTCTGGTCGCGGCGACGGAAATCCGGAAGCTCGATGGCCGGGCGCATGTGATCGTGATGTCGGGCCGGCTGAACGACAAGGTTACGGACTATCTCAAGGGGATCAATATCAATCATTTGCTGCCGAAGCCGGTCAGCGCCGATGAGTTGCGCCGGATCATCAGCGCGCTGGTGCCGGTTCCGGGCAAGAAGGTCAATATTCTGATCGCCGATGACTCGAAAACCATGTGCGGCATGCTGTCGAGCCTGTGTCAGTTGCCGCCGCTCGAGATTGCGCTGACCACGGCGGAAGATGGCGAGAAGGCCCTGATCGAGTTCAGGAGCAAGCCGCATCACATGGTGTTTCTCGATGTCAATATGCCGAAGATCGATGGTCTTACAGTGCTGAAGACGATGAAGCGTCTGAACAGTTCCTGCGTCGTGACCATGATCACCAGCGACAGAACGGAAAAGACCATTCGGGCCGCGATCGGTGCCGGGGCCAATGGCTATATCGCCAAGCCCTTTACTTTGGAGCAGGTTCAGGGGGCTTTGAAGAAGGCTCTGTCAGCGGTGCTTGTTGGCGTCCTGCACCGCCCCATATGTAGGGTTGGGAGGGTGGCGCGATGCGAGAGATTGATTTCACGGCGGCGATGGCGCGACTGGGCGATCTGACGCCTCGCCAGCGCCGGACGATGG